>JBGTSH010000228.1:0-17048 GCA_041940405.1 Polyangiaceae bacterium
CCAGCCGCTCGGCGTGATCGGGATCATCGCGCCCTGGAACTACCCGCTCCAGAACATCCTCGGCCCGACCATCCCCGCGCTCTTCGCCGGCAACGCAGTCATCATCAAGCCGAGCGAGCACGTCGCGTGGTCGAGCCGCCGCATCCAGGCGATCTTCGACGACGCGCTCGGGCGAGCGGGCCTCCCCCGCGAGCTCGTTCAGATCATCGACGGCTACGCAGAGACAGGCGCCGCCCTCGTCTCATCGGGCGTCGACAAGATCATCTTCACCGGCTCGATGGCCAACGGCCGCAAGATCATCGAAGGCAGCGCCAAGAACCTCACCCCGGTCATCCTCGAGCTCGGCGGCAAGGACGCGTTCATCGTCTGCGACGACGCCGACATCGAGCGCGCCGCGCACGCGGCCATGGCCGGCATCTTCATCGCCGCCGGACAGAACTGCCTCGCAGCCGAGCGCTTCATCGTGATGGACGCCGTCTACGACAGCTTCGTCTCGCGCGTCGTCGAGCTGACCAAGAACCTCCGCCAAGGCCCGCCCCTCGGTGACAAGCGCGTCGACATCGGCGCGATGACCACGCCCATGCAGCTCGAGATCGTCGAGCGGCTGGTCAAGGACGCCGTCGACAAGGGCGCGCGCGTCCTCGCCGGCGGTCATCGCAACCATACCGAGACCGGCGACTTCTTCGCGCCGACCATCCTCGCCGACGTCCCCGAGAGCGCCCTCATCCTCGAAGAGGAGACGTTCGGCCCGGTCATGGTCATCCTCCGCGCCCGCGGAGAAGACGATGCTGTCAGGATCGCCAACTCGACGCAGTACGGCCTGTCGGCCACCGTCATGACCAAGAGCCTCTCGCGCGGCGAGCGCATCGCAGACCGCATCGTCGCCGGCGGCACGTCGGTGAACGACTTCGGCTTCACGTACATGGCGATGGACCTTCCCTTCGGCGGCGTGCGCGGCTCCGGCTTCGGTCGCCTCAACGGTCGCGAAGGCATTCGCGCGTGCTGCAACGCCAAGGCGGTTCTCTCCGACCGCTTCCCCTTCGGCGCGCCCTCGAAGCTCTACCCCGTCGGGGCCTTCGACTACGACATCGCGCGCGAGACGATCCGCACGATCTACTCGCGCGGCGTCTCCGGCAGGTTGGGCGCGCTCGGCCGGCTGGTGAAGACGGCCGTCGCGAGCGTTCGCGGCCGGGACTGACCGCTTCGGGCGCCGCTCTCCCGAAGAGTTTCCGAGCGAATCCGAGCACGGGCACCCCGGCACCTACAAGCGCTGACATTTCACGCGCTTGCGATGGTCACGAACCCGAGGCGTATCGGTCGCTCCGCGCACGTAAACTCTGGCCTGATGTCCGTCGAAGCAGCGATCGAGCACGGGGAATTCGAGCAAGCGCTCTCGAGCCTGGAGCACGAGACGAACGGGCCCGCCGTCGATCCGGGCCGTCTCTTGATGCGGTTCAACCTGGAGGTTCGACTCCAGCGGTTCGAAGCGGCGCAGGCGACGATGCAACGGCTCGTCGCGGCTGCACCCGATCTCGCGGGGCCGATGGCTGCGTTCGGCGCGGCTGCACAGGCCGAGCAGATGGCGACGGAGCGGCGTCGCGATCCCAGGTGGGCCGGCAAAGGCGCGGCGATCGGTATGCCCCCGCCGCACGTTCTCGCGCTGATGAAGGCGTCGGTCTGCCACGTGAACGGCGACGCGCACGGAGCTCAGGCCGCCCTCGGCGAGGCGGCCTCGATGACGCCTCCGACTGCGGGGACCATCACGCGGGTCGGTGGCGCAAAGCAGCGATTTTCCGCGATCTCGGACTCTGACGAGCTGACCGGCGCGACGCTGCCGGTCTACGACGGGAATCGGCTGCTCGACCTCGCGTTCAGCGAGCTCTCTTCGATCACATTCCACGATCCGAAGACGTCGTTCGACGTAATGTGGTCCGTCGCCGACATCGAGATGGTGGACGGAACGCGGCTTCGAGGTCGGGTCCCGTCGTTTTACGCCGGGACCGGCGTCGCCGCGGACAAGCCGGTGCGCACGGGTCAGATGACGACCTGGCAGCGCGATCGCGGCTACGCCGAAGCGCTGGGACAGCGCGACTGGTCCGTCACCCTCGCCGACGGCGGACGCTCGATGGTCGGGATCCTCGGCGTGCAGCGGATCGACTTCGACAACCCGCGGCGCTCGCCCGGACACCAGAGCGTTCCGGCCGCCCCGCCCGCTTACGGTCCGCAGCATTGGGGGCCGGCGCCGCAAGCCCACGCTGCAGCGGCAAAACCGAAGCAGCCGGGCTGGTTGGTCCCCGTCGGCATCCTCGCCGGCATCGGCGTCATCGTCGGGATCGGTTTGCTCGTGACGAAGCGCAGCGATCCCTACCGCAGCGGCGGCGATGCTCCGGCGAAGTACGAGCCGCCCCCGCGCAGGGCGACGTCGCTCGGCTCGTACGCCGATCTTTGCGACAAGAAGGACCCGTTCCCGGGCGCCAAGAAATACGCAAAGAGCAAGGACCCGACCAAGCCGAGCAAGGTCGCCCTCTTTCACAAGTACCTCGACAACAAGGAGCCGAAGTACGACAGCGTCCGGCCCGATAAATTCATCGGCTTCGCGACCGAGAAGGACAGCGTCGACGACGTCGAGCTCGTCGCGTGCGTCGATCTCAAGCGCCACGGCAAGCCGAGCTACTGCACGTATTATGGCGCCAGCGTCGAGGTCTTCGACATGACCCACACGCTGCGGATCATCGAGGCCACGACGGGCAAGGTCGTGAAGGAGGAGACGTTCGAGCTCGACCGACACACCGAGCCGTGCCCGGGCTCGGTGACCGGCAGCTACTTCACCGGTGCCGACTACATCCCCAAGGTCGTCTCCACGCTCCTTCCCTTCGAGCCCGACGGCATCCAGCTGCCGAAGGCGGAACGGAGCGATCTCGACTCCGTCTGCTCCGGCAGCCCCGTCCCGTCGGCTGCGCCTTACAAGCCCGGCTCGGGGAAGCGCAACGTGCACCTCGCGTACTTCCCCACCACGGAACAAGGCAACACACGCCAAGAGGTTCCCGACAACATCGTGTTTCCCGAGACACCCGAAGAGGACGTGACGAAGTACGAGCTCGTCGCCTGCATCAAAGGTGTGCCCAAGAAGAAGAAGGCCGAGTGCGACTTCACGAGCGGCAAGGTGCTCGAGATGCACGACGGCGAGTTCGAGGTCTCGATGTTCGAAGCTGCGACCGGCAAGCTCGTCGAGAAGAAGACGTTCAAAGGAACGAGCTCGGGCGTCTGCCCCTTCAGCTACAAGTTCTACGGCGATCGCGACAAGATCATGCAGAGGATCGAGCCGGCGTACCTGACCTACATGGCGACGATGACCGGCGAGCCGGCGCCGAAGCCCAAGCCCGCGATCGGCGGCGGCGGCGGCTGGAGCGATCGGCTGGACTAGCTGGCCAGAAGGCCTACTTCGAGATCTCGACCTCGACCTCGCTCGGGGCAATCTCGGCGCTGCACTGCTTCAACCGCTCATCGCACTTCTGGGCCTTCGACTTGCCGGTGAGCCCTCGGATGAAGAGCGCGCCTTGCTTGGCGCAGCCCCACGAATCCGGCACGGCAAAAGTAACGGTCCGCTCGTCGAGCTTCGCGACCGCACAGTCGTCGGGGCCGAGCTTGCAGCTCTCCGCCTCGGCGCCGGTCGGTCGGAGGCAAACGGCGAAGTGCTTCGACGCCACGAGCTCGTCCTCGTCGACGTTCCACTTTCCCTTGGCGGGCTCTCCGATCTTGAGAGTCTTCGAGTCCAGGACGGGCTTGCGCGCTTCGAAGAGACGGGCCCAGCCGATCTCGAGCTTGGTGCTACCGTCCGACAGCTCGAACATGACCGTTCCGTCCTCTTTTGCGGGAATATCCGACTTGTCGATCCACACGTCGATGGGATGACAACCCTTGTCGACGGTCTTGCCGTGCGCCAGGTTGACCTTGGTGCTCGAACCGCCCTTCGCTTCAACTGTCATTGCCTTGCCGTTGGCAGTGGCCTCGAGCTTGTCGATCTCGGGCAAGCAAGCGCCCTGGCTCGCGGGAAACACCTGAAGAACCAGCGCGCCCTTGGCGTCGGGCTTCCAGCTGGTGCCGCTGGACTTGTCGTAGACCCGCAGGCCACCCAGCATCCCGTTCGCAAACCCACCGTCCTTCTTCGAATCCTCGCCGCGGGAGCCGCAGGCCGCGAGGAAGAGACCAAGACCGACGACGCGCGGGTGGAGCCTCATGGGTCTAGAATACGGGGACGCGCCGGCATACTTCGTCGCGAATCGCCTCGACTTTTCTTGCGTCCATCTTCGACCTCGAGCGTCTCTTCCTCGGGCGGCACACCACACCGAGAAAGATCCATGGAAACCTGCAACGCAGAGAGTATGGGCGCAGCCACGTCGTCCCCGTCCGTCCTCTGGAGCGAGTTCGGGACCCGCCTTCGGGCCTTCCTGGCCTCGCGCGCTCCGGCGGGCGTCGACGCCGACGACCTCTTGCAAGAGGTCTTCCTCCGCATCCAAAAGCACCTCGGCGACGTCCGCGACGCGGAGAAGATCGAGGCGTGGATCTTTCAGATTGCGCGCAACGTCGTGGCCGATTCGCTGCGTGCGCACCAGCGGCGTGAGGCGCTGTCGGACCAGCTTGCGGAATCGCCCACCGAGGACGAGGCGGCCGCGGAGTACCGTGCGGCCGAGGCAAAGCTGTCGTCGTGCATGGGCGAGCTCATCGAGCGCTTGCCCGAGCCCTATCGAACCGCGATCCAGCTGACCGAGATGCAGGGCGTCACCCAGGCCGAGGCGGCGCGCACCATGGGCGTGTCGCTCTCGGGGATGAAGTCTCGCGTGCAGCGCGGCCGCGAGCGCCTCAAGGTCATTCTGCTCGATTGCTGTCGCGTCGAGCTCGACTGTCGAAATGCGGTCGTCGCCTACCAGAAGCGCGGCGCCGAGCCGTGCTGCAACAAGCCCGAGAAGCGCGGGCGATGATGAATCGTGCATCCTTCACGATCGCGAAGCGTCTCCATGATCGAAGGAGACGACGATGACCAACGATGAATCCAAATCGAGCCCGATGACACAGACCGAGAAAACCAACACCACCACCCGCGAGAGCGGAGGCTGCTGCGGGGGACCCGCACCCGAGGGCACGGAGGGATGCTGCGCGCTCGACGCGAGCGTGAAGTCGAAGGGCGGAGCGGGCTGCGGCTGCAGCACCGCCAAGAAGAGCTGCTGCTGACGTGACGAACGCGAGGCACGCGATGGAAACCACGAAGCTTCCCGTAGTCGTGATTGGGGCGGGTCCAGTCGGTATGGCAGCAGCCGTCCGACTCCTCGAGCGCGGGTTGGTTCCCGTCGTTCTCGAGGCGGGCAACGGCGTCGCAGCGAGCGTCGAGGAGTGGCGGCACGTGCGCCTCTTCTCGCCGTGGCGCTACAACGTCGACAAGGCCGCCGCCAAGCTGCTCGAAATGGCCGGCTGGAAGGCGCCGCCGCCCGAGGATCTTCCGACGGGCGGCGAGCTCCTCGACGGCTACCTGCGACCGCTGGCAAACCACCCTGCGCTTCGTGATCGCATCCTCTTCGATCATGCGGTGACCGCCGTCGCTCGGCTTGGCATCGACAAGATCAAGACGTCCGGTCGCACGAGCGCTCCCTTCGCTATCCGCATTCGAAGGAGCGACGGCACCGAAAGGCAGCTCGAGGCCGCAGCAGTCATCGACGCCAGCGGAACGTGGCGCAGCCCCAACCCCCTGGGAGCGCAAGGCCTGCCCGCCTTTGGTGAATCCCGCTTCGGCGGCCGCATGCACTACGGCATCCCCGACGTGCTCGGGAAGCACCGATCCCACTACGCCGGCAAGACGACGCTCGTGGTCGGCGCCGGCCACTCGGCGGCGAACAGCATCCTCGGCCTGGCCGAGCTGGCGAAGAATGCACCAGGCACAGAGATCCTCTGGGCGACCCGTGGCGACGATCTGTCGCGCGTCTTCGGAGGAGGCATCGACGACGGCCTCCCCGCGCGCGGCAAGATCGGTGACGACCTCAAGGCGCTCACCGAACGCGGAATGCTCACGCTCTTCCGGAGCTTCCGCATCGAGTCGGTCGATGAGGAGGAGGGCAAGCTCGCCGTCTCGGGAACACGATCCGGCGAGCCCTTCGCGCACGGCGGCATCGATCGGATCATCGTGGCGACCGGCCAGCGACCCGACCTCGACATCGCGCGCGAGCTTCGCCTCTCGATCGATCCAGTGCTCGAGTGCAGCGCGGCATTGGGGCCGCTCATTGATCCCAACGAGCACAGCTGCGGAACCGTGCGGCCCCACGGCGCACGCGAGCTCGCGCACGCCGAAGAGGGCTTCTACATCATCGGAAGCAAGAGCTACGGCCGAGCGCCGACCTTCCTTCTGCTCACCGGCTACGAGCAGGCTCGATCCGTCGTCGCCATGATCGCCGGCGACGTCGAAGCAGCGGAGCGCGTCGAGCTCGAGCTGCCCGAGACAGGCGTCTGCCGCGTCGACGTCGCCGAGGAATCGACGTCGAGCGGCTGCTGCGGGCCGAAGCCCAAAGCCTGCTGCTGAGCAAAGGCGCATCCCGTGCGCCTCCGGATCGCCGTCATGGCGCTCTGCGGCGATCAGCTCGTCGCATGGGGAGCGCTCTACTACGCGTACAGCGTGCTCTCGGTCCCGATGACCGAGGGTCTCGGCATCGCACCCGAGGTGACCGCTGCCGGCTTCTCGGTGGCGCTGTTCGTCTCGGGGCTTGCGGCTCAGCCGACCGGCAGGCTGCTCGACCGCTTCGGCGCGCGACCGGTGCTCCTTGCCGGTGCGCTGGTCGGTCCCGTTGCGCTGGCATTGCTCTCGCTCGCCACCGGATCGACTTCGCTGCTCGCGGGGTTTGCGCTCCTCGGGATCGCGCACGCGCTCGCGCTCTACGAGCCCGCTATCCGCGCCATCGTCGATTGGTTTCCGGGTGAGCCCAATCGATCGAGGGCGCTTCTCATTCTCACGCTCGTCGGCGGCTTTGCGAGCACGGTGTTCCTCCCGCTGACGGCCGTGCTCGTCGAGAGGCTGGGCTGGCGCAGCGCCCTCGTGACGCTCGCGAGCCTCGTCGCAGTTGTCTGCGGCCTTGTCGCCCTGCAACTGCCCACCTCCCGCGAGGGTGAGCACCGCGATCGCTCACGTCGGGCGCACAGCACCGAGAAGCGAGGCGTCCAGAACCTCTTGGCGCTCGCCTTCGCGCTCCAGTCGTTCGCGTCGACCGGCTTGTCGATCGCGCTCGTCTGGTTCCTGGTGGAACAGGGCTCCGAGCTCGCGGGAGCTGCTGCCATCGCAGGGTTGGCGGGCGCTGCACAGGTACCAGGCCGCATCCTCCTCGGGCCGCTTCAGCGCCGCGTCACGCCAGCCGTCCGGCTGCCGGCCCTCTTCGCGATCCAAGCGATTGCCGCTGCCATGATCGCATCGGCCGAACGACCCGTCCTCCAGATAGCGATCATGATCTTCGGCATGGCCGCCGGCACGATGACGCTCGAGCGTGCCGCGGTCTTGCTGTCCTGGTTCGGTGCCGACGGATTCGGCGCTCGAAGCGGAAGGATTGCTGCGGCCACTGCGATCGCGCGGGCTTCATCGCCTTACGCGGTAGAGCTGCTCCGAGGTGCGTTCGGCTATCCGGCGGCGTTCCGCCTCCTTTCGCTGGCCATCGCTGCAGCCGGTTTCGTGGCGTTCGCCGCCGGCAGGCTCGCTGCCTCCGAAAAGCACCAGCCCTCTCATTGACACGTGCATTTGGGTGCATATATGCATGCGTCATGATCGCCCTGTCCACCGTGCTGCTCCTGGTGTTCGCCGTCCTGGCCGCTATCGACGGCATCTACATCCACCTCATCCGGCTCAAGCTCCCGAGCCGGCCGCGCTCGTGGATGGAACACGTGTGGCACACCTTCTCGGCCCTCCTCTTCCTGCCGATCGTGCTCACCATCTTTCTCGCCCCGACGGCGGGCGTCGTCCTCTGGACCGGCGTCGCGCTCGTCGTGGCTCTTTACTGGGTCGAGATCCGTGACGTCCGGGCGGAGCGCGAGAGCCGCGCCGATCTCGGCGGCCTGTCGCGGTTCGAGCTCACGCTCCACGTCATCCTCATCCTGAGCCGTACCGCCGCCGTCGTCCTCGCGCTCACGTCTCGTCCGATCGAGGCGTGGTCGAGCTTCTCCACGCCGGTGATTGGCGCCCATCCGGGCTGGGTCACGCTGCTGGTCGGTCAGCTGGTCCCCGGCTCGCTGCTGATCGCAGCCGTCCACGTCTACTACGCGTGGCGGTACCGGCCTGCAGGCTGCTGCGCCCTCGCGGCGTGAGATACTCCCACCGTGACGCCCCGTGAACGTGCCGCTTCCAAGGTGATCGACATCCTCGACTCACCTTTCCTTCGAGCACTGACCGAGCCGGCGCGGCTCGAAGTACTTCGCGTGCTGCTGGTCCACGGACCGTCCGACATCGGCGCGATCGCCGACAAGCTCCCTCAAGATCGCTCGGTCATCTCACGCCACCTCAAGGTGCTCGAGGACGCCGAGATCGTTCGCGGCCAGCGCGACGGCCGGCACCGCATCTACGCGATCGACGGGATGAAGCTGATCGGCACGCTCGAGCGGATGCTGACCGAGACGAAGTCGGTGGCCGCGGTGTGTTGCCCGGCGATCGAGGTGGCATTGGCGGCGGCGAAGAGCAAGTGACGCTGAGCGCGTCGAACGTCACGTCGTGAGGTTCGCGGACCGCGCCATGCCAGGCCGAAGCCCGGCGCGCAAAGCATCGAGCGCCGAGGACGAGAACAGAATCGCGATGCCGACGCCGACGATGAAGTCGGGCCAAAGCGAGCCGGTGAGCGCGACGAGCGCTGCCGCCGCGATCACCGCGGCGTTGGCGATCAAATCGTTGCGTGAGCAGACCCAGGCCGACGACATGTTCATGTCGTCCGAGCGATGCCGTGTCAGCAGCAAGAGGCAGGCGCCGTTGACCAACAGCGCCAGGACGCCGACGCCTGTCATCGTGAGAGGCTCGGGCGGCTGTGCCAAGACGGCGCGGCCGACGGCGGACGCGAGCACACCGACCGCGGTGACCGCCATCAGCGACCCTTTGAGTACGGTGGCTCTGGCTTTCCACCTGAGGCCTCGGTGGAGAGCGAAGAGCGTGGCACCGTAGGCGAGGGCATCCCCGAGCATGTCGAGGGAGTCGCCGAGCAGCGCCGACGAGCGCGCCCACACTCCCGCTCCGCCCTCGACGAAGAACATCACCAGATTCAGCCACAGCACGACGCGGAGCACGCGGCCCTGCTTCTGAGCGAGGCGCTCCGCCGTCTTGGTGCAAGCACAGGACCCGCAAGGCTCCATGCCCGGCAAGTGTGACATCGGTCGGGGTTGTTGTCGTCCCGTAAATAGTTGCGTACGCAACCAATGGAGCTAGCCTCCGGCCATGTCTTCTGCAAAACAAGGCACCGCCTCTGCCGCTGGCGGACCCGAGGCGCTGCGCGTGGCCGTACAGCGCTTTGTCCGTTCCTTCGGCTTGCTCTCGTTGGACCGCACACCGTGCGGGACGCCGCTCTCGACCTCGACGGCGCACGCGCTCATGGTGCTCCTGCAAGCGGGAGGGCGAGGCGAGCGGCTGACCCAGCAAGCGCTGGGTGAAGAGCTCGGGATCGACAAGAGCAACGTGACCCGTCTCTGCGCAAAGATGGAGCAGGCGGGGCACGTCACGCAGGAGCGCTGCCCGAACGACGGCCGAGCGCGACTCTTGTCGTTGACCGCTGCAGGATCTCGCCTGGCGACGAAGGTAGACCGCGCGAGCCGCGAGCGCTTCGCTCGGCTCTTGGCCGCGCTCCCCGCACGAAGCGATCGGACGCGAATCGTAGCGGCGCTCGACGCGCTCAACGCGGCGATCGTCGACAGCTGCGCGGAGACGGAAGCCGCATGACACCGCGACCCCTGTTGCTGATCCTTTCGGCGCTGCTGTCTTGCGAGGCAGCGCCCGCACAGCCGACGGCCGCCAGCTCGACGCCGAGCGTCGCGCAGGCATGCGGGGCGCAGCGTGCGCTCGACGCGTTGGATCGGCGAGCGCCCGTTCCTTTGCTCGCCCCGATGGCCGCACACCAGAAAGAGAACATGCGCGATCACCTGCTCGCCGTGCAGGAGATCGCCTCCGCCGCAGGCGTTGGAGACTTCGAAGCGGTGGAGCGCTCAGCGAGGCGCATTGGTCTCTCCGACGAGATGCACCGCATGTGCTCACACATGGGCCAAGGCGCGCCCGGCTTCACCGAGCAGGCGCTCGACTTCCACGGCAGCGCGGACAAAATCGGTGAGGCAGCCCGCGCCAAGGACCCGGCTGCGGTGATGCGCGCGCTCGGCGACACGCTGACAAAGTGCAATGGCTGCCATTCCACCTATCGGCAACAGATCGTCGAGCAGATGCCGGAGATCCCCGGCTTGAACTGACGCGCTTGGCGCGTGCGCAAAGCCTGCGACTCATTTTGGTCGGCGCTGCCCTCGGCGATCACTCCTGCACCCTCGTGAGCGGCAGCCCGATCCGCCTTGGGGTCAAGGCCGTGCAACGCAACCCAGTTGCAAAGGGCGCGAAATCAGGACGGCCCCGTCACCTTCCGCTATAACCACCTGCGTGCGTGGCCGAGCCGAGGTGCGTCGCGTGTTCCGAGCCCTGTGGGTGCTCGTTGCGACCGCGTACCTGATGCTCGGCGTTTCTGCGTGGCAGATCGTCCTCGTCGAGATCGTCGACTCGCACGACGCGAACGCCGAAGAGTGCCCCGACGACGAAGACGGCGACTGCGACTGCGGACCGAACTGTCACTGCTGCATCGCGTGCGCACACCACGGGACGCCGGTGCCGCCGCGCGCGAACGACACCACCGTCGCCCTCTATTTCATCGAGTGGACCATCTCGGTCGGCGCGCCCCTGGATCACGACTCGCAGCTCGTCCGGGGACCGCCGATCAAGGTCCCACGACCCCTCGCCTGACGTGCTGTGAACCGGCAGCGACGCGCGTGGCGCGTTCGCAGCCGACGGTCATCGCTCGATTCACGCGAGGGATCCATGCGTGCTTTTTCTGCCGTCGTTTGCGCGGCGATGCTCGCCGTTGCGTTTCCGTGCGCTGCTCAAGACAACAAACCGACCGACGTCGCACCCGCAGCGGCCGTGCTCGATCTACAAGGCGTGATCGCCCGCGCGCGGGACCGCTCTCCGACCCAGCGGATCACCAAGCGCCGGATCGCCGAGGCCGAAGCTCGGCTCGTCGGCGCCGAAATCTTCCCGCGCCAGAACCCCCTATTGGAAGGGGCGGCCGGTCCGCAAATCATCGATGGTGAGGACGAGCCGGCGCTTCGGGTCAACGTCGCGCTCACCCAGAGCATCGATCTCGGCGGCGGATCGTCTGCTCGCGTCGCGGCGGCACGAGCAGGGGTCGACCGAGCGACGGCAGAGGCAGAAGCATCGATACGCGACGTCGAGCGCGCTGCGTCGAGGACGTACGCTCGCGCGCTCTGGGCGGACAACCGGGTCTCGCTGGCGAAGGAGATCGAGAGCCTCGCATTGGAGAACGCAAAGACCGCCGCGAAGCGAAAGGTCGCCGGAGACGCGACGCTCCTCGAGCTGAACGCGGCGAACGGAGCTCTCGCTCGCGCGCGTTCGGAAGTGAAAGCGCGCGAGGCGGATCGCGCTCGCGCTCTCGGAGAGCTGCGTTTTCTCCTCGGGCTCGAGCCCGGCGCCCGGATCGAGCTGCGCGGCAACCTCGCGGACATCAAGCCGCCTTCCGGCAAGACGGCAGGAGACTGGCTGAAACGTCGGCCCGAGATTCGAGCGCTCGAGGCCGAGCTCGCGGTCGCGAAGGCCGAGGAAGATCTCGCCGATGCCCTCGCCTGGCCGACCCTCACCTTCGGTGCGCAGTACGAGTTCGAAGAGCGTACCAAGCACACCATCCAAGGCGTCCTCGGTCTCACGCTCCCGATCTTCGAGCGTTCACAGGGGCTAGGCGCCGAAGCGGCCGCGCGCGCTCGGCGGATCGAGTCCGAGCTCGAGCAAAAGCGGGCAGAGGCTCGGAACGAGCTGGCGACGACGACCGAGGTGCTCTCGCACGAGCGCGCGGCGGCGGACGCTTTCGCGGAGGTCGGACGGGACGCGCTCAAGGAAAACCTCGAGCTCGGCAAGAAGGCCTTCCAAGCGGGAGAGATTGGTCTTCCAGAGCTCTTGTCGCTGCAGCGCGAGCTCGTCTCGACGCAGTCCGAGCTGTTGGATCGGGAGCTGTCGGCGGCGCTTGCCGTGCTCGACCTTCGCTATGCAACCGGAGCGGCGCGATGACATCCCAACCGCCGGCGTCCCTGAAAGGCCCCAAGAAGAACGCGACGTGGATCGGGATCACGATCGCAGGCGTCTTGCTCGCCAGCACTGCGACCGTCCTGGTAGAGCACAAGCTGCACGACGTGGGCGGCCATCGCGACGAGCACGAAGAAGATGGGGGCCACGAGGACCACGAGGGTCGTGGTCACGAAGGTGGCGACCAAGAGGAGCACGAAAGGCGCGTCAGGCTGACCGACGAAGCGCGCAAGACGGCGGGCATCGAGACCAGCGTCGCGGCCGCGGGAAAGGTGGCGACGACGCTCTCGCTGCCGGGGGAAATCCGCCTCAACGAAGAGGCGGTCTCGCACATCACGCCGCGAATCAGCGGCACCGTTCGCGAGGTAAAAAAGAAGATCGGCGACGTCGTGAAGAAGGGCGAGGTGCTCGCCCTGCTCGACAGCCGGGAGCTCGCCGATATCACCCGTGAAGCGCGCGCGGCGGGCGAGCGGCTGAAGCTCGCCGAAGCGAACATGACGCGCATCGAGAAGCTCTTCAAAGACTCGATCGTCCCGGAGAAGGAGTACCTCTCGGCGAAGAAGGAGCTGGCCGAGGCGAAGATCGACCGCGACGCTGCTTCGCAGGCGCTCGCTGCCTCGGGAGCCGGCGGCACCGGCTCGGGGTATCCGCTGCTGGCTCCGCTCGATGGAACCATCGTCGAAAGGCACATCGCGGTCGGCGAGATGCTCAAAGAGGACGCCAAGCCCTTCGTCGTCGCCGATCTGAGCAACCTCTGGGTCCAGGTGAATGTCTTCGCCAAGGATCTGGCCCGGGTCGAGGTGGGACAACCGGCACGCGTACGAGCCGACGGAATCGAGCAGGCGGCCATCGGGAAGATCGACTTCATCACGCCGCTCGCGACGGAATCGACGCGTTCTGCGACCGCACGGATCGTCCTCGATAACCCGGGACCCAAATGGAAGGCCGGGCTCTTCGTCACGGCCGACGTCGCGATCGAGGAGACTGACGCTGCCGTGGTCGTGCCCGACGACGCCGTCCTCGAGCTCGAGGGCAAGCCGGTGGTGTTCGTCGAGGAGGAAGGGGCGTTCGAGGCGCGTCCGGTCGTGCTCGGAAAGTTCGGCTTCTCGGCGAAGGGCCCGGTCGTCGAGATCCTCGGCGGGCTCAAGGCGGGTGAGGCATTCGTGAGCAAGGGCGCGTTCACGCTCAAGGCGGAGCTCGGCAAAGGTGCCGCGGGCCACGATCACTGAGCGGAGCCACCCATGATGACACTCCTCGCTCGGCTGCTTCGCTTCTCGGTCGACAACCGCTGGACGGTGTTGGTCGTGACGATCATGGTCGGCATCTTCGGCGCCTACAACTTCACGCGCCTGCCGATCGACGCGGTCCCCGACCTCACCAACGTCCAAGTCCAGGTCAACACGCCGGTGCAGGCCCTCGGCCCGGTCGAGGTGGAGCGGCAGATCACCTATCCGATCGAGGCCGCGATGGGAGGTCTGCCGAAGCTGGAGCAGGTGCGGTCGCTGTCGCGCTTCGGCCTCTCCCAGGTGACGCTCGTCTTCGAGGACGGCACCGACATCTTTTGGGCGCGCCAGCTCGTCGCCGAACGGCTGTCCTCTGCGAAGTCGTCGCTACCGAAAGACGTCGCACCCGAGCTCGGTCCGATCGCGACAGGCCTCGGCGAGATCTTCATGTGGTCGGTCGAGGCCGACCCCGACGCGCGGAGGCCCGACGGCAAGCCGTACGATCTGATCGACCTGCGCACGATCCAAGATTGGGTCGTCCGGCCGCAGGTTCGCACCGTCGACGGCGTGACCGAGGTGAACGCGATCGGCGGCTTCGAGCGCCTCTACCAGGTCGCGCCCGATCCGACGAGCTTGGTAGCGCTCGGCCTCTCGTTCTCCGACGTGGTCGCTGCGCTGGAGCGCAACAACGGAGCTTCGGGCGGCGGCTACGTCGAGAGCAAGGGCGAGCAGTACTTGGTGCGCACCGCGGGGCTCTTGCAGGACGAAGCGGACATCGAGCGGGTGACGCTGTCGACCCGTGACGGCGTTCCGGTGCGCGTCGCCGACGTCGCGAGCGTGGGCATCGGTCGTGACCTTCGAACGGGCGCTGCGACCGTCGAGGGAAAGGAAGCGGTGATCGGAACCGCGATCATGCTCGTCGGCGAGAACAGCCGGAACGTCTCCCGGCGCGTCAGCGAGCGGCTCGCCGAGGTCCAGAAGTCCCTTCCGCCAGGGGTGAAGGTGCGCACGCTCTACGACCGCACGTACCTCGTCGAAGCCACGCTGCACACCGTTTCGAGGAGCCTGCTCGAGGGCGCGGCGCTGGTCGTGGCCGTTCTGTTCCTGCTCCTCGGGAACCTCCGGGCGGCGATCATCGCGGCCCTCGCCATTCCTTTCAGCATGCTCATCGCCGTGACCGGCATGGTCGAGACCGGAACGAGCGGAAACCTGATGAGCCTGGGCGCCATCGACTTCGGCCTCATCGTCGACGGTTCTGTCATCATCGTCGAGAACTGCATCCGTCGCTTCGCCGAGGAACAGCATCGCTTGGGACGCGTACTGACGCGCCAGGAGCGGATCGAGCTCGCCTACGAAGCCTCGAAAGAGGTGCGCAAAGCGACGCTCTTCGGAGAGCTGATCATCAGCATCGTCTACCTGCCGATCCTGACGCTCACCGGGATCGAGGGGAAGATGTTCAAGCCGATGGCGGTCACCGTCGTGCTCGCCCTCGCGGGCGCGACGATCCTCTCGATGACGCTCATCCCCGCGCTCGTCGCGATCATGCTCGGCGGCAAGATCAGCGAGAAGGAGAACTTTCTCTTTCGCATCGCGAAGCACGCGTACGATCGCGTCCTCATCTTCGCGCTCGCCAACCGCGCAATCGTGCTGGTCTGCGCGGCGCTGTTCCTCGGCTTCTCGTCCGCCGTCGCTTACACGCTCGGCAACGAGTTCGCGCCCAAGCTCTCCGAGGGTGCGCTCGCCGTTCAGCCGGCACGCATCCCTTCGGTCGGCATCAACACGAGCGTCGAGATGCAGGCGAGCCTCGAGCGGGTCATCCGCGAGAAATTTCCCGACGAGATCGGCGAGATCTTCGCGCGCACCGGTACCGCCGAGGTCGCGACGGATCCCATGGGACCGAACGTCTCGGACACGTACCTGATGCTGAAGCCTCGAGATCAGTGGACGCGCGCGCACACGCAGGAAGAGCTCGCGACCGCCATCTCGAAGGAGCTGAAGAACGTGCCGGGGCAGAGCTACGAGTTCAGCCAACCCATCGAGCTTCGGTTCAACGAGCTCATCTCGGGCGTTCGCAGCGACGTCGCGGTGAAGGTGTTCGGCGACGACCTCGACTCGATGCTCGCGCACGCGAATCGAGTCGCAGCCGTCCTCGGCACCATCGACGGCGTGGCAGACCTGAAGGTCGAACAGGTGACCGGGCTGCCGGTCCTCACCATCGACGTCGATCGAGACGCTATCGCCCGGTACGGCATTTCCGTCGCGGACGTCGAGAGCGTCGTCGCGGCCGCCTTCGGTGGTAAAGAGGCGGGGCAGGTCTACCAAGGCGATCGCCGGTTCGACATCGTCGTGCGGCTTCCAGAGAGCCTTCGACGCGATCTGCGCGCCATCGGTGATTTGCCGGTTCCGATTTCGACCGCCGACCGCAATCCCGACACCGGCTGGTTCGTCCCGCTTCGAGCCGTCGCCAAGATCGACATCGCCGAAGGGCCGAACCAGGTCAGCCGTGAAAACGGCAAGCGCCGCGTCGTGGTGCAGGCCAACGTTCGCGGCCGAGACCTCGGCAGCTTCGTCGCGGAAGCGCAGGAGAGGGTCGAGGCCGAGGCCCCGGGGACCGAAGGCTTGTGGATCGCGTGGGGCGGACAGTTCGAGAACCTCATCGCCGCGCGCAAGCGATTGGCGGTGGTCGTTCCGGTGGCCCTCGCCCTGATCTTCGGCCTCCTCTACCTGAGCTTCAGAAACGTGCGTAACGCGCTCATCATCTACACCGGCGTCCCGCTCGCCCTCACCGGCGGCGTCCTCGCGCTCGCCGTCCGCGGCTTGCCGTTCAGCATCTCCGCCGCGGTCGGCTTCATTGCGTTGTCCGGCGTGGCGGTTCTCAACGGTCTGGTCATGGTGACCTTCATCGAGAACCTTCATCGTGGAGGCAAGTCGGTCCACGACGCCGTTCACGAAGGTGCGCTGGCGCGGTTGCGACCCGTGCTCATGACCGCGCTCGTCGCCGCGTTCGGGTTCGTCCCGATGGCGATCGCGACAGGTACCGGGGCCGAGGTGCAGCGCCCCCTCGCGACGGTGGTGATCGGCGGCATCCTTTCGTCGACGCTGCTCACCCTGATCGTGCTGCCGGTGCTCTATCGAATCGCGCACACGCGTGAAGCAAAGGACGAAGCGAAGCTGCCGGCTCTGCCCGGGCCGGAGGGTGCGAGCTGACGGGAGCTAGCGCTTTCGGACCGCGTAGGTGAGATGGGTCACCCGCTGCGACGGCTCCGTGCGCACCGGCACGAGCGCCACGCGGCGCGCGTCCACTCCATCGAACAGGCGAATTCCCGAGCCGAACAGCACGGGTGAGAGCGCGATCGAGAATTCGTCGATGAGGCCGGCGTTCACGTACTCCACGATCGTTGCGCCGCCCCCCGCGATGCGGACGTCGCGATCGCCGGCGGCCTTGCGAGCTCGATCGAGCGCGGCCTCGATGCCGTCGTTGA
>JBGTSH010000229.1:0-17022 GCA_041940405.1 Polyangiaceae bacterium
GGACTTCGGCATTGACGCGGTGGCGGCAGAGAAGATTGCCAGCGCTGCACGTGTCGCCCCAGACGTCGTGCGATCTTTGACCTTTCCAGCAATGACGCCACGAGAAGCCTCGCTGACGGCACAGATGCCATTCCAGCATTGCCCGCAATGCTCCCGAGAGGGCCTTTCGCTCAGGCATTGGAGGCGGGCCTGGGCATTTGACTGCCAAGTTTGCGGGACGAGACTTGTGCAGACCCTTGGCAAACTCCGTGAGGAACAAATATCTGGAAAACTGATATACCGAGCGCGCCGCGGGGCAGAGATGCTTGAGTGCGCCGCGCGCTCGCGCGGCCCCAAGCAACTTCGGCGCGCAATGCGCGCGGTCACCTTTGCCATGTCACTCAAAACCTTCCGCGGGGATCCGTCGTTCGCTGTCCAGAACCCCAGATCGGAAGTTAGGCTGTTCTGCCTCGCCGCAATCGCCGCCGCTCTCGGCGTACCCCTCGACGGGGTCGAGCCATCCGAATGGTCGCGCGGGGTCGGGCGCGCCCTGAGGTCCGAGCCCGATCGTCTCGTCGTCTTGGACAACGCGGAGCACCTGATCGAAGCGGTCGCTCGGCACGTCGGAACATGGCTCGACGGCGGGCCCCCGGTCCTCGTCACGTCACGCGAGCCGCTGCGGCTCGCGGGCGAGCAGGTCGTGCCCATCGGCCCGTTGCCTCTCGCGACGGCCGCCGACCTCTTCGTCGATCGCTCGCGCACAGCGGGCGCCGGCGAGCTCCCCGACGCGCTCGTGACGGCGATCGCCGAACGGGTCGACCGTCTCCCTTTGTCGCTCGAGCTCGCCGCCGCGCTGACCCCGCAGCTCGGCGCGAAGGCGCTCCTCGAGAGCCTGGAGGCCCAGCTCGAGACGCTGGTCGTGGGCCGGCGCGACGCCCCCGCACGCCACGCGACGCTCCGGGCGGCGGTGGAATGGTCGTGGACCTTCCTCGAGGACCGGGAACGCGAGGTGCTCGTCGCGCTCTCGGTGTTCGACGGGCCCTTCGATGTCGCTGCGGCACGCTCGGTGGCTCTTGGCTCCGACGCGCTGGCGGTCCTCGCGAGCCTCTGCAGGCGCTGCCAGGCGCGGATCGAACATGACAGATTCGTCCTCTATAGCGCGGTCCGTGAGCTCGCGCGCGAGAAGTCTGCCGACCGGTCGGGGGTGGAAGCGCGGCACGCCGCACACTACCTGGCAGCCGGCGAAGCGGCGGTCGACAGGCTCGACGGCCACAATCATCGCGAAGCCGCCGCGACGCTGTTGGCAGATCTTTCGGAGCTCCGAGCAGCGTGGGAGCGGTGCCTAGATCGCGACGCCGTGACCGCAGCCCGGCTCGCGCTCGTCATCGACCGTGCATGGGGCCTGTCCGCCGAGCGCTCGGGTGCGCGTCGGGCGCTGCTCTCGAGGAGCCGAGCGCGGCTCGAGGATCCGGAGCTGCTCTCCGCGCTGCTCCTCGCGGAAGGCACCGTCGCGGGCGCGCCGACGAGCCTTCTGGATGACGCGCTCGCGCTCGTCGTCGACCCTCGGGCGGAGGCGCAAGCGCGGCTCGCGCGAGGCGAGCGGCTCGCTGCCACCGGCTTGCAAGCGGCGCGCGCCGAGCTCGAACGCGCGCTGGAGCTCGCCGCGGCCGCGGGCTCCGAGAGGCTGCGCGGGCGCGTGCTCGCCGCCCTGGGCGAGGTCTTCTGGAGACACGGCCTGGTGCGTGAGGCGACCGAGCGCCTGAGGGGCGCACTCGCGCTCCATGAGCACACCGGCGACCGCCGGGCGATCGCGCGAACATCCGCCCTGTTGGCCCATCTCGATCGCATCGAGGGCGGCGGCCGCAGCGCACGCTCCCTGTTGGAGAAGGCCGAGAACGCCGCCGCCGAGCTCGACGACCCGGTCGTCCATGCCCGGGTGCTGCTCGACCTCGGGCAGCACCTGACGCGCACCGGCGATCAGGCGGCTGGACGTGAGGCGCTCACCGAAGCCGCGGCGATCTTCGATCGCGTCGGCTTTCTGCGAGAGCGCGCGCTCCTTCACCTGCACGTCGCAGAAACCTTCGTCGGCATCGGAGACTTCGACTCCGCGCTCGGCGAAGCGCTCGCGGCGCTCGCAGCCCTCCCCGATCCGCAAGACGTCAGCCGGTCGACCGTGCACGAAGCGATCGGGTGCATTCATCTGCTCCGGTCGGATCTCGCCGAGGCAGAGCGATGGTTCGAGCGCGGGCTGGCGGTAGCGCGTGACGCGGGCGCGATTCGATCCGAGTGCACCTTGCTCGGCAAGCGCGGCCTCTTGCATCTCGCTCGGGGCGACGCCGCCGCTGCCTGGGCCGTCTTCGACACCGCGGTAAAGAAGAACGAAGAGCGCGGCTCGAGCCAGATCACCGGCGCGAGCCTCGCGGACCGTGCGCTCGCAGCGTTCGCTGCAGGCCGCTCGGAAGACGCGGCGCGCGATCTCGCGAGGGCTCGCGTCCTCCTCGAGGAGCCGCCCGACGACAGCACCGCGGGCCGGATGCTGCTCGGCTGTGAGGTCGTCGGGCGCGCGCTCGCGTTCCGGCTCGCCGGCACGCCTGCCGAGAAGGCGTACGGCGACGCGCGACAGAGGATGACCGAGTTGCTCCGGGCGATCCCGACCAACGAGTGGAACGTCGTCTTGCGACTGCTCGACTGGCTCGTCACATGCGTCCGCGCGACGTAGTGGGCGGAGATGGTTGCGCCAAGATCGCCCAATCGCTCCCGCCCCAGCCGGGTAGACTCCCGGGCGTGTTCTCGTGCGACGATCGCCGCAGGATCCGCTTTTGGAGGCCCGAGACGCCGTCGGTGACCGGCATGCTTCGGGTCGACAACGAGGATCGCCTCAAGACGACATACGCCGAGCACTTCACGGTGGTGGTGGTCTACGAGGGAGCCTTCGATGGCTGGTACCGCGGCGGGGTTCGAGCCCATGAAAAAGGCTCGTTGAAGCTCAAGGAGCCGGGCGAGGTTCACCGCGACCTCTGCGTGCACGCACCGTTCACGCTCCAGGGGGCCGGCCTTTCTCCGTCGCTCGTGGCACAGGCCGCCGACGCCGTGGGCTTGCGCGGCGCGCCCCACTTCAAGGCCTCCGGCTTCGGGCCCGGCGAACGCGCCACCGGTTTGGCCTTCGCTCTGCATGACGCGCTCGTCAGCGAAAGCGCCTCCGAGATCGAGCGTGCGACGCTCGCCGTCGAGACCTTGACCGAGGTCCTCTCTGCGACGCCGCCATCGCCGCGGCGGGCGCCCAGGGCCGTTCGTCGTGCTCGCGCGTTCTTGCACGACGCGCTCGCCGACAGGATCACGCTCGACGATCTCGCCGAGTACGCAGCGCTCGACAAGTTTCACCTCGTGCGCGCGTTTCGCTCCGAGGTCGGCCTGCCTCCTTACGAGTATTTGACTCACCTCAGGGTCTCTCGCGCGAGGGAGCTCCTCCGCCGCGGCATGATCGTGGCCGAAGCTGCACAAGCAGTGGGCTTCTACGACGAGAGCCAGCTCCACCGGCATTTTCGCCGAATCGTCGGGGTCGCGCCCGGCGCCTACGCGAAGAGCCTCGGGCCTTCGAGCGCGAAACTGCCAACAACGCCCAAGGCGGAATGCGGGGCCGAGCGCATGGTCCTGTCATGAAAGAAAGCACCACGAACGTCGGCTTCGCCCACGCTCCCGAAACCATCCGCCTCGGCGACCTCGAGGTGAAGCGCCTCGGCTACGGCGCGATGCGCCTGCCCGGGCCGGAGGTGTGGGGCGAGCCCGACGATCCCGAGCGAGCGAAGAAGGTCCTGCGCCGCGCCGTCGATCTGGGCATCAACTTCATCGACACCGCTTGGTACTACGGCCCGCTCGTCGCCAACCGGCTGATCGCAGAGGCGCTCCGCCCCTACCCTCGCGACCTGGTGATCGCGACGAAGCTCGGCGGCAAGCGCTTGCCCAACAAGGGCTGGGCGCCCGCGCTTCGTCCCGAGGAGCTGCGAGCGGGCGCAGAAGAAGACCTTCGCACGCTTCGCGTCGATCGGCTGGACGTCGTCCACCTGCGCAACATGCCCGCCGCCGGCATCCCCCTGATGGAGTCGTTGGATGCGCTCTTGGCGATGCAGTCCGAGGGCAAGATCCGCCATCTTGCCCTGAGCAACGTCAACGCGCGCGAGATCGAGCAGGCAAGCTCGCGTACGCCCATCGTGTCCGTCCAGAACATGTTCAGCGTCTCCGGCGGCAGCGGCCCGTTCGCGAAGCTGACCCACTCCGAGGTCGAAGACCCCGAGGGCGTCCTCGAGCTCTGCGCCCGAAAGAGGATCGCGTACCTGCCGTTCTTTCCTCTCGCAGCCGGTAACGTCGCCAAGACCAAGCCCGCGCTCGCCGCGATCGCCAAGAAGCACGCGGCATCGCCGGCTCAGATCGCGCTCGCGTGGCTCCTCGCGCGCTCGCCGGTCATTCTGCCGATCCCCGGGACCGGGTCGCTCGAGCACCTCGAAGAGAACTGGAGCGCGCGCAAGATCGCGCTCTCTGCCGATGAGGTCGCGGCCGTCGCCGGGTAGGCGCAAACGGCAGGGATGGACGGGCCGCGCTACTGGCACGGCGTGAGCTCGTCCATCCATCCCGTGCCGAACGGCGGCGGGAAGGACGGCGCGCTCTCGAACTGACCCGCGAACGGGAGCGTCAGGTCGCGGAGGCACTCGGGAGCGAGGTCGTGCGAGTCCTCGAGATCGATCACGACCGGGTTCGGGAAGTCGAACGGGACCGGAAAGAAGTAGCCGTCCGGCTCGATGAGCGAGACCTGCGCGTCGTCGCGCGCGTCATCGAGCAACGCGATGACTTCATCGTGCAGGCCGGGCGCCTCGTTCCCGTCGATCTGACCGTCGTCGAACACGTAGGTGATCATGCCGACGCCTGACAGAAACGTCAGCGGAGCGCCGGGGTGAGCCGCCTGGAGCGCGGCAAAGTAGTCCGCCTTCTGGGTGTCCGAGAGGGCGTTTTGCAGCAGGATGACCCCGGAGATCGGCGAGCGACCGTGGAAGAAGAAGTTCGCGGGCGACGCCTCGGGCGGTACGAACCAAATGTCTGCCTCGCCGTTGAGGCCCCAGGTGACACCGACCTTTCGCGGGCCGAGCTCGGGCGGAACCAGCATCGGATCGATGTCCGCGACGTACACGACCGAGGTGTGATCGAAGGGCGCGTACCCGGGGCAGCCGTCGTACGCGCTCATCCCCTCGTTGAACCAGAGCGTCCCGCCCTCGAACGACCCCGCCTGGTTGAAGAAGTCGGAGAGGCGCTTGACCGACTCGGCGCGAAGATCGCCGACGTTCACGGTGAACGCGTCGCACCCCGCGCCGCCACCCGCGCCGCCTGAACCGCCCGCGCCGCCGTCGCCCGTGGAGCCGCCGCTCCCGCCTTCGCCGCCCGAGCCACCGGCGCTGCTCGTGCTCGCGCTCGTGGTCGTCGGGCCCGCGCCGGTCGTGCTGGACGAAGCCGTCGTGGACGGGTCCGGGTCGGGCTCGGTGCTGTCGTCGCTGCACCCGAACGAAACAGCGACGATGAAGCCCGAAAACAAGCCAAGAAGACGATGCGACATCGAAACCTCTGAGGCGAAGTTCTAGCGGGCGGACGCCTGCAGGCCAGCTGAAAACATCTGAAAGGCCGGTCGATCGCGGCGTGGCACGCCTCGATCAGCGAGGCTCGATCCGGATCGCCTGTGCGGCGCCGTCCACTACCCATCTCCGACCTTCGAGAGCGCTGAGGCCGAGGAGCCCGTGAATGTTGCCGCCGAGCGCGGCGACCGTCTGTTCGAAGTAAGGAAAGGACGGCGCACGGAGAACGGGCACCTCGTGCGGCGGCTCGCCGGCCATGCCGAGCAAGACGTCGCCGAAGTAGAGCGTCAGCGGATTGCCTTCGGCGTCGCTGGTCGTGACCTCTTGATCACCGGGCTGACCTTGTTGGCCGAGCCAGAGGATGTGCGGTGCGCCGGTATCGAACATCAGTCGAACCGAGGTGGCGTCGAGGTCGGCCGGAGCGATCATGTGTCCCTGGACGTCCTCGTACGGAAGGACCGACCAGCTCTCGGTCCCCCGAAGCTCGGTCCCTGACGGATGCCGAACGAGGAGCTCGGCGTCGTGATCGACGAGCGTCGTTCCCGCCGCGACATAGTCCACGCCAAGGATGCCGATCACCGGAAGCCCTGCTTCCTCGCCGAGATCCGCAAACCCACCGCGACCGGCGACGGAGATTGTGTCGCAGCCGATCTCGAGGACACCGGCATCCGGGACGTAGTCGGGTGCGCCTTCACCCAGCAGCACGAAGGTGAGCGCGCTGCCGGTGTCGAACAAGAGCGCCGCGTCCTGTCCGTCGAACCGAACCGGGACGTGGAAGCGATCCGGGACGCCGCCGGATGAGGACACGAAGAGCGGGACCTCGTTGACCTCGCACGACGGCGCACCTCCCGACCCCGTAGATGCGCTCGACGTCGCCTCGCCGCCCGTGGTCGCCGACGTGGTCGTCGTCGAGGCTCCGCCGGCCCCGCCGGTCGCCACATCGTCATCGCCGCACGCAGCCACGAGACCGAGGCAGAGGGTGAGCCGGAGCCCGAGAAATCGTTGCACCCCCGGATGATAAACGAGCGCCCGCCGTCGCTTGCATCCTCGGCGGTGACGGGTTCTGGTGCCGCCGTGCGTCGCCTCGGCCTCGCCCTTCTGGTCCTCGTGCCCCTGGTCGGGGCTCGAGCTGCTCTCGCCCAAGAAACGGCAGATCCGCCGCCGTCCGACACCACGTCGAACGACGACGCTTCCAAGGACGACGCTTCCAAGGACGACGCTTCCAAGGACGACGCTTCCAAGGACGACACGAAGGCTCACCCCGAGCCGCGGGTCATCCTCTCCGTCGCCTCCAAGAGCAAGAAGAAGAAGGACAAGAACGCCGACGCGATCCAGGCCGCCGCCCGCCGGGGCTTCTGGGGCAAGACAGTGAGCTGCTACAAGCTAGCCGCGTGGAGCGATCCGACGCTGGAGATCGATGTCACGCTGCGCGTCGACGTCCGTGGCGGCGCGGTGAAGAAGGCCACCGTGCAGAAGCCCGAAGCGCCCAAGAAGAAGACGAAGAAGAAGCAGAAGAAGAAGGCGAAGTCGGCGGCAGATGAGGTCGGCGCATGCTTGGCGAAGCGCGCCGTCGGACTCGCGATGCCCAAAGGCGTCAGGACCGCGACGTCGCTGCGAGTGCAGGTCTATCCGGGCGACGATCCCGTCCCGCCCCCGCCGCCGAAGGAAAAGCGGAAGACGACGAAGTGAGCTGGTGGTTTCGGCACCGAGGCGGCCTGCCACGGTCGCGAGCGCGGCGAAGAGCGCATGAGCACCGCTGGCGCGCGGGCCGCGCCTCCACCATCCTGTCATCCAGGTGGATCCTTCCCGGCGGCGCCGTCTGCAATGGATCGTTCACGCCGTCTTGGCGATCTTGGGTGTGACCGCGGTCGTGCTGTTGGTCCGCCATGTAGGCGTGGAGCGCCTCGGCCAAGCAATGGCCGACTGCGGACCGGTCCTGCCGATCGTCCTGTTGCTCGAGGCGGCGCGCACGTGCGCCGACGCGTGGCGGACCCAGCTCCTCTACGCGCGCCGCGGTCTGCGCGTCCCGTTTCGACGGGTGCTGCCGGTTCAGATCGCCAGCTACCCGCTCTCCCTCCTCGTCCCGGCCGGCGGCGCGGCGAGCGAGGCGTACAAAGCCGGTGTGCTCGCCGAAGACACGGGCGGCGCCGTGGCCGCGGCTGCGGCGACGACCAACCAAGCACTGCAGCTTTTCGCGGTGTTCATCGTCTCGATTCCCTGCGGCTTGGCGGCCTATTGGGCGTGGGGCTTCGAGGGCTTCACGATCGCCATCCTGATCCAAGCGCTCACGGCCATCGGCCTGGCGACCGCGATTCAGGTCGCGAGCCGCCACCGCGCGATCGGCGCGCTGGTGTCGAAGGTCTCGTCGAAAGCGGGCGAGCACGTCGGCGCGCACCGAGACGCGGTCGCCGGGATGTCGTTCATTCCTTTCGGACCGCTCGGTGCCGCGCTCCTCAGCCGCGTCGCCTGGTGCGCGCAGTATGGCCTCTTGATCGTCGCCGCTGGCGGACCGCCGCGCTTCGAATCGGCCCTGCTCGCTTCGGGCGTACAGCTCGTCGGAGGCGCGGCGGGGGATCTCGTCCCCGCGCAGATCGGCGCGATGGATGGCGCCTTCGCGCTCGCGGCAGGACCTCTCGGGCTCGCGCCGGCGAGCGCTCTCTCGATCGCCATGGCGATGCACGTCGTACAGCTCACGTGGGCCGTCGTCGGGATCGTCATGCCTCCGCCGAAGCGCCCCGCGGAGCGGCCGGCGGTCGAGGTGACGCCGGTGAGCGCCAGCTCGGGGTGAGCCTCAAAGCGAATCGAAGAAGTCGCACTCGGCTTCTTTGAGGTCGCTCGTGATCGTCAGATCGAGATCGAGGACGATGTTCTCGTCGCTCGCGACGTCGTACTGCGGCCACAGGAACGCGCCTTCGCCGTTGGGGTTACCCAGAGCGGCCATCCGGCCCCAGTACCCTTGCATCGCGGCGACGAGCGGCGCCTCGTCGGTCGTCGGGGTATCCGGCGCGATCTGCAGCGGATTGCCGAAGACGTAGGCGATCTCGGCGGAGTGGAACGCGCCGAGGTCGGGGAGCAGCGTGTCCGTCGGCGCGTGGGTGAAGTGATAGAGGAACGTCGGGTTTCCGGCGGCGGAGAGCCAGCGCGCCATGCGCCTCGCAGAGCAGACGAACGCCGCGTCGCCGACCGCCGCCGCGGCGGCCGCCTCGGGCGATCCGTACATCGCGCTCGGGTACTCTGCGACGACCGCCGCGCCGTTTCCTGGGAAAGCCGCCTCGGCGAGCGCGAGATACGCCGCTTCGTCGGGGACGGCATCGGAGAATGCGAAGAAGATCGTCCCCTCGTCGGCGTTCGAGCCCAAGATGACAGGAACGTCAGCGAAGCTCCCTGCCTCGAGGAGGTCACGCGGCTGGCCCGAGAGATTGAGGCCGTCGATGTGCGTGCCCCAACCGTTGGGGCTCGTAATCTCGGTCGGCCCGACGGGCTGGGCCATGAGGATCTCTTCGGCGGTCTTGCCGCGCATGCAGCCGATGGGGTCCGCGCCGTCGCAGCCCAGCGCGGTGATGAGCGACGCGCCGCGCGCGTTCGCCTGCGCGACCGTCGCCTCGTCACCGAAAGCGCAGACGCCGCTCTGGAGAATCGCCCGATGAAAGAGGCCTTCGCTGGGCAGCGAGAGCAAGTGCATGCAGACGCTGCTGGCGCCGGCGGACTCGCCGAAGATCGTGACGTTCTCGGGATCGCCCCCGAACGCCGCTGCGTTGTCGCGGGTCCAGGCGAGCGCCGCGCGCTGATCCTCGATCGCGTACATGCCCGACGAAGGATGCCCCGGGTCCTCGGCCTCGAGCGCGTCGTGCGTGAGGAACCCGAGCGGCCCGAGCCGGTAGTTGATCGTGATGACGACCGATCCGGTCGCCTCGGCGAGCTTCTGGCCGTTGTACGAAGCCTCGCTTCCGCTCCCGATCAGGAACGTGCCGCCGTGAATCCAGAAGAGCACGGGAGCCGGCGTGCCCTTTGGGTCTTTGGGCGCCCAGACGTTGAGGGTGAGGCAGTCCTCGCTCGAGGTCGCGTCGTACGTGGGCGAGATCGGGCTGAGCTGGGGACACTTGGGACCGTAGGCCGTCGCGTCGAGGGGCTCGGTCCACGCCTCGTGCGGTTGCGGCGGGCGGAAGCGGAGGTTTCCGACGGGCGGCGCCGCGAAGGGAACGCCCAGAAAGACGCGCGACTCGCCGACGATCACGCCCTCGATGGGTCCCTTGTCGGTATCGACGACGACGCTCTCGCCCCCGCCGGCGCCGCCGCTCCCGGTCGATGACGAGCTGACGATCGGCGACACGGTCGTCGCGCTGGAGACGATGGCGCCGCCACCGCTGCCTTCGTCGTCACTGCATGCCGAAAATACGAGAGCGGAGCCGAAGAGGATCGCGAAGCGTCGACGCATCCGGCGAGCTTACGGACAACCGCTGTCGGCGACGAGCGCCTCTTGCGACATCCAGCCGTAGCGCTTGTGGCCGGGCTTGGTCTTCACGTAGCCGTAGAGAAACTTCATCGTCCCCTTCTGCTTGCGGTAGCGGCCGGCCGAGTCTTTCACCCAGAGCGGGATCTCGATCGACGGCTTGCCGTCGTCGGTCGGGACATCGAGGCGCTGGAACTTCGTCCCCGCCGGGAAGATGTCGACCGCCGGGCCGCCGAGACCGAAGCCCGGGACGTTGAAGGCGAGGTTCGCGTAGCGGACGCCGTTGTTGCGCGGCAGGGGCAGGTAGTCGCCGGCGCGCTCGTAGTCACCTTGGGCGTCGTAGACGACCTTGCGCTCGACGAGCCCGGGCTCGTGCGAGCTCTTGATGCGGTAGCAGCCGAGCTTTGCGCGGCCGGTGTCCTTGGCGTTCACCTCGCCGACGCGGTCGCGCAGGATGCTCTCGCTCTTGACGCTGTCGATCGGGAACCAGCCAGAGCTGGCGTTCGAGCAGCTCCGCGCGTAGACGTAGGTCTTGCCGTTCATGTGGCGGGTCTGGCCATAGTTGAACCGCAGGTGATCCCACGTGCATGGCGCCATTGGATCGCCGTTGCCGTCGACCATCATCGCGTCGTCGATCGCCCAGAGGCCGTCCTGCGCGTTCTCGACGACGTTGCCGCCTTCGACCCGGAGCTTGCAGTTGTAGGGACTCTCGGTGCACGCCTTGCCGTTCTTTCCGGCGCTGAAGGCGTCGTCAGAGGACTCGGCGTCCTCGGACTCCTCGAGCTCGGGTTGGCCGGGGGCACAGCTGGCGGCGAAAACGAGGATCGAGACGAGGAGGGCTCGCATCTGCGGGCGCCCTACAACAAGCTTCGTGCCATCCGCAGAGCTCGCCGAAATGGCCGGATTGTTCGCGTTCCACGGATCCCTGAGCACGTGAGGATCCAGCCGGCTCGACCGTGGACCCGATGCCCCCATGCGGAGCGCTCACCGTAGCGCACATCGCCGCTATCGCGGGCCCGCGATGTCCCAGAACACGCTCCCCACGATCTGACGGTAGCCGCTCGTGTGGATGCCCTCGGGCCGGCGGGCGATGACGAACACGTCATCGAGGACGTTCTTCCCCTGCACGCTGACGCCGATCCCGGTGGGTGCGTCGCGGTAGCGAACGGCGAGGTCGAGGAGCGTGTAGCCCGGGATCTCTCCGACCCGGCCGCTCGCGTCGACCGCCAGGGTGTTCTCGTCGTCGGCGAAGTGCGGACCCACCTGGGTCATCGCGGCCCCGAACCCGACGCCGAACGCAAAGTCGACGTCCAGGTTGACCGAGATGGCGTAGACCGGCGCGTACGGAAGCGCGTGTCCTTCGAGATCGCCCTCCTCGAACGTCGCGCGCATCAGCGTCCCGCGAGCTCCGATGTCGATCCGATGGTCGATCGCGAACGCCTCGCCGAGCGCCGCGTCCGCGCCCAGCTCGGCGCCGAGGCTCTGGGTCGCCCCGCCGTTGACCAGCTCGGTGACGCCGCCGGGCACCGTGTTGGGGACGATCTGGTTCGTGAAGCGCGTGAGAAAGCCGGTCACCTCGAGCCGTTGCCAGGGCACCGGACGAGCGCGAAGACCTGCCTCCCAGTTGGTGCTTCGCTCGGCCTCCAGCGCCTCGGTCTGCCCTTGGTCGCCTATCGCCGTCGTGACCCGAGGCGGTGCGAAGCCGACGTGCATGCCGCCAAATCCGTGAACCTGAGGGGTTCCGGCGGTCACGCCGATGCCCGGGATCAACGCCGTCGTGTTGGAGCTGCCGGCTGCGGGCAGCGCCCCCGGTGCGAGATCGATCGAGCGGTTGTAGGTGGCGTGCTCGAGCCGGAGACCCGGGGTCACGACGAGCTCGTCCACGACGGCGATCCGGTCCTGCGTGTACGCGGCGAACGCGATGCTCTGGTGGCCCTCGGCGGCAACGAGCGTCCCCTCCGTCGCGCCCTTGTGGGCGCCGTCGAGCTCGTCGAGCGAGGCCCCTTCGCCGAGGACGCGCAGCCCGGCGTCGATCGTGTGCGCCATCGGACCCGTGCGAACGTTCGCCGTCACGCGAGGCTCGAGCCCGACGACCCAGTAGGTCCGATCGAGGATCCGCGCGTCGTCCCGGAAGTAGATGGCCCCGAACGGCAGGTCGACGTCCCCGACGATGCGTTCGTAGGGCGTGCCTGGACGCGGCAACCGGTCGTAGCCCTGCCGCGTCCAGATGCGATCCGTGAGGCTGCCGTAGATCAGCGTCTTCAGCGCTACCTCGGGGGTGAAGCGGTGCTCGTGGGTGATCGACGCGTCCAGCCGCGAAAGCTCGGCGCGGCTCTCGGGGGACAGCGCCGGACGGCGCGGGTCCGCCTCGAACATCGCGCGCGTCATGCCGACGTCCTCGCTCACCGTCTCGGTGCGATGCGCGGCCAGCTTGATCGTCGCCTCGCCCTTCGAGCCCACCGGGATCGCCACCTTGACCATGCCGTCATGGTCCTTGAAGCCTTGCTCGCGAGCGCCGTCGCCCCGCTTCGACACGACCTGACCGAGCACGCGCACCGGGTCGAGCTCGTCGCTCGTGGGGATCGCGGCGCCGAAGCGCCCCAGCGTCCGCACGTAGCCGAGCTCTCCGGCGTCGACCGAGACGCGGCTCTCCAGCCGATCCGGTGGCAGGTGCGTCGAGAAGTTCACGACGCCCCCGATCGTTTGAGGTCCGAACAAGATGCTGCCGCTGCCCTTGAGCACCTCGATCCGCGAATAGCGCTCGATCTGCGGAATGAAGTAGAGGTCGGGCTCCGCGTACGGGTTGATCGCCAGCGGAATGCCGTCCTCGAGGACCAGCAAACGCCGGCTTCGGCCGGGGTCGAGGCCGCGGATGCCGATGTCGAGCCGGAGGCCGCCCGAAGTGTCCTGTCGAACGAGCACCCCGGGCACGGTGCGGAGCATCTCGGCGGCATCGACCGGGCGAGCGCGCTCGATCGCGCGCTTGTCGACGACGGTGAACGAGCCGGGGATCTTCTGGATCTGATCGGCGCGATCGCCGACGACGCGGACCTCGATCGGCTCTTCCGGCTCGTCGGGCTCCGGCCCGCTCACCGGCTCCTGCGCGGCAGCCTCGGCAGCCGAAAGCATGACGGCGGCGAGCGCGAGCGCGCGAGCTCCGATCACGGCGCTTTGCAGACCCCCATCATGTTGCACCCCGACGAAGGCGCCGGGCAGTCCTCGGGCCCGTCACACCCCAACGTGCAGAAGGTCCCCTTCGCCTGGTAGACGTGACAGAGGGCCGACTCGCAGTCTTCGTTGACCTCGCAAACCTCCAGGAAGCCGGCGAGCTCTCCGCCGCCGCCTCCGCCGGCCCCTTCAGCCGGCGGCGTCGCGCCGGGCGTCGTCCCGCAGAACCCGCAGGTACCGTAAGCCTCGCCGTTCGGGTCGCATTGCGCATACCCGCGCTCGCCGCTGTCGCAGGTGCACTCCGAGTAGTCCCCGGGGTAGCAGGCCCGCTCCTCTTCGAAGCAGCCGGTGAGGGAAAAGAGCAGGCTCAGCGCACGGAGCGCCCGCATGCAGACGACCCTACCTCAAGTCGCCTGATCCGCGCCCGGTGAGGATGCGATCCACCGCGGCTACGCCCATTCGCGCACAGCGACGACTTTGGTGTTTTCCGGTAGGCTTACGTACGTGGCGGTGTTGCCGGAGCTCGATCGCACGACGGATCGCTTCGTGCTCCAAGACCGCGCCGGTGGCGGCGGTATGGGCGACGTGTTTCGCGCGTTCGATCGCGAGACGAGCCAAGAGGTCGCGGTCAAGGTGCTCCGCGCGAGCGCGAGCGAGGTCGAGCGCGCGCGCTTCCAGCACGAGATCGCGGTCATCGCAGATCTGCGCCACCCCAACATCGTCGAGTACATCAGCCACGGATCGCTCCCCGACGGCCGGCCCTTCTACGCGATGGAGTGGCTCGACGGCGAAGATCTCGGACAGCGCCAGCGTCACGACCCGCTCGGAATGCGCGACGCCGTCGAGGTGATCCGCCGCTCCTGCCAGGCCATGGCCGCAGTGCACGCTCGCGGGATCGTCCACCGCGATCTGAAGCTCGGAAACATCTTTCTCATCAACGGCCGCGGCACGAACGTCAAGCTCATCGACTTCGGCGTCGTGAGGATGCCCGATCACGATCTCGCCGAAGACCGTGGGGCGATCTTGGGAACGCCGCACTTCATGGCGCCCGAGCAGGCGCGCGGCGAGAAGGTCGACGGTCGGGCCGACGTGTATTCGCTCGGGGCCGCGCTCTTCAAGCTGGTGACCGGCCGAAACGTCTTCGAGACCGATCACATCATCGCGCTCCTCGGGCGCTTGGTGATCGAGGACCCACCGAACCCGGCGAGCATTCGCTTCGACGTTCCCGAGGCGCTCGATCGCGTGATCCACCAGGCGATCGCGCGCTCGCCTGCCGAACGGTTCGAGAACGCCGGCGAGCTCGCCCGGGCACTCGCGCGCGTGGGTGACGTCCCCCTCGAGCCGCCGAGCGCCGATCGCTCCGCTTCGGCCATCCGCCGGACGAACGCTGCGATGCTGCAGCCCCCGCTCGACAGCGACGCGCCGGTCGAGGCAGACAAGCCGCGCAAAGAGGTCGCCGAGCGCCGCGTCGTCGCGGCCGTGCTCTTCGACCTGGGCCGATCCGCGCCGGAGCCGGCGATCCAGAGCGCGCTCTCCGAAGCGCTCGGCGACGACGCGCGAACCGAGCTGCTCCTCGGCGGCCGGATGGTCACCGTCTTGGGCGTCTCCAAATCGCGGGGTGACGAGCCGCTGCGCGCGGCGCGCGCGGCGCTGCTGGTGACGAAGGCGATGCCCGAGGCGCGGGCGGTGATCGCCGTCGGGCACGCGATCGCAACACCCCAGGCAGGCTCGCGCGCCCGGGCGTCGAACCTCGCCGCGCAGGCGCTCGAGCAGGCCGCGCGGCAGCTCGAGCAAGCCGGTGCCGGCACCGTGCGCGCCGACATGGCCGTCGTCCAGGCGCTCGCCGGTCGCTTCGTCATGCAAGAGGATCGTTACGGTGCCGTCATTGTCCGCGAGGACCCGACCGGCTTCGGAGCGCGCCTGCTCCTCGGCCGGCCCACGCCGACGGTCGGTCGTGACAAGGAGCTCGCCCTCCTCGCCTCGGTCTACCAGGAGCTGATCGAAGAAGGCTCACCGCGCGCAGCGCTCGTCACGGGGCCGGCGGGCATCGGAAAATCCCGCCTCCGGCAAGAGCTCCTCGCGCGCCTCGAGACGGCGCCGCTCCCGCCCGAGGCGCTGATGCTCCGCGGCGATCCGATGGCCCAAGGCTCGAGCCTGTCGTGCTTCGCGCGTGCGATGCGGGCGCACATGGGCGTTCACGACGGCGAGACGCTCGAAGAGCAGATCGAGAAAGTCCGCAGCCACCTCTCCTTCCGCTTGCCGAAGGCGCTCCGCTTCCTGACGAGCTTCCTCGCCGAGCTCTTGGGCGTTCCCTTCCCCGACGCCGGCGACGAGCCGCTCCGGGCCGCTCGCCAGAGCTCGCAGCTGATGCAGTCGCGTATCCGGATGGCGCTCGAGGCGTTCGTCCGTGCGCAAGCCGACCTCATGCCGCAGATCCTCTTCTTGGAGGACGCGCAATGGGCCGACGAGACGACGATGGACCTCATCGATTGGCTCCTCGGTTGTCCGGACCTCAAATTCGCGGTCTTCGCCTTCGCGCGGCCCGAGATCGACGCCCGCTTGCCCTCGCTGTGGGCCAACAAGAACGCGCTCCGGCTCTCGCTCTCGCCGCTCTCGCGGAGCGCCAGCGACAAGCTCGTCCGCGTCGCCATGCCCGAAGCCGACCAGCGCCTCCGTACGAGCATCGTCGAGCGCGCCGGCGGCAACGCCCTCTTCCTCGAGGAGCTCGTCCGCGCGACGACGAGCGGACAAGACGAGCTCCCGCTCACGGTTCAGGCGCTGCTCCAGATGCGCCTCGACAAGATGCCCAAGTCGGCGCGCGAGGTGGTCCGCGCAGCCAGCGTGCTCGGTCCGGTCTTCTGGACCGGCGCGGTCTCGACGCTCATCGGACACGACGTGATGGACGACCTCGAGGAGCTCGAGCGGATCGAGGTGATCTCGCGGCAGCCGCGCAGCCGCATCGCCGGCGAGGTCGAGTGGACGTTCCGTCAGGCGCTGCTTCGCGACGCCGCCTACGCATCGATCCTCGAAGAGGATCGGACCGAGATGCACCGCGAAGCGGCGACGTGGCTCGAGTCGATCGGCGGCACGGACGTGGGCCTCATCGCCCAGCACGCCGACGCAGGCGAGGACTTCGAGCGCGCCGCGCAGCTCTACGCAAAGGCGACACGGCAGGCGTACACCAACGGCGCGCACCTCGAGATCGCGCTCGAGCTCGCCGAGCGCGGGCTCGACTGCGGCCCGCCCGACGCGCTCAAGGCCGAGCTCCTCATCGCCGCCGCTCAGGCGCGCATCCCTCTCGGGCGTCTCGAAGATGGAATCCGGGCGGCTGAAGAGGCGGCCGAGCTCTCGGAGAAGGGCTGGGACATGTGGGCCGAGGCGCAGTACCTCGCGGCGATCGCGCTCATTCAGTGCGGCCGGGTCGCCGAAGGCGACGCGCGCGCGACCATGGCGCTCGACCCTGCGAACGCCGAGCGGATCTCCAAGCCGACGCGCGTCGGGCTGATGGCCGCTCGCGTCCGCGGCCTCGTCGATCTCGAGCGCACCCACGAGGCCCTGGCCCTGGCGGACGAGGCCCTGGCGATGGCGCGCGAGAGCGCGTCGTCCGAGGCGCTCCTCAAGGTTCTCGACGCGCGCCTCTTCGCGCTCATGCAGATCGCCGATCCGTCCGAGGTCATCGCCAACGGGCCGACGGTCGCCGAGATCGCCGACGCCGCGGGCGACATGGTTCGGGCGACACGAGCGCGCACGAACACCGCCTCGTCGATGAACCTCCTCGGGCTCTTCGAAGAAGCGCGCGCTCTCTTGGAT
>JBGTSH010000230.1:0-16939 GCA_041940405.1 Polyangiaceae bacterium
TCTCGAGGAAGGAAGAACGGTCGAAGTAAGGGCGAGGCTGGATCGTCAAGTGGACACCGCAGGGTGGGTCAGTGCGGACTTTCACAACCACAGTACACCGAGCGGGGACAACATGTGCGGGATCGATGATCGCGTGATCAACCTGGCGGCAGAGCATCTGGAGTTTGTACCTACGACTGAACATAATAGGATCTACAGTTGGATGCCGCATATCCAGAGGTTGGATCTCGAGGACGAGATGAAAACGGTCTCGGGAATCGAGCTGACCGGCCCTGGAGCACACATCAATGCCTTTCCGCTGAACCCGATCCCATTCACCCAGGACGGAGGGGCTCCAGCCTGGGAAGAGGATCCGCGAGTAAACACGCACCACCTCCAAAATCACGGAGGTTGGGTCCCTGACCGTGAGAAGTGGGTCCAGATCAATCATCCGGATATGAGTGAAAACTTCATAGACCGGAACAAAGACGGGAAGCCCGATGGAGGCTTCATGCTGCTGGATCAAGTGATCGACGCGGTGGAGACGGCTCGGCTCGGCGCCGACCTCGCCGAGGCGTTCGGCGATCCGATCTTCGAAGGGCAGGGGATCGGCGGCGACGAGGCGCGTGAGCTCGCTGCCGAGAACCCCGCCGTCGCGCGCGCCGTGATCTCGCTCTACCGCGCGTTCGTGTCGGCGCGTGACAACGCGCAGGCGCTCGCCGGGCGCGTGAGCGACGAAGGCGCCGCGTCGATGGCGCCCGCCGGCCTACCGACCGAAGAGGTCGGCGACTTCATCCAGCGGCATCAGAACCACTTCGCGGGGCTCGAGGCTGCGGCCGAGACGGTGTGGCGCGAAGCCGCGCTCGACGCAGAGGACGTCTATGCCGGTCTCGTTCGGTATCTACAAACCCGCCATGGCGTGACGGTGAAGCTCGTGCGCGTGAGCGACGAGCGCCGTGCCATGCGGCGCTACGATCCGGATCGCCGGGTTCTCTCGATCTCCGAGGTCCTGCCGCCGCGAAGCCGGAGGTTCCAGGTGGCGCATCAGCTCGCGCTCTTGTCGGCGTCGACCGAGCTCGACGGCGCGCTCGCCGAAGCGCCGGAGCTGACGACGAAAGAGGCGCACGCGCTCGGGCGCGTGGCGCTCGCGAACTACTTCGCCGCGGCGATGCTCATGCCCTACGAGCTGTTCCTCGAAGCCGCGCGCGCCGAGCGCTACGACGTCGAGCTGCTCGCGCACCGCTTCGGAGCGAGCTTCGAACAGGTCTGTCATCGTCTGACGACGCTCCGCCGCCCGGGGCGCGAGGGCGTCCCGTTTCACCTCTTGCGCATCGACATGGCGGGCAACATCTCGAAGCGCTTCAGCGCCTCCGGCATCCGCATCGCGCGCTTCTCGGGGGCGTGCCCCAGGTGGAACGTGCACGCCGCGTTTCTCACGCCCGGGATGATCCGGGTTCAGATCTCGCGCATGCCGGACGGGCAGCTCTACTTCTGCATCGCGCGCACGATCCGCAGCGACCGTGGCGGCTACAACGTTCCGCACACCGTGCACGCGATAGGGATGGGCTGTCCCATCGAGCGCGCGAGAGAGCTCGTCTACGCCGACGGCGTCGACATCGAGAACGTGGACGCCGCAGTCCCGGTGGGCGTGACCTGCCGCCTCTGCGAGCACCTCGACTGCCCGCAGCGCGCCTTTCCTCCGCTCCTCCACCCCCTTCGAATCCAGGAGAACGTGCGCGGGGTGTCCTTCTATTCGCCCGTCGGTTGAGCCTTCAGGGCTGCCGGCGCCGACCCGTAATGGCCAGCGTGAACATCGGCGTCGATTGGGGAAAGCAAGCGGGGTTGGGGACCCGCGCGCAGGGTTTGGACTACAGTGAGAGCGCAAAACTACATGTAGAAAAAGGTCGTACCCGAGCTGGCCTTTTTCGTGTATCAAGTCTGCTCATGGCCCGGTCCGCTTTGGCACTTGTCGTGGCGCTTGCGTGTTTCGGCTGCTCGACCTTGCCGTCGCGGTACGCGACGCCCGAGGAGGAAGAGTCGGGCATCCTCGACGTGAGCGAGTACGTCTCGCCGAACGCGAAGAAGGGCACGACCGCAGAGAACGGCGCAGCTGCCGGAAAGACCGGCGAGGCGAGCGACGCTGCTGCGCCGGCCGGCCCGCCTGGGACCGAGGACGTCGGCTGGGAGGACAACGGCGTCCCGATCCGCCAGCTGACCGGCGACGGCCCTCCGCAGGAGATGAAGCTGCCGGGCAACGACATGAAGACGCAAATGAAGAAGAAGGGCCAAAAGCCCATCGTGCCGACGTCGACGCCGTCGACGCTCCCGCAGAATTGACCGAGCGCGGGTCGCTTTGCCTTCTGATTCCCACCCTGACGGGCGGGAATTCGCTCGTCCCGAGCGTATTCTTGCTTCGCAGGGCGCGCTTGCCCGAGGCCTGGAAGTAACGGATGCGGTGCGACGCGTGCAGAGAGCTCCTCGACTTCGGTGACGCGAAGTTCTGCCCGTCGTGCGGCGCGTCCGTCGCCCCGCCGCCGGCCGACACCCTGATCGGGCAGACCGTCGCCGGCCGCTACCGCATCACGCACCTCGTGGCCGAGGGCGGGATGGGCCGGGTCTACGCAGCCGAGCAGACGATGGGGGCCACGGCGCGCAAGGTCGCGATCAAGGTCCTCTTGGCCGAGTACTCTGGCCGCGACCAGGACATGCAGCGCTTTCTTCGCGAGTGCAGCACGGTCGCGGAGCTCGAGCACCCGAACACCATCAAGTTCTACGACTACGGCGAGACCCCGGGCGGCGATCTCTTCATCGCGATGGAGTTCTTGAGCGGAAAGTCGCTCGCCCAGCTCCTTCGCGAGGGCGCCTTCTCGCCAGAGCGAGTCGACCTGATCGTCGGGCAGATCTGCGGCTCGCTCCAAGAGGCGCACGATCACGGCATCGTTCACCGCGATCTCAAGCCTGACAATATCGTCATCACGTCGCCGGGCGGCGCACCGGACTTCGTCAAGGTGCTCGACTTCGGCATCGCCAAGCGCGTCGGGGGCCGCGATCCGAAGCTCACGCCCCTCGGTGTCGTCCTCGGCAGCCCACCGTACATGAGCCCCGAGCAGTTCACGCTCCAAGAGGTCGACCCGCGGAGCGACCTCTATTCGCTCGGCGTCGTCGCGTACCAGATGCTCACCGGCAGGCTGCCGTTCGAGGCCAACGATCCCCTCGAGTGGGCGGCGCTCCACATGAGCGCGCTGCCCGAGCCGATCGTCGATCCGAACATCCCGCCCCAAATGAAGAGCGCCGTGATGCGCGCGCTGTCGAAGGACCCGGCCAACCGTCAGGACTCGATGCGCCGGTTCTTCGGCGAGCTCACGCTCGGCTCGGGCTCGATGCCGCCGGGGCGCGCTTCGTCTGTCGCGCCCGCGCCCGACGCTCCGTTTCCGCTTCCGCCGCGCGCGCCCGCGGCTCCGCCGAGCGACGACGACGATCAGCCGACGGCGCTCAAGCGGACGGACGATCCCTCGGCGCCGCTGCCGCTCGTGTCTCGCCGCGAGTCGTCGTCGCAGCCCGAGCTTTCGTTCCACGAGGTGTCGGGGTCGGACCTTCCGCGCGTGAGCAGCGAGAGCGAGCCGCTGCGCGGGAGCCAAGGGACGATCGTGCTCGATCAGGTCGCGGCGGCGAAGCCGGTGCGGCCGAAGCTCACGATGCCGGATCTGCTCCCGCCGACCGTGCGCGATCCCGAGGTCGGCGCCGCGTCGCGAGGGCGCGGGCGCACGCTGCTCTTCGTCGCGGTCGCGCTGGTGCTGGTGGGAAGCCTCATCGGCGCCTCTGTGTGGGCTCTCTACCTGCGTCCCGACACGCCGAAGGCGAAGCGCGAGAAGCCGGCGGCGACCTCCGGCCGCCAGACGTCCGGCAGGCCGGGCGTAGATGCGCCGCCGACGCCCATCGACGTCCGTCCCGCGCCGCCGCCCACGGCAGGCACGGGCGCGGCCGCGCAGCCGGAGACGGCCCCGACCGCTGCACCGGCCGCGTCCGAGCGGCTCTCACCTTGCCAGACGGCGATTTTCTCGGCGGTGCAGGGGCGATGCGACGTCGCACACCGCGCCTACGCGCGATGCGCCGAGGACAGCCCCTACAGGCCGTCCGCGACGCGCGCGCTCAGCGGGCTCTGCCCCTGACGATCAGGATCGCTTGCGGCGGCGTGCGCCGAAGAGCGCGAGCGCCCCGAGGGCGAGCGCCCAGCTCGATCCGCTCGAGGTCGAGGTCGAGGTCGAGCGGCAGTCGCAGCCGTCCTCGGGCTCGACCATGTTCGAGCCGCCGCCTGCTGCCTCGTCGCCGCCCGCGCCGGTACCCGGGTCCGCGCCTCCGGTGCCGGTTGTGGTGGGGTTGGTGTTCCCCGACGCCTCGTACGCGACGATGCAGAGGTCGTCGATCGTCCAGCCGCCGAGCTGGAGCCCCTGATCGCTCGTGAGCTCGAAGGTGACCTGAACGTTGCCGTCCGCCGAGACGGTGCTCGAGAGGTCGACGTCCTGGAAGCGCCACTCGCGATCCTGGTGGTGGGTCGTCCCGCCGCCCGTCTCGAGGTTCGACCAGAGCTTCTGGTCGTTGGAGTAGATGGCCGCCGAGTCGAACTGCGCGTCCTCGACGCCGAGCCAGCGGCGGTACTGGAGGCGGATGTTCGTGTGGCCCTGCGTCGCGACGACCGGGGTCTTGGACCAGTTCTGGATGTCGGGCTTGTAGAGGCCGTTGTAGTTGGCCATCGGCTGCAGGTCGTTGCCCCAGGAGAGCTCGCCGCTGAACGCGGACGGAGGATCGCTGTTGGCCGCCGTGCCCTTGGGCTCGCCCCAGTGCCAGTCGTCGTTGCCCTCTTCGCTGGGGTCGCCCTGCGAGAGGCCGTGCGTCCAGCCCTGCGCCTCGGGATCGGTCTCGAAGTCGGTGCAGTAGAGCGGGATCACCTCGCCGACGAAGAACTGGTACCAGGGGTCCGCCGCGTTGTCGGGCAGGTTGAGCGAGCCGCCGTCGCTGAACGCGATCGTGACGCCGTACTCGATTACGCTGCCCGCGTCCTGGTTCGGGATCGTCGCGGACAAGAGGTTGCCCACCGAGGTCATCGAGATCGTCCCTTGCTCGGACGGCTGCTGGCGGTTCTTCCAGGTGAGCGTCGCCTGATCGAACTGGTCGGTGGAGCACTGCGGGAAGAGCCCGGTGAGCTCGACGCTGACGTGGAAACCCTCTTGCATGGGCGGCGTGACGCCCAGGCTGCTGCTCGTGGTGCCGACGAGGACCAGACCGTGGCGACCGAAGGCGCGGTTGATCTCGCATACGTTCGGCGTGCCGTTCGTGACATCACCGTCATCATCATCCGCGGCGAGAACCTCGAGGTGCATCGACGGGATGTCGACGGCGCGGCGAAGTGCCTGGTAGTAGAGGTAGTTCGAGTGCTGCACGCCCTCGACGTCGCCGAGCTTGGTGACGAGCTCTTTGCGCATGTCCCAGAGGGCCTGGCCGATGATCAGACCGTCGTGGTGGACCTCTCCCACGACGTCGTTCGGCCAGACGTTTTCGCCCGGCGGGTCGAGGTGGCGGAGCTCCTCTTCGGACATGAAGAAGCCCCGGCCCATGCCGGGATCGCCGGTGATCGTGGCCGAGAGGTAGTCGCTCGTTCCTTCGCTGAGCGCGCCGTCGAAGGCGCCGACGCCCTCGATGATCGCGTGCGCGTGAAGCGAGTGGCCGTACTCGTGGTAGATGACGTCGGCGAGGCGACCGGTGTTCTCGCAGCCCGAGCCCGACAAGTAGAAGTTGATGGTCGTGCCGTCCGAGAACGCGTTGCAGACGTCGTCGATGTTGACGGTCGCGTGCACCTGCTGGTTGAGGAAGTTGAGGCTCGGCGCGAAGGTTCGCGCGTACTCGCGCACCAGCCCCGAATGGACGAACGCGGTGATCTGCGCGTCGACCTGCGGATCGGTCGAGGCGTCCCAGACGGTGGGCTGGGTGTCGACGAGGTTGACGTTGAGGACCGCTTCGGGGCCGGCGTCGTTGAGCGCCTCGGCGCGGTCGCCGTCGAGGAAGACCTCGACCGGGGTCGGGCTGGCGCCGCTCCAGGTGACGAGGCCGACGTCGGACGTCTCCGCCGCCGCGCCCTCGACGTTGATCTTGGTGAACGGCAGCGGCGCATCGAAGCGCGGGCCGAACGAGGGGCTGCGCACCGGGACGTGACCGCTGACGGTCGCGTTCGCGAACATCAGCGTTTGCTTGCGCGCGACGGGGCGACCCGAGGCGGCATCGACCCAAACGGTGAAGCGCAGCGTGGGCGCCTCGACGGTGACCGGAAGGACGACGGCGTGCTCGATGCCACGCGCTCCGGCGAACGGCAGAACGACCGCTTCACCGATGCCGGCGGCGATCGGCGCTCCGACGCTCGGGTTCGCGCCCGAGAAGAAGTCCGCTTCGATCCAGGCGAGCGCACGCGCCTCGGCGACGCTCGGATCGACGAGGCTGGCAGGCGCCTTCACGCTCACGCGCGGGATCGCTTCGGAGCCGATCATGAAGAGCCTGTCATTCTTGAAGCGGAAGCTCAGCTGGCCGCCGACGACGCGCAGGCCGCTCGAGCGCTGCACGAAGCCGAGCGTGCGCATCGGACCGTCGAGGTCGTTCGAGACGAGCAAGAAGTCGGACGGCTTCGCGCCGGGCGCGAGGAGCGCGATGTGCCGTTCCAGGATCGTTCGCGCCGCCGTCTGTGCAGCAGCGCCCGAAGCGATGCTGTTCGGCGCCGCGATCCCGGGGCCGTAGATGCGGCGCGGGACGCCGGTCTTGGTGTCGAACGCCGCACGCCAGCCAGCGCCGAAGTCGGCCTTGAACGCCTCGTACGCGGCGTAGGTCGATCGCGGCGCCTTGTCCCAGACGAGCTGGCCGCGGACGTTGCCGTCGACCGGCTGTGCGCCGGACGTCGTCGAGAACGTTTCGATCGCCGGTCTGCCCGCGAGCGCATCGGGTGTCTTCAGACCGAACGCGGGCGTGGCGAACGCAGCGAGGCAAAGCGCGAGTCCCGTGGCAGGCAGTACGCGGCGCATGGAGGTGGCGCAGCCTAAGCTTGGGTCTCAGCCGGGGACAACGGCGATCAGGGCTGCCCTGGTCGTCACGGCATGGCGCGCTGCGGCTCTGCGTCACGCCGATCCGCATGGGTGTCGAGGCGGGTCGGTGTCTCGATCAACCAGGTGAGCCCTTCGGAGAACACGCGCGGGGCGTCGCTTCCGTACTCGCCGTGACGCGCCCCAGGGAGCTCGAGGTACCGAACCGCTCGGCCCGCACGAACGAGCTTGGTCGCGGCCTCGGAGAGATGCTCCCGAGCATCATGGTCGCCGACGACGAGGAGCACCGCTTCGCTGCGGACCAAGCTTGTAGGGCGAGGTGCGCGGGGCCCGGCGATGAGGACGGTCCGCGGGTAGCGCTTCGGAAACTTCGTGCCCAGAAGCTCGGCGCGAAGGGCGCCCTGGGAGTAGCCGACGACGAGCCGCCGCTCGGCGTCGAGATCGATTCCGAGCTCGGTCCGGGCCACCTCGATGGCGCGGGTGATCCGGCGATCGAGCTTCGCGCCGTCTTCGGTCCATTTGGTCCGGCCGCTGCCTTTGCACTTTTGATCCCCTTTGAGAGACAGGATCGTTCCGAACTTCACCCCGGCCTCGGCCCACGCACGGAACGCTGTCGGGTCGCCGCACCGGCCGTGCAGGTAGACGATGGGCGTCGGGGTCTCGCCCGGCGCCACCAGGATCGAAGCGTCGCCGGGGATGCGGATCTCCCGGATGGCGACCTCGGGCTCGCTGCTCGCCGGATGAGGCGGCGCGAGCTCCGTCTCGTCGGCGTCGTCGTCGGCGCTCGCCGAAGGCTGGAGCGCGGACGCGGCGGGTGATGCCGTCGCCGACGTCTTGGGAACCGCGGCGTGGGCGCCGCTCGCCTCGGGCGCCGTTCGAGCTGGCGTGCAGGCCATCGCCGCAAGGACGAACGGGCCGAGGAAACGCCACTTCACCGGCCAATTGTACGTCGCGCGAGCGCGCCCGGCCAAAGGCGTGGTAGGCCCGAGCACATGGCCGACGACAAGCACCCTGGTGGCGACGTCTTTCGCATCGAAGCCGAGGCCGAAGCCGCCGCCCGGAAGCTTGCGAAAGAGGGCGAGCGCGGGCTCACCAACAAGTGCCCCGAGTGCGGCTCGCTCGGCAGCCTCGAAGAGTTCGAGGACGGTCAGATGCGCTGCATCGACTGTGACGTGGTGGTCGGAGCGGCCTCGCGGCTCGGCGGTCTGGGGCGGAAGTAGCCCCCGCCGTCACGCTCCGTAGAGCCGCAGGTAGTCCTCGGTCATGCGCTCGGCCGAGTAGCGCTGGAGCGCGACCTCGCGACCGCGCTTGCCCATGAGCAACGCGAGGCCGCGGTCGGTCTCGAGCTTCTCGATCGAGGCGCGGAGCGCCGCCTCGTCCCCTGCAGGCGAGAGGAGGCCGGTCTCGCCCTCTTCGACGAGCGCGGGGACGCCGCCGACGGCGGTGCATACGAGCGGCAAGGAGGCGCTCATCGCTTCGGTGAGACAGAGCGGCAGGCCCTCGGAGTCGCTCGAGAGGGCGAACACGTCGAACGCTGCGAGGTAGGGGGCTACGTCGTTCGTCTCACCCGGGAAATGGGCGAACGCTCCGACGCCGAGATCCTTCGCAAGGGTCCGCGTCTTCTCGGACTCGGCGCCGCCGCCGACGATCACGAGCCGCGTGCGCTCGCCGAGGAGAGGCGCGGCGGCGCGCACCAACAGCGGATGGTTCTTCACCGTGGCCATGCGGCCGACGGTTCCGATGACGAAGGCGTCATCCGGGATGCCGAGAGCCGACCGCGCCGCGTGGCGCTTCTCTGGATTCGCCACGAAGCGATCGGTGTCGGTGCCGTTCGTGATGACGTGGATCTTCGAGCTCTGCACCTCGCGGATCGACCGCGCATAGTCGGCCACCGACTGGCTGACGCCGACGAACGCGTGCGTTGCCGCAGCACCGGCGCGCCGGAGCATGACGCGCTGCCAGGTGTCCGGGTGCGGGCCGTGCTTCGTGTGGATCGCACGCGCGCCGGAGAGGCGCGCGGGGATCGCCGCGTAAATCAGCGGGATGGGGTTGTGCGTGTGTACGACGTCGAACCGCGCGCGCAGGAATGCGGCGAGGAGGCGCGCCGAGAGCGTGCGGTCGTAGCCGCCGATGGCCTTGGGCACCGCGAGGAGGCGCGCGCCCGCCGCCCGGAACTCGGCGGCGAGCGGCCCATGACGAGGCTCTTCGAGCGAAACGAGCGTGACGTCGTGGCCGCGGCGCAAGAGGCGCTCGCACAGCAGCAGCGCGACGCGCTCGGCCCCGCCCGTGTGCGTGCTCGAAAGGACGTGGGCGATCCTCACTGATGCTCCTCCAGATCCTCGAGGCGGAGGCGCCGCGGCAGCCTCCGGTAGTTGCGAACGAAGTACGTGGTCGCCAGAAGGATGCCGGGGATCCACCAGACGAGCCCGACGCTCAGGGCGTACTCGGTCGTCGCTGCGTTCGAGACCGTGATCCCTTCGCTGGGCGCGCCGGGTGCCGAGGGCAGGAGGCGCGGATAGAGTGTCGCCGCGGCGGTCGCGAACATCGCGACGAGGAACGCCGCGGAGGCGAAGAACGCGCGCTCGCTGCGCCGGCGCCGGACCTCGACCCAGCAGACCGCGATCGCTGCGAACGAGGCGGCGGGGAAGAGAAGCGCCCAGGGGCGTTCGCGGGCAACCTCGAACACGAGCGGCTGGACGGCGAGCGTCGCGGCGCTGGTGATGGCGGCGAAGAGCGCTGTTGCGAAGCAGAGCCGCTTGGCAAGATCGGCCGATCGCACCGCGACGTCACCCTCGGTCCTGTGCGCGAGCCAGAGCGCGCCGTGAAGCGCGAGACCCGCGGCCGCCGTCGCCCCCACCACCAGCGTGTAGACATCGAGGATGCCGACCTTCTCCGAGGTCGGCAGAAGGTCGGTCCAGAGCGGCGCAAAGAACCGCCCGCGCTCGTCGAAGCTGACGCCGCGCACGACGTTGCCGAGCGCGAGCCCGAGGAAGAGCGCGATGAGGAGGCTCGACACGGAGAAGACGCTGTCCCAGAGCTCGTCCCAGAGCGGACCGCCGACGTGGTGGTGCTTCATCTCGATCCCGAGCCCGCGGCCGAGGTAGAGCCAGAGCAGGATCTGCACCGGGAGATAGAAGCCGCCGACGCCCACTGCGTAGAGCTTCGGGAAGGCGAGCAAGAGCGTGGCACCGGCGGCGAGGAGCCACACCTCGTTGCCGTCCCAGACAGGTCCGATCGAGGCCATCGTGAGGCGCCGCTCGGCGGGCGTGACAGCGACGAACCGATGGACGATCCCGACGCCGAGATCGAAGCCGTCCAGGACGATGTACGCGGCCAGCGCAGCGCCCGCGAGGATGAACCAGACGAGCTCGAGGCTCATGTTTCGCCCCCCGCCGGGGCGGTCGACCCTTTCGGCGGCGCGATCTCGGGGCCGGCGCGCAGGATGCGCAACGCCAGGGCGAAGAAGATCAGCGAGAGCACCGCGTAGAGCCCCATGTACCCGAGGAGCGTGAAGAGCACGTTCCCGCTCGAGACCTCGAGCGTGTAGCCGTCCCGCGTGCGCATCACGTCGTAGATGAGCCACGGCTGTCGCCCGAGCTCTGCGGTGAGCCAGCCTGCTGTGTTGGCGATGTACGGCAAGGGCAGCGCGAGCATCAGCCCCCAGAGCAAGATGCGCGTCTGGAAGAGCCGCTTTCGAAAGAGCTGGAGCGCGCTTAGGCTCATGAGGCCGATGAAGATCGTCCCGAGGCCCACCATCACGTGGTACGCGAAGTAGAGGAGGGGCACGTTGTCGGGCCAGCGCGATCGGTCGTAGCTCGTCAGACCCTCGATCCGCGTGTCCCAGCGCTGGTGCGTCATGAACGAGAGGAACCGCGGCAGGACGATGGGATTATCGAGCGTCAGGGTCTCCATGTTCGGCTGACCGATCAGCACGAGACCGGCGCCGTCCTCGGTGTGAAAGTGCCCCTCCATCGCCGCGAAGGTGACCGGCTGGTGCTTGGCGACCATCTTGGCCTGCGCGTCGCCGGCGGGAAACGCGACCAGGATGCATGCGGCGAGCCCGACGGGAACGGCGATGGAGAGGAGCTTCTTTGCGTGCGCCTCGTGGCGGCCCGAGAGCAGATAGAACGCGCCCACCGACGCGACGACGAACGAAGCCGTCACGACGCTGCCGAGCATCGTGTGGAGGTACTGCCAGAACGCCCACGGGTTCGTCAGGTACTCGCCGAGGCTGGTCAAGATGACCGTTCCGTCAGCTTTTACCTCGTGACCGACGGGGTGCTGCATCCAGGCGTTGGTGACGATGATGAACCAGCCCGAGAGCCACGAGCCGAGGAACACCAGCACGGCCGCGCCCAGATGCGCGCGCGGCGAGAGGCGCTTCTCTCCGAAGAGGAGGAGGTAGAGAAACGACGACTCGAGGAAGAAGGCGAACACGCCCTCCATCGCGAGGGTCTGTCCGATTACCCCTCCGGCGGCTTCGGAGAAGCGTGACCAGCCGGCGCCGAACTGGAACTCCATCGGCAGGCCGGTGACGACGCCCATCGCGAAGTTCAGGCCGAAGATGCGCGAGAGAAAGCGCGCCACGTCGCCGGCGACCTCGTCCTTGCGGCGCACCTGGAGGATCTTGAAGATCACGATGTAGAGGCCGAGGCCCATCGTGAGCTGCGGGAAGAGGTAGTGGTACGTGATCGTGAACGCGAAGTGCAGGCGGTGAAGGGTGAAGGCGTCCACGGCTATTCGGGCCTCACGATGGTGACGGCGAGCCGGCTCTCCGAGAGCGACTTCGAGGCGAACGCCTTGAAGGCCGCGGGCGACGGAGCGGGCGGCGGCGACGCCGAGAGCCCTTGGAACAGTCGATCGAGCCGCACGACGGGATCGCCGAGCGCGTCGCGCTCCGCGGCGACGAAGCTCGTCGCAGAGCGGCCGATCTCGGCGTCCGGCACTTCGCCGCGGCCGATGCGCGAGAAGAGTTCGGAGGCGAGGCGCACGGCTTCGTCGATGCCTTCGGGGGGCGCGGCGAGGTTGACGACGATGTGCCGCGCGCCGGCGTGACCGGTGACGCGCGCGGTCGCCGTGGCGCCGGCAACCGGGCGCAGCGCGTGTGCGAGCAGGCCTTCTCTCTTGCCGAGGAGGTGTGCCGTGAACGCGGCGAGCACGGCGTCGTCGGTCGTCAGGGTCAGGTATGCGCGGCTCGGACCGCGGAGCGGACGCTTGATGTCGAGGCGCTGTGGGCGAGCTTCGGTTCGGGGCTTTGCGCAAGCCCGCGGAGGCGAGCCGGCGAGCCAGCGGGCCGCCTCGGCCTCGGCGGCTCGAGCTTCGGCTTCGGTTGCGTGGGCGAGCACGGCGAGCCGCAGCGGATCGCGAGAGAGAGCGCGGAGCCGCCGCCAGAGCTCGGCGCTCGTTCGCTTGGTCGCGTCGCCGGGCGGACCGAGGGGCTCGAACGACGCGGGCGGATCGGCGACGGCTGCTGCGTGGACGTCGAGGCCGGGCGCACCGCGGCCCCAGAAGCGCTCGATGTCGCGCCGCAGCGATTCTTGCGCTTCGAGGAGCTGGGCCTCGCTCGGGGGCGGGGCGTAGAAGCCGGAAGCAGCCAGCGCAGTCGCGCGCGCGGCGGTGGCTTCGGGCGTTTCGCCAGGCAGGGGCGTGGCGCGCGCCACGAACCCGACGCCGCTCGGTGACGCGAAGAAGAACGCTTCGCCGTCGTCCGTCCTCGTCGGCTCGGACGTGCGCACGGCCAGCGCCGCGCTCCCCCAGAGGTGGGCGGGCTCCTCGGCGGGTGCACATGGATCGGCGAGCATGACCCAGACGTCGCGCTGTCCTCGTTCGACGCGCGAAACGACAGGCGGTCTGACGGCGGGGCGCGGTTCCTTTGCCGCGCGCGCGACCTCGGCGCCGAAGCTCGCGACGGCTTGCGCGTCGAGCTCGTGGGAGAGCTCGACGGAGACAGCCTCGATCGAAGATGCGGCACCTTGACCGGCGAGCGCCCACCACGCCGCGAGCGTCGCGGCGTCGCGGGGATCGCGCGCCGCGACGACCTCACGTGCGGCGAGGTCCGCAGGCCACGGCTCGTCGAGCTCGCGGGGGAGCTCGGTCGCAAGGCGGCCGACAAGAGCGCCGATCTGGCGCGCGCGCTCCTGCCGCGCAACCGCACCGCTCGCCTCGCCGGCGTCCTCGGTCGAGGCCGACCCGTTCCAGGTCGCGGTCATGCATCCCCCCGAGGGGCTTGCGGTCCCGATGACCTCGGCCAGCGTGAGATCGGCGTGCGAGGCGAGCGCGGTCGCCGGGCGCTTGTCGGCGCCGAGGCGGCGCGCAGCGGCGACCGCGGCTTCGGGGCGGCGCGCACGCACGGCGATCCGGAGGCGCAAACCGCTCGCGACGTCCGCCGCGGCGCTCGCGCCCACAGAAAACGGGCGCGATGCGGGCGCCCCGGCTTTCGTGGGAGCCTCCGGCGCCTCCGGCCACGAGTCGCCGGAGGTCAGCGCTTCGAGCAGCGCCTCGGCCTTCTCCTTGGGGCCGACGACCGCCAGCGCGATGCGATCGCTCCGGACCATCGCGGCGCGGAGGCGCTCGACCGCGCCCTTGGCTGGCTCGGCCTCCTCGGGCCTCGTCGCCAGGCGGCCGGTGCAGGCGAGCGTCGCCGCGAGCTCCGCCGTCGCGGCGCGCTGCGGCTTGGGTCGAGCGGCGATCGCGACGCGCTCTTCTTCCGATGACAGTGGTGTCATGAGAATCGTGCGGAGCCTGCCGAGGCCCTTTTCGGGCTCGTCGAAGTCGAGCGCCAGGAACAACGACCCCGATGCGACCTCGACTCGGGCGTCGGGCGCGTCCTCGAGCCGGCGCCGGAGGGCCTCGCCCAGCGCCGAGAGCGCCGCGGGCGAGCCATCGACCTGGATCGCCGCAGCGAGCGCAGAAGCCGGATCCCCTTCGCGAGCGACGAGGACGACGCGCGGCCTTCCCGAAGGCGTGTGCACGTCGAGCCGCGCGGCGCCGACCTCGACGGAGGCGAGGGGAACGGAGGAGCCGGGACCCGATCCGCCCGAGCTGCAGGCGAGCAAGCCGACGAGCGAGAGCGCCGCGAAGCGGCCGGAGACGACGGGGGATCGCGCGCGCAGGCCGGCGACCAACGTCTTCCTAGAGCTCGAAGTCTTCGGCCGATCGCGGCGCGATCTTGAAGCCGTAGAAGTAGGTGAAGACGCCCGTAACGGCCTTGAATTGGGCGCCCTGGGTGAGCGGCGGGCCGAGGCCCTCCATGTCGAAGAGCTCGTTCGACAGCTTCACGATGTCGTCGCCGCTGATTCCCCCTCCGATGTCGAACGGCGCGGTGTAACGGCCGTTGCCGTCGTTGGCGCCGGCGGCGGTTACCGTCACGCCCTCGACGCGGACGAGCATGCCGAGCCACTGGCGAGCGTTCGGGTACGTCTTGATCGGATCCCACCGGGCCGGGTCGGTCCCTGCGGTGACGATGGTCACCGGCTCCGCCGGGGCGGCATCGAATCGGAGGCTCATCGCGCCGCCGATCTCCGGCAGCGTTCGGCAGCCGCCGAACGGGCTCGTCGGGCCGAGGAACTCGATGAGGTTGCCGAACGTGTCGACGACGTCGCCCTCGAAGACCCGGAGGTCGGGCGGCGTGAAGCTCGGAGAGAAGACCGTGAGGCCGGAGAAGGGGACCGGCGGATCGCCCGGGGTGGCGACGTCCTGCACGTAGATGTTGCCGAGGGCTCCGTCGCCCGTCTCGTCGTAGCGGTCGACCGCGACGATCGTCTGGCCGGTGAGCCGCACCTGACGATCGCTCGGCACGGCGCAGCCCTGGCTCGTCATGTTCGACTCGCTGAACCAGGTCGCAGGACCGACGACCTCGCTCACGCGCGAGCCGTTACCGAGCACGTCCGAGTCCGGCTCCGACGGCGGGTCGCCGGTCGAGCCGTCGCCCGTGACGTTGCAACCCACGATCAACCCCACCAGAGCGAACGCAAGTGGGGGGCTGCGAAAACGAAGAGCGTGCAGAAGCATTGCCTCTGCACGCTCTTACCAAAGCTAGGCGTGGGAAAAAAGGACCGGATCTCGGGAGGGGGACGGGAGGGGATCTGTCACGCAGCCGTCGCGAGGAGCGACTCGAGACGGCTCTGGATCTTGTGCTTCTTCGAGTAGACCGTTTTGACGCTGATGTTCATGCGCTCGGCGACCTGCTCGGGCTCGAGGCCTTCGCCGTAGTAGAGCTCGACGAACTGCTGATCCTTCGCCGAGAAGGTGCGCAAAACCGTGGCAACACGCTGCGCGCGCTCGCGGCGCTCGCAAAGCTCGTGCGGGGTCGGAAGCTCGCAGCGGAGCGCCTCGGCCTCGTTGAGGGGGGCGCGGTTCGGCTCGCGCTTGAGCGAGCGGAGGTGATCGTAGGCGGCGTTGATGGCAAGGAGGCCAAGCCAAGAGCTGAAGCGGTTGCCGCGGGCGGCATCGAACGTCCGCAGCTTGTGCATGTCGTTCGAGAGCAGCTGGACGATCAGCGTCGCGTAGATCTCGCGGATGTCGTCCTGGCTCACCACGGCGGCGAAGCGGCCGGTCACCTTGGTGATGCAGCGGTAGATGAGCCGGTCGTAGCGGAGGTGGAACTCGCGCCAGGCGCGGTCGCTACCTTGGAGCAGGCCCTCGAGAAGGAGCATCTCGTCCTGCGTCGACCGTGCGTGCGTCTCGTTCAGCATGGCCGGCGCTTAAGCAGCCGGCGTGCCACCGCGAGATCGCGACAAACACGCAGGATTCGGGGCGTAACACCGGCGCTCGAGCCCGTAACAGCGTAACAGCCGGCGTAACGCGGCCCCCTCTTGGGCTCGTGTTACGGTGCATCCCGCGAGGTTTCTTCCTCGGGTTGTTACGGTATGCAGAAACTCAGGAAAATCGTGGTCTCCGGCCGAGCGCTCGCAGCGCTGGTGCTCGGGGTTTCGCTGATCAAGGTGCTGATCAAGCGCGCCTTCGGCGCGGTGACGGGCCTGCGCCTGTTCAAGGAGAACTACGGGCCCGACCGACTTCCGGCGGTGGCTGCCGACGAGCGCCTGGCGATGACCAAGTTCTCCGGCTGCATTGCCTGCGGTCGGTGCGACCTCGGAGAGGGCGAGCGCATGCGGGCTTCGCGCGGGGCGTACCCCGGCATGATGGCGTTCGTCTTGGCGAGCTCGCGCAGCATGCCGGACTTCGACGCCGCCGAGCGCGCGCTCGGCTTCGTCGACGACGACGTCCTCGCAGAGAAGGAAGCGATCTGTCCGGCGGACGTGCCCTTCCGCGCCCTCGCGCGGTTCGTTCGCGCGAAGGCGGCAGAGGTCAAGGCCGACTACAAGCCGTCCGACGACGCGGCGATCAAGCCGGCTTGACCGGGCGGCGGCCGATCGCCTCGTAGCTGAAGCCGAGGCGGGAGATGTCCTGGGTCGGCCAGATGTTGCGGCCGTCGAACAGGGCAGGGGTGCGCATCGTCTTCTTGAGGCGCTCGAAGTCCGGCGCTCGGAACGGCTTCCACTCGGTGACGAGCGCGAGGGCGTCGGCGCCCTCTGCCGCGTCATACATGTTCTCGCAGAAGGTCACGCGGTCGCCGTAGACCGCCTTGACGTTGGGCATCGCTTCGGGGTCGTGCGCGCGGACGGTCGCGCCGCGCTGGAGCAGCTCGTCGATGAGGACGAGCGCGGGCGACTCGCGGATGTCGTCGGTCTCGGGCTTGAACGCGAGGCCCCAGACACCGACGACCTTGCCCTTGAGATCGCCGAAGTGCTTCTCGATCAGCGCTTTCGCGGTGTCGGGGGTGAAGTCGCCCGCCACGGTCAGCACCGCGTTGGACGGCGCGTAGTAGGTGTCGAAGAACGACGCGCAGTCGGCGACGGTGGCGTCTTCCAGGTCCTCGAAGC
>JBGTSH010000231.1:0-16841 GCA_041940405.1 Polyangiaceae bacterium
TCGCGGAAACGTGCAAAGCGGGGAGGCGGGGAGGCGGGGTGGCGGGGAGTCTTTGGGGTCCCTTCCTGTGGGTCTTCGCTTCAACCTGGCTCCAGGGGCTTCCCCGGAGGAAGCACCACGATTCGATCTCTGGAACGTGGGGCATGCGGCCCGACGCGAAGCGTCGGCGCGAATCCGGCCGGCGCGGAGCGCCGGCGCGCTCCCCGCCTCCTCGCCTCTCCGCCTCCCCGGTTCTGCACGCCCACAGAGATCAAGCGCGGTGGCTTCGCTCTGACCGCCCGCCGCGACGATGGCGAGCCTGCTTACAGTGCGGTTACGACGGCCTGCTTGCGGTCGATGGCCTTCTCGGCTTCCTCGATGCTCGTCACCCGCGCGGCCTCGCTCGTGTCGAGCGTCTTTTCGTCGATGTCGAGCCACTTCAAGACGAACGGCGGCGGCGTGAACCCGAGGTCGGGCTCCCGCGCGAACAGCGCCGCGAGGTGCTCCGCGTACGCGCGCGCCAGCTCCTTGAACTCGATCTTGTCGAACGCCTTTGCCCTGCGGCGACTCGCGTAGGCGCTCCCGAGCAGCGCCAGGAACATCACCTTGTAGAGGGCTCGCAGCTTCAGCCGCTCCGCGGCCGTCTTGCCCTTCATTGCGTGCTTCAAGAAGTGCACGTTGAGCGGCACGTGGAACGACTCGTCGCGCGTCAGGATCGTGAGCATCGGCCGCACGGACGGGTGCTTCACCCTGGATAACGCCATCCGGTAGGTCGTCGACCCGATCGTCTCGAACATCAGGTTCACGAGGACGATCGACTCCATCTTCTTCGCGCGACCGTACAGCTTGTAGAACGTCCGCGTGACGCGCCCCATCGGGCGGACCTCACCCCCGAGGAACTGGAGAAACTCGGTCAAGAGCTCGCGGTGCCAGCCCTCTTCGTCGCCGTAGAGCCGCAGCGTCTCGGCCAGATCCGGGTCCAGCTGGGCGATCTCTTCGGCCAGCTCGTGCGCCTGCCGGAGGCCCGACTCCTCGGCACGGAAAGCGGCGTTGAAGAAGGCGACCGCGGCCTGGTGCTCCTCATCGGATTCCCAGGAAACGGGGCGAGAAAGGTCCAACCCCTCTTCGTACATTCGTTCGCGCCGGCGGCGCAGGGCAGATAGCCACCAGCCTGTCGACCGCTGGGTGGCCACACGGGGCTCAGCAAAGCTCATGTCGGGTGCCGGACGATAGTACGGGTAGCCCCGAGCTTTCTAGTACTCGAGAGCAGGCCTGCCGCAACGGAAGCAAGTTCAGGACGGCAAGTTAAGGACGGGGCGGCTTTCTATACTACTCTTGAGCAGGTGCTGTACCGCCCACCGGCCGAGCAGCTCGAGCTTCCCCTCGCCCTCCTCCCTGCATCGGGTGAGGGAACGCGAATCCCCCGAGCCAAACGTCTCTTCGCCAATCGGTCGCTCAAGCTCGGGCAGATCGACTGGGTCGGGTTCGACATGGATTACACCCTGGCCATCTACCGCCAGGAGGAGATGGACCGCATCTCGATCGAGGCGACGGTCAAGAAGCTCGTCGAGAAGGGCTATCCGGCCGAGCTCGCAAAGCTCGACTACCCGGTCGACTTTCCGATCCGTGGACTTCTCATCGACAAGAAGAACGGCCACATCCTCAAGATGGACCGCTTCAAGCAGGTCCAGAAGGGCTACCACGGTCTGCGCCGGCTCGAGCGCGACGAGGTCCGGCACCTCTACCAAGCCAAGCGGATTCGTCATAACAGCGCGCGCTACCACTGGGTCGATACCCTGTACGCGCTGAGCGAAGCCGCCGTCTACGCGAGAACCATCGACTACTTCGAAGAGAACAAGCGGCCCGTCGACTACGCGTCGCTCTTCAGCGACATCCGCGAGGCGATCGACGCGGCCCACCGCGACGGCAGCATCCTCGACGTCGTCCAGGCGGACCTGCCGCGGTTCGTCGACCGCGACCCGATGCTCGCGGCCACGCTCCACAAGTTCCGCTCCGCCGGAAAACGCCTGTTTCTTCTGACGAACAGCCGCTGGCCCTTCACGCAGAAGATGATGACGTACCTCCTCAACGACTCGATGCCGGAGTACCCGAGCTTCCGGCATTACTTCGATGTCATCGTCGTAGCGGCTGGAAAGCCTGGATTTTTCGTCGAGGCTCGACCGCTCTACCTCCGCAACGGCGACGATCTGAAGCCTGCGCCGCTCCCGCTCGATCGCGGCGCCGTCTACGAGGGCGGCAACCTGACCGATCTCGAGCGCGCCCTCGGCACCAGCGGCGATCGCGTCCTCTACGTCGGGGATCACATCTACGGCGACATCCTTCGGTCCAAGCGCGAGAGCGCCTGGCGCACCGTCATGATCATGCAGGAGATGGAAGGCGAGGTCGCCGCGACCGAGGCCTGCAAAAAGGAGATCGACCAGGTTCACGAGCTCCACGCGAGCCGCGAGGAGCTCGAGGATCAGCTTCGGTTCTACCAGCAGCGCTTCAAGGAGACGTCACGCCGCCTCGACGATCCCACCGTCAACGGCGCCGAGCGCCCCATGCTCGAAGCCGAGCGCGTTCGAGTGAAGCGCACCGTCGAGCGCATCCGCGGCCAGATGCGCCAGATCGACCACCAGGTCACCGAGCTCGAGCGCGCGATCGACGCGTGTTTCCACCCCTACTGGGGCTCTCTCATGAAAGAGGCGGACGATCGGTCGAGCTTCGGCGACCAGGTCGAGGAGTACGCGTGCCTCTATACGTCGCGCGTCTCGAACTTCTACGGCTACTCGCCGCTCCAGCACTTCCGGAGCGCGCGCGACCGTATGGCCCACGAATGATCTCCCCCCTCACGCAGTGAGGGGGGCCGGGGGGGTGAATCCATGGGAGGATGCCCATGGCGAAGACGACGTCTCCCGTCGGCGAGACGCTAGGCCTTGTAGGTGTCGTAGCGCTTCGCGTGCGGAGCGATGCGCGCCTCGAGCGCGCGCGCGCCTGCTTCGTCGAGCGGCGAGAAGGCGCGACCGGCCTCGAGGTTGTCCTTCACCTCGCGCGGCGACGAGGCGCCGATGATCACGGTGTCGGCGAAGCTCGCCGCATAGCGGATGAGCTCGGCACCCGAGGCGACGCCGTCGCTGATGATGTCGCCTCTGCCCATCACCTTCATGCCGATGATGCCGACGCCCTTGTCACGTGCTGCGGGGACGACCGTCGTCAGGAAGGGCGCCCGTCGCGGATCCGACGGGTTGATGGCGCAGAGCACGGTATCGACCGGGTAGCGGCGCATCGCCTCGACGAGGATCGCGGGGTCGTGGTGGCCGGTGATCCCGACGAATTTCACACGGCCGTCGGCCTTGGCTTTCTCGACGGCTTCGATCGCCCCGCCCTTCGAGAAAATCTCGTCGAGATCCTCCGTTGTACGGAGGTCATGCAGCTGCCAGATGTCGAGCCGATCGGTGCCCAGCCGGGTGAGGCTGTCATCGAGCAGGCGGAGCGACCCATCCCGGTCGCGGAGGTGCGTCTTGGAGGCGAGGATGACCTTGTCGCGCGAGCCCGCCCCCGCTCGGCTGAACGCTGCGCCGTAGTAGTCCTGGCTCGCGGCGTAGGCCGGCGCCGTATCGCAGTAGCGAACGCCGAGCTTCAGCGCTTCGAGGATCATCGGCACCGCTTCGTCCGCGCGGCCGGTGGTCCTGAGCACGCCCTCGCCACCGAGCGAGACGGGCTCGACCTCGAGGCCCGTCCTGCCGAGCTTGCGGCGCAGTCCCGTCGCCATCGGCGCCATCGTAGGCGGGTTTGCTGTCGCGGCGGCGGTCGACGTCGCCGACTCGGGCGAGGTGCCGTTTCCGCTGGAGCATCCCGTCGCCGCGCCGATCGCCGCGGCTGTGGCGGCCTCGATCGCCTCGCGTCTCCGCATTCAGCCCTCTTCTTTTTTCTTCGTCGCCTTCTTCTTCGCCGTCTTCTTCTTCGAGTCCTTCGACTCTTTCCGCTCGGCCTCGTCGCTCTTCGCAGCCTTGCGCGCCTTGTCGGTCGCCGCGCGCGCCTTCAGCACGAGGTCGGTCTTCTTCTGCTCTTTTCCACCGAAGCAGCAACGAAAGCCGGTGGAGTAGTCGTGGTACTTCGCGTCGTGCGCTCCGGTCCGGTAGTCGCACCCTTTTCCGTTGATGCTGGTGTCCAGGTAGTACCCGCCGCGAAAGGTTCCCTTGGGGTCGGCCGTCCACTCGTGGAGGTTTCCGACCATGTCGTGAACCTTGAAGCTGTTCTTGCACTTCGAGAACGAGCCCGTCCGCGCGACCGTGCCGTCCATCTTGTTGAGGCGCGGGTCGTTCATGTTCTCGCGCGTGTACGCGGCCTGCTCCGGCGGCTCGTTGTTTCCCGGCCCGAAGATCAGGTTGAAGCTCGAGACGCCCTTGTCGTTGCAGTAGCCCTCGACGTGATCGTCGCCGTACGGATAGACCGTCGGGCTCTTGCCTCGGCACGCCTCCAGCCATTCGTCGTCGGTGCAAAGGCGCTTGCCCGCGTTGATGCAGGCCTCTTCGGCCTGGTTGCGGCTGATGTAGCCCTGCGGAATGCGGCCCTTCTCGCTGACCGCCATGACATGAACGCCGTCGACGGGCTCGAACGGCGAGTGCCGTCTCTTGACCTTCGGCGCCTTCTTGCCCTTCCGCGGCGAGAAGATCTCGTCGGTGGCCGCCTCGAAGCGGTCGATGCAGAACTCGCCCTTGATCGAGACCATCCCCTTCGGGCAGTCGCCCGCCTCCGCCTCGCGGATCGACCCCGGGCCGTCGGGTCCCGGCAGCGCCGCCATGACGATCATGACGGCAGCGCCAGCACCGACGAGCGGTCCCAACCGGGGGAAGCGCGTGGTAAAGAGCACGGCCGCAGCTCTTTGCGCCAGCTGCGAGCCCGCGTCCATGGTCGACGAGAGTTTGCCCCCCGCCCGCCTCAAAGAGCGCCCCGAGGACTTCGTCGTCGAGGAAATCCCGGCGTATCCGGCGTCGGGGTCGGGCGAGCACGTTCTCATCGAGTTCAGAAAGCGGCTCATGACGACGGAAGAGGCCGTCCGCGCGATCGCTCGTGCGCTCGGGGCGGACCCCCGAGCCGCCGGCTATGCGGGGCAGAAGGACAAGTACGCCGTCACGACGCAAAGGGCGACTTTCCAGGTGCCCATCAAGGTGGACGTAGAGCCGCTCCTCGCGAAGCTCGACGCGCCCGGGCTCGAGGTCCTTTCGGTGACCCGTCACAACGGCAAGCTCAAGCCCGGGCACCTCAGAGGAAACCGTTTCGTCATCGTCCTCCGCGGTCTCGACCCCGAGGCGACGGCACGCGTCGCCGATCGGCTGCGCCAGACCGAGGCGGGTTTTCCCAACGCTTTCGGTCCGCAACGCTTCGGCCGCGACGGCGACAATCCGTCCCGTGCCCTCGGCTGGATCTCGGGAGCCGAGCGCCCACCGAAGGACCGCCGCGAGCAGCGCCTGTTGTTCTCGTCGCTCCAGTCGCTGCTCTTCAACGAGCTCTTGGCGATCCGGGTTGCCGACGGGTCGTGGAATGCGGTGCTCCCCGGCGATCTCGTCAAAAAGCACGACACCGGCGGCCTCTTCCTCGCGCCGCTCGAGGGCCCGGAGCTACAGGACGCACAACAGCGTGCATCGGCCAAGGAGGTCTCCGCCACCGGGCCGATCTTCGGGGCTTCGATGCGCTGGCCCGAGGGCGAGGCGCGGGTAAGAGAAGAGGCCGCGCTCACGGCCCGGGGCCTCACCCCGGACGCCTTCGGCCGCTTTTCCCAGCTCGGCGAAGGAACACGGCGGCCCCTTCGCGTGCTCCCAGAAGGTTTGGGCCTCGACCCCGTCCCAGGGGGCCTCCGCGCAACTTTCGTGCTTCCGAAAGGAGCCTATGCCACGACCGTGCTCGCCTCGGCATGCCGACTCGTCGAGGTGCGCTACACCCCGGAGGGGCCAACGTCCCCAGACGCGGCAGAGCCGTCCGCTGGACCAAGTGACACGTAAAGCGTCAGGGTCGCGTTCGGGCTCGACACCGCTCGAGAGAGTTATAAAGAACAGTCTCCCCCTGAAAGGCATCCCCCAATCATGAATCTCGTCGAGTGGCTGAAGCGCGTGATGGTGAGCACCGGCTCCGCATGGGTCATGTGGCTCATGATCGCGCTGTCCGTCATTTCCGTTGCCATCATCCTGGAGCGCGCCTGGTTCTACAATTCGCTCCGGGACGACCTGGCTCGGCTCGCCAAGGATCTGCAGTCCGCGCTCGAGAACTCGATCGAGGCGGCGCAGAAGCGCCTTGCCAGCTCGCCGTCGGCAGAAGCTGCCGTCGTCTCGGCGGGCCTCGCGGTCGCCCATCGCGGCGCTGCGGCTGCCGAAGAGGCGATGGAAGGTGCGAAAGCCCTTCAGAGGATGAAGCTCGAGCGCCGCCTGGCCTTCCTCGCGACCCTCGGCAACAACGCACCGTTCATCGGTCTGTTCGGCACCGTCATCGGCGTCGTCATGGCGTTCGATGCCCTCGGCCAGCAGAAGCTCGAGGCCGGCTCGGCCCAGCTGGCGCCCCAGGCGGTCATGTCGAGCATCGGTGAAGCGCTCGTTGCGACCGCCGTCGGCATCGGCGTCGCCATTCCGGCCGTCGCGGCCAACAACGTCTTCCAGCGCATCACCAAGGCGACCCTCGCCAACACCGAGGCGCTCTCGCGCGTCCTCCTCTCCCACCTCAAGGGCTCGCCGATCACGACCGCGTACCGCGGGGTCACGGCCGAGGTCTCGACCAAGGAGCACTCCAAGAAGGCCGAGGCCAAGAAGGGCAAGACCGAACCCAAGGCAAAGGACGTCGAAGAGGACGAAGAGGACGTGGAGGAGAAGGCCTGATGGCTGCGGCAGCCGGAGACGACGACGAGGGGATCATCTCGGGGATCAACGTCACCCCGCTCGTCGACATCTGTCTCGTTCTGCTCATCATCATGATGGTCACGGCGCGGATCATCGCGAGCCTCAGCGTTCCGATGGACTTGCCCCGGGCCGCCAAGGGCCAGGACGCGCAGGTCTTGTTCGGCGTCGACCTCGCCCCGAACGGCGACACCTTCGTCGACGGCAAGAAGGTCGAGGAGCCCGAACGCGTCCTGCCGATGGCGAAGGAAGCGCTCTCCAAGAATCCTGAAGTTCGTGCGACGATTCGTGCGGACTCCTCGGTCCCGCACGGACGCGTCATGCGCATCGTCGATCTTTTGAGACAAGCGGGCGTGAGCCGCATCGCCTTCGGCGTCTCGCCGACCAAGGCGGAGCCAGGAGCCGTCGAAAAGAAGTGACGTCCGCGGCCCTCCCTCCCGGCACGCCGTCTTCCACCATGCTGGTGGGAAGCTCGAGCACGCTCGGAGGGGGGTACGCGACCGCGCGACCGACGGGGGATCCCAACGTGCTCGGCCCCATCCTGGAGATGGGCAGCACGGGCGTGCGGCGCGGCCTTCTCATCGGGATCGCGATCGCCTTTGTCGTTCACGGCTACCTCGTCGCGCGCGTCGCAGTAGCGCTCATCGACATGGGCCACTTCGTTCGCGACGCACGCGAAGAGGCGCACGCATACTTCTGGGCGACGTACGACATCGAGACCGACCGGAAGGAAGAGCCCAAGCAGGAGAAAGAGGAGCCGGAGCCCGAGCCTCTCCCGGAGCCCGAGCCCGAGCCCGAGGTCGTCAAGCAGCCGGTCCCCAAAGAGGACATCTACCAGCAGGCCGCGGCGCGGCCCGCGGCTGCGCCGGACACCGTCACGTCGAAGGACGACAGCCAGGCACCCGAAGACTTCTACGGCGTCGTCGACAACGACGGCAGCACCGGTCCGATCCACGGCAAGGTCGCGAACAACGGCCAGGGCGACACGCCCGTCGATCCGAGCAAGAAGACGAGCCCGACAGGCAACGGCAGCGGCAACGGCAACGGCAAGGTCGATTCGCCGCCACCGAAGAAGGTCGATCTCTCCCGTCCCGCGACGCTCGTCGGCTCGACGTCGTGGAGCTGCCCGTTCCCGCCAGAGGCCGACGCCGAGGGCAAAGACAGCGCCGTCGCGGTCATCGTGGTCACCGTCCGGCCCGACGGGAGCCCCCAGAGCGTGAGCGTCGTCTCCGACCCCGGCGCCGGTTTCGGGCGCGCCGCCCGCAAGTGCGCCCTCGGCCGCCGATACGACGCAGGCCTCGATAAAGACGGGCAAAAGACGACGACCACCACCCCCCCGATCCGCGTGAAATTCTCGCGATAGGGCCTCTCGGACATACACTCGGCCCGTGGACCTCGACGAGCGCGTCGAACGCCTGGCAAAGGTGGCCCTGTTTCAGGGTCTCACCCGGCCCGCGCTCGAGCTCATCGCGCGTGTCGCGAACGAGGAATCGCACGGCCTCGGCACGCTGATTTTTCAGCACGGTCAGGCGGGCGACAAGCTCTACATGATCCTCGACGGCCGCATCCGCATCAGCCGCGATGTCCCAGGCATGGGCGAAGAGGCGCTCGCGATCCTCGGCCCAGGAGCCGTGTTCGGCGAGATGGCGCTCATCGACTCGGCGCCCCGATCCGCGGATGCAAAGGTACATGAGCGCTGTCGTCTCCTCGCGCTCCCCAAGGACGCGTTCGAAGACCTGCTCTTTTTGCACAAGGACCTCGCCTACGAGGTTTTGTGGAGCTTCGTGCGCATGCTCACGGTGCGCCTGCGCGAGACGAACGACAAGCTCACGTTCCTCTCGGTCACCGGCAAATTCGAATAACCGACGCGCGACGCCCGCGCGGCGTGGAGCGTCCACGCTACAGGTGCTAGAGAGGCGCCATGTGCGGAGTATTCGGCGTGTGGGGCCACCCCGAGGCAGCGAACATCACGTACCTCGGGCTGCACGCGCTCCAGCATCGCGGGCAGGAGTCCGCGGGGATCACGTCGACCGATCACGAGCGTCTCTACGCGCACCGGGTGATGGGGCTCGTCCAAGCCGGCTTTTCCTCGAAGGAGCTCGCCGAGCTCAAGGGTGACGCGGCCATCGGCCACGTCCGCTACTCGACCGCCGGGACCTCGCACCTGAAGAACGCGCAGCCGATAGCCGTCGACTACGCCGACGGCTCGATCGCGCTCGGGCACAACGGCAACCTCACCAACCACGACGCCCTCCGCGCCGAGCTCGAGGCCGAAGGCTCGATCTTCCAGAGCGGCACGGACACCGAGACGATCGTCCACCTCTTCGCCAGGTCGAACAAGATCGGGGTCGAGGATCGCCTGATCGACGCGCTCGGCAAGGTCCAGGGCGCGTATTCGCTCCTGCTCCTCGCCGAGAAGAAGCTCATCGCCGTCCGTGATCCCATGGGCATCCGGCCGCTCGTCCTCGGCAAGATGAAGCGCGGCGACAAGGAGCTCACCGTCGTCGCCAGCGAGCCGACGAGCTTCGACCTCATCGGCGCCGAAATGGTGCGCGACGTCAAACCGGGCGAGGCGCTCGTCATCGATGACGATGGTGTCAGGAGCTTCTTCCCCTTCGAGTCGCGCGAGCGGGCGATGTGCCTCTTCGAGTACGTCTACTTCGCCCGGCCCGACGCCACCCTCGAAGGCGCCAGCGTCTACGAGGTGCGAAAAGAGCTCGGCCGCCGCCTCGCAGAGGAGCATCCCCTACCCGCCGGTGACGGCGAGGGCGTCGTCGTCCCCGTCCCCGACTCCGGCGTGCCCGCGGCGATCGGCTTCGCCGAAGCGTCGAAGCTGCCCTTCCAGATGGGCCTCATCCGCAGCCACTACGTCGGGCGTACCTTCATCGAGCCCCAGGACTCCATTCGCCACTTCGGCGTCCGGCTCAAGCTGAACCCGAACCGCGCAGTCCTTCAAGGCAAGCGCGTCATCGTCGTCGACGACTCGGTCGTCCGCGGCACCACGAGCCGCAAGATCGTCAAGATGGTCCGCGACGCAGGCGCCAAGGAGGTCCACGTCCGCGTCTCCAGCCCGCCGACCAAGTGGCCGTGCTTCTACGGCATCGCCACCCCCACCCGCGAAGAGCTCATCGCCTCGTCCCAGTCGACCGAGGAGATCGCGCGCTACCTCGAAGCCGACAGCGTCGGCTACCTCACCCTGCCCGCCCTCATCGGAGCGTGCGACGCCGTCCAGGGAAACCCGTCGCGGCAAGCGAAGTACTGCCACGCATGCTTCAGCGGGGAGTACCCCGTTCCCATCCCCAAGGCGCCCGCGCACAGGTTGCGGCTGGTGGGATAAGAGAGCGTGAACGTGGACGCTCGACGTGAACGTTCACGCTCGACGTGAACGTGCACGAAAGGCCGTCCACGTGAACGCAACCACGCTTCACGCGGACGAGCCCGAGCCCGAGGACGAGCCGGTGCACGTGCAGGGGAACGACGCGCGAGCACGCCCAAACGTACCGGCGAGGCAGAAGGCCTCGTGTGCGTCAGCGTTGATCGTGGCCGGGCACGTTCCCGGGCTCGTCCTCGGGCTCGGGCTCGTCCACGTGAAGCTTTGACGTCGATGCGTTCACGTTCACGGCCTTTCGTGCACGTTCTGCGTGCACGTCGCCCGTTCACGTCGCCCGTTCACGTGCACGTCTCCTAACCCCTTTGACGCCGTGCGTGAGGATGGCAGGATAGGTGGCGGTACCCATGGCGGACCTGTTCACGAACCTCCCCGATGCAGTCAGCGTCTACGAGGTAAGCCCGCGTGACGGTCTGCAGAACGAGCCGGGCATCGTGCCGCTCGAGGGGAAGAAGCGGATCATCCGCGCGCTCGTCGCGGCGGGGCTGAGCCGGATCGAGGTGACGAGCTTCGTGTCGCCGAAGTGGGTTCCTCAGCTGGCCGACGCGGGCGAGCTGATCGCCGACCTCGAGGCGCCGCCCGGCGTGACCTTCAGCGCGCTCGTGCCGAACGAGCGCGGGCTCGAGCGCGCTCGTGAGGTGAAGCTCCCGGAGATCGCGGTCTTTCTGTCGTCGAGCGAGACCCACAACCGGCTCAACACGAACAAGTCGGTCGACGCGTCGCTCGAGCTCTTTGCCGGCATCGTGCCGCTCGCGCGTGAGAGCGGGATCCGCGTCCGCGCCTATGTCTCGACGGTGTGGGGCTGCCCGTACGAAGGAGACGTCCCCGTCGAGAAATCGATCGAGATCGCCAAGCGCCTCGTCGGCTTCGGCTGCTACCAGGTCTCGCTGAGCGACACGATCGGCGTCGGCACCCCGCGCAAGACCAAAGAGATCGTCGAGCGCGCGCTGAAGGAGCTCGAAGTCCCGCAGATCGCGCTCCACTTCCACGACACGCGAGGGACGGCGCTCGCGAACGCGCTCATCGGCCTCGAGCTGGGCATCCGAAACTTCGACGCTTCGCTCGGCGGGTTGGGTGGCTGCCCCTACGCCCCGGGCGCGAGCGGCAACCTGGCGACCGAGGATCTGGTCTTCATGCTCGAGGGCATGGGCATGAAGACAGGTATCGATCTCGAGAAGCTGATCGAGGCCGGTGCCGTGGCCGAGCAGGTCGTCGGCCGACCGCTGCCCGGCAAGGTGCACCAAGCGGGCGCCTTCAAGCTCCGCAAGATTCCCTGAAGACGGTAGACTCGCGGGCCATGCGCTCGCGTGCACCCGCGTTCTTCCTCGCCTTTGCCGTCTCCGCGTTGGCACTGGCCGGCGCATGCTCCGACGATTCAACCGGCTCATCGGGCGGAGCGGACGGGACGTCGAGCCCGACCACCGGACCGAACGGACCGTCCAGCGGCTCGACGACGTCGACTGGATCGCCGACGACGACCTCGACCTCGTCGAACGGCGCCGGCGGCGGAAACGAAGGAGGCGGAGGGGGCTCGGGCGGTGCCGGCTGCGGCCCCCTCCCGCTCATCGACGAGCCGCCCGACGCGCTCAGCGACACCGGCCTCTTCGACGACATCACGACCGACACGATCGCCGCCTGGGCTCGCCCCTTCGAGCCGCTCTACCCGCTCTGGTCGGACGGCGCGACCAAGCGCCGCTGGTTCTACATTCCGCAGTGCGAGCAGATCGACACGAGCGACATGGACACCTGGCAGGTGCCGGTCGGAACCCGCCTGTGGAAGGAGTTCACCCGCGACGGCATCCGCATCGAGACGCGCCTCATCATGCGGACCGGCCCCGGCATCACCGACTTCGAGTTCGCTACCTACGAATGGAACGGCCTCGAGGCCTACCGCGTACAAACCGGCGTCATCGATTCTCACGGGACGGATCACGACATCCCCGACCAGTCGCTCTGCTCGTCCTGCCACGAGAAGGATTGGCGCGTGCTCGGCTTGAGCGCGATTCAGCTGACGCACGGCCTGCCGGGGGCGACGATGGCGTCGCTCTCGGCAGAGGGCGTCCTGACGAACCCTCTGCCTGACGGAATCGTCATTCCTGGCAACGACGTCGAGCGCGCCGCCTTGGGGTACCTCCACTCGAACTGCGGCAACTGTCATTTCGACGACGGCGTCCCGACGATCGACATGCACCTCAAGGTCTTGCAGGCGCACACGACCGTCCAGACGACCGACACGTACACGACGGCGGTCAACCAGATCGCCACCATGTTCGCTTGCGGCGGCTGCGACCGCATCGAGCCCGGTGATCCGGCGGCGAGCGCAGTCTTCCAGCGCATGAGCATCCGAGGCGGCGGCCAGATGCCGCCCTTCGCGACCGAGATCGTCGACGACGCCGGCGTGGCTGCTGTCTCGACCTGGATCTCGCAGCTTCCTCCCTAGCCTCGAGAACGAACGCGCATGTCCAGCCTCGTCTGCGTCACGGGTGCCACCGGCTACGTCGGCTCGTACGTCGTCAAAGAAGCGCTCGTGCGCGGGTTTCGCGTTCGGGCCACGGTCCGCGACCCGAAGGACAAGAAGCGCTGCGCGCACGTCCTCGCCCTGGCCGAGAGCGCCGGCGCCGCGGACGCGCTGGAGCTCGTGCGCGGGGATCTCGAGGATCCGGGCTCGTTCGAGGCCGCACTGAAGGGGTGCGATCACGTCATCCACACGGCGTCGGCGGTCGTCCTCACCGCCAAGGATCCGCAGCGAGAGATCGTCGACGTCGCGGTCGAGGGCGCAAAGAACGTCATTCGAGCGGCGCGTGACAGTGGGACGGTCCGGCGCGTCGTGGTCACCTCGAGCGTGGCCGCGGTCGCAGGCGACGACAAACCGCAGAGCCATGTGTTCCGCGAGTCGGATTGGAACGACACGGCGACGGTCAAGAACGACGCATACGCGACCTCGAAGGTGCAAGCCGAGCGCGCCGCGCGTGCGCTCGCCGAGGAGCCGGGAGGTCGAAAGATCGACTTCGTCGCGATCCTGCCGTCGCTCGTCCTCGGGCCGGTAATGACCGAGCAGCACCTCAGGACGAGCCCCGCGATCCTCTACGAGCTCATGCGCGGCAAATGGCCCGGCGTCCCGAACCTCTATTTCCAGGTGGTCGACGTGCGCGATCTGGCCAAGGTCCACGTCATCGCGCTCGAGAAAGAGAAGCCTGCCGCGCGCTACATCGCGACCAGCTCGCCCATGGCGGTCCGCGAGATGGCCGCGGCGCTCCGCGAGAAGTTCCCCGACGCCAAGGTCCCCAAGCTTCCGCTGCCCGACTTCTTGATGTACGCGACGGCGATCTTCGAGCCTCGCCTCACCTTCGCCTTCTTGCGCCGCAACCTGGGCGCGGCGCCGATCTTCGACAACGCCCTCGCGAAGACCGAGCTCGGGGTGACCTTCCGCGCGCCTGTCGACTCGGTCCTCGACACCGGCCGGTCGATCGTCGACGGCGGGTACCTCCAATAGCCTGGAGCGCATCTTCTTTGCCCGTCAGGGATCGCATTCGGCCGCGTCGCTCGCCGAAGATGCTTTCGCTTCCACACGCGCGCTCGGCCGGCGAGATCGCCGAGCTGCGCGCGCGCCCGAACGCCTGGCGTCCTGCGGTAGGCGCCTTGCTCGAGGGTCTGGGCCGCGCCAATGCCGAGGTCTCGGATCTCGGCGGCTCCAACTTCGTCCTGTCGGTCGGCGGCACCGAAGTGCTGAAGCTCGCGCCGCCGGTGTACGGCACCGAGCTCGCGATCGAGGCCGAGGCCCTGCGGTTTCTTCACGACCCGTCCACCGCCGTCTCCGCCTCGACTCCGGCGTGTGCGATCCCGAAGGTGCTCGCGTCCGGCGCGTGGCAGGGCTGGTCGTACCTATGGATGACGCGCTTGCCCGGGGCTCCGATCCTGCGCCCGCAGGCTCTCGGCGAGCGTGACCTGACCGAGGTTGCACGCGCGGCGGGTGCCTGGCTCGCGACGCTCCACGATCAGCCGACAAAGCCCTTCGACAGCATCCCTACCTGGCGCGCGTACCTGGAGCGGCATGTCCCCGGGGCGGCGAGCAGGCAAGCTCGTTGGGGCGTCCCGCCGGCGATCGTGGCCGAGATGCGGGCGCGGCTCGACCGGCTGGACCTCGACGCCGTGACAGCGTGCACGAGCGTCCTACTCCACGCCGATCTCCACGAGCAAAACATCCTCGTCGACACGAAGATGTCGCTGACGGGCGTCGTCGACTTCGCCGATGCGACGCTGGGCGATCCGCTCTTCGATCTCGTAACGCCCGCGATCCTGATCGGACGTGGGCGCCGCAGCGTCGTCCGCGCGCTCTTCGACGGGTACGGCACCCGTCACATCGCGAAGATCGGCGATCCGGTGGGCAGGCTCGTCGACTACGCCATCCTGCATCCGTTCAACGACCTGACGCGCATCGTCAGATGGACGGGCCAGCGCGCCGATTCGCTCGACGATCTAGCCCGCCTCTGCTTTCCCCTGGAGTGACTTCTGGCCGGGCCGGTCACTGGTTCGCGAGCTTGGCAGCGCCGTCCTTGTTCTCGAAGCTGAGCTCGGCGATGCCGTCCTGCAGCTTGATCCGAGAGATCATGCGCTGCTCTTCGAGGCCGACCAGATCGACGGTCGCCTTCGACATCTTCTCGCTCACCTCTTCGAGCTTCTTCTCGAGGCTGCGCATCAGGGGCCCCGCGGTCTTCACCGCCTTGAGGGTGACGATCTGAGCGTGGAGCTCGTTCATGCGCGAGCGGTACTCGTCCTGTTGCTGGCGGGCGGTCTCGATGCGCTCTTCGAGCGTTCCGAGATCCCTCTGTAGCGCGATGACGGCTTCGACGCGCTTCTTGATGTCGCCCTCGAGCGCGGCGCTCGAGACGAAGGCGCGGATGAGATCGATCCCGGCAGCCGAGCGAAGGTCGACGGTCTTGAGCACCGGCGTCTCTTCTTCGATCGCGATCTCGATCTTCCCCTTGGCCGGGACCTTCACCCGGAAGAGGTGCGCCTCACCGAGGCGTTCGCTGTCCTTGGGCGCGTTCGAGAGCTTGTAGCCCTTCTGCACGGTGTGCCTCAGATACACCGTGGCCTCTTCGCCGAGCCGGTTCGAGATCACGACCTTCTGCTTCTTGGTGTGGCGCATCTCGGTCGAGAACACGCCGCGCTGCGCGGTCAGGATCTTGGCGATCCCGTCGGTCTCTTCCTCCTTTTGCTCGACGACGATCTGACGGTCGAGCGCGAACGGGACGAAGCTCATGCTCTTGCCGGGGATCGGATCGGTGAAGCCTTCACCGATGAAGCGGCCTTCGCCGTAGACGGTCACCGGCCCGGTCTCGAGCGTGGAGCCCGTCGGGTTCTCGAGCCGAACCGATTTGAAGGCGAACGTCTTGTTCCCGCGCGAGCTCTCGGGATCGTAGAGGTAAACCACCTCACCCTTGGTGCTCGCGTCGAGGATCGAGACCATCGCGCTCGTCCCTGCCGGGACGGTCATCGGCGACTTGGACTCGAAGTGCGACGCACCGATCGGCTCGAGCGTCTCGCCCGGCTCCGGTTCCTTGGGCGTTGCGGGCGGCTTCTTCTCCTCGAGGACGCGCGCGCCGCCGGTGTCCGCTTGAAGCGCGAGGTTGGCTACCGCCACCACTTGGTCAGGCGAAACGCCGTTCTGGATGAGCTTGTCGCGCAGCTGGTTGGCTCGGTAGAGCGCGGCGCCGCTCTTGTCGCCGTCGCTCTTGCTGGCCCAACCCTCGATCGTGACCTTCTTGCCCTGCTTGTTGATCTGCTGGGCCAGCTGGCTGACGCGATCGAGGCCGGCCTCGCCGGCGGACTGCCGGTGTTCGAGCTCCGCGCCGTCCGCGTCGCGACCGCGACCGCTGATGTTGCCGGCAAGGGGCTCGTCGGCCGAAGGCTCGGCCTTGCCACGAGCCCTTCTGTCGGGAGCCTTGCGAGCTTTGAGGTCGACGGTCTCGGCCTCGGTCACGACGATGCGCGACTTTTCCGCCTCTTTGAGCAGGTTGTCATCGAACATCGAGATGACCGCGGTTCCCGGCGGCGCGTTCTGCAGCACGGCCCCGCCCGTCGGCGGCGCTTGGGCGAAGAGGTCCTCGGGGCTGAGCGTCTCGCGCGCGACCGTGCGGATCGAGGACAGGTCGTAGCGGAACGACAAGGCAGAGCTCGATCCCACGCCGAGCTTCACGCTGTTCCAGTCTTCACCGCTCGTATTGTCGACGATGGCCCACCCCATCAAGGTGACCTTGCCGCCCTCGCCGATCACCACGCGGTAGCTCGGCTTCCACGACGGCGCCTCGGTCACGTAGGTGAGGCGCAGCTTCTTGGGCTTGTCGTTGCCGGTGAGCTTGACGCTCATCATGACGGTTCCGTCACTCGAAACGGCGCTCGGGCGGGTCGGATAGGCGATCGGCGCCGGCTTTTGCGTCTCGGCGTCGATGACCGTGAGCGACTTCAGGAAGTCGTCGACCTTGTCGGCGGGCACCTTCAGCTCGAGGGTGTCGCCGTCGACCTCGGCCGTGCGCTCGTAGTACGCGACGCCGTTTCGGTAGACCACGATCCGTCCCAGGGTGGTGTCG
>JBGTSH010000232.1:0-16802 GCA_041940405.1 Polyangiaceae bacterium
CACGCCCTTGCACTCGTCGCCACTGAGGTCACCACCTCCGACCGACTTCCAGCGCTCGGGGCAGTGACCCGGCGCAGTCAGGTAGCTCATCGCGATGCCAGACGCGAAGGCGATCGTCCCGATCGGCACTAGCACCGACCCGATCACGATCTTCTCGTGACCGTCGGGGGGTGCGACCTCGGGAGCTTCGCCTGGGTCCCAGTATCCACCCGGCGGAACGCCGGGGCGCATCTCCGCGTGCACCTCCAGCGGCACTTCGAGCGCGCCCACCGCCGAGCGCACCTCGACCCGCGCGCCGTCGGCGAGACCGAGGCGGCCGGCGTCGTCGGCATGCATGCGCAGGGTGCAGCGCTCGGGGCGCTCGATCAGCGAGGCGATGTTGTGCATCCAGGAATTGTTCGAATGGAACTCGCGCCGGCCGATCAGCAGCAGCGTGTCGTCGACGGCCTCGCCGAGCAGTGCCTGCGCCGCGGCCAGCTCGCCGTCGATGATCGCGCTGTCGAGCTCGATGGTGCCGCTCTCGGTCTGCAGCAGTCCGGGCAGGCGTTCCTGCAGGGGGCCGAGATCGATGCCGTGCGGGTGCGCGCGCAGGGTCGCCAGCGAGAGGCCCTCGACGTCGTCGGCGAAGCCGTCGCCGAAGGGGCCGCTGCGCAGCAGCAAATCGACGATGCGCTCGGCCGCGTTGTCGCCGTCGAGCCGGGCCGCGATCTCGCCCGGGTCGCAGCCGGCAATGGGCGAGGCCGGGTCGTTGACCTCGCGCCGCACCTGGTCGATCACCACGGCCTCGGTGAATGCCGCGACCTCGGCGCCGTCACCGTCGCCGCGCGCGATCAGTGCCAGGCGCAGCAGGATGTCGCCGTCGTCCGGCGCCGTGCTCTCGAACACCGCCGGTGACCAGCGCGCCGTGGTGCGCACCGCGAAGCGCAGGAAGAAGTAGTCGTAGTGGCTGCGCTCCAGTGCCGAGCGCGGCGGCAGGATGACGTCGGCGTGGCGCGTGGTCTCGTTGAGGTAGGGGTCGACGCTGACCATGAAGTCGAGCGTACCCAGCGCGCGGTCGAGGCGCGCGCCGTTGGGGGTCGACAGCACCGGGTTGCCGGCGACGGTCACCAGCGCCCGCACCTGGCCTTCGCCGGCGGTCTCGATCTCCTCGGCGAGGTTCGCCACCGGCAGCTCGCCCATCACTTCCGGGTGGCCGCCGACGCGCGAATGCCAGCGCCCGGTGCGGAAGCCGCGCCCGCCGGGGGTGCCGTCGTCGCGACGGTCGTGGGGTGCGAGCGGGAACATCACGCCACCGGCGCGATCGAGATTCCCCGTGATCACGTTGAGTACGTCGGTGGCCCACGAGGCCAGGGTGCCGAGGCGGTTGGCGTGGGTGCCGATGCGCGCGTAGACCGCGGCGCGTCGGGCGCCGGCCAGCGCGCGCGCGACCGCGCGGGTGGTCTCCGCGTCGATGCCGCTGACCGCGGCCACTGCCTCCGGCGTGAACGCCGCCACGCGCCGGCCGAGGTCGGTCAGGAGGATGCGTTGAGGAGCGGGATCGTCCTGGTAGGGCATGAAGCCGGGCTCGCCCATCTTGCCCACCTCGCGCTTCGGGAAGGGCGGCAGGGTCTCGACGTCGATCTCCGGATGCGGCGCGTGTCGTCGCCGTGGATCCACCAAGAGACGCGCCGCGTGGACGACATCGACGCGTACATCGACGGGCTCAAGGACGCGGCCGAGAGGTTCCCGATGACGATGGGGTGGATCGACTGCCTCACGCGCGGCAAGCACATGGGCCGCGGGATCTTGATGGCCGGGCGCTGGGCCGACCCTTCGGTCGCACCGGAGCGCTTCCCGAAGCCGCTGCCGCGCCTCACGATGCCGTTCGAGCTCCCGAGCTTGGTGCTCAATCCGCTCACGATCCGCGCGTTCAACTTCGCCTACTACTGGAAGCACCTGCCCCGAGAGAAAAAGGGCATCGTCCACTGGGAGACGTTCTTTTATCCGCTCGACATGATCCGCGAGTGGAACCGGATGTACGGGCCGCGAGGCTTCACCCAGTACCAGTGCGTCCTGCCCGAGTCGGCCGGCCGCGGTGCATCGCGCCGTGTGCTCGAGGTCCTGACGAAGCGGGGCGGGGCGTCGTTCCTGTGCGTCATCAAGGACTGCGGACCTGAGAACCGCGGCATGCTCTCGTTCCCGATGAAGGGGACGTCGATCGCGCTCGACATCGCCGTCCGCGACGACACGCAGGCGCTCGTCGACGCCCTGAACGAGAAGGTGATCGAAGAGGGCGGGCGGATCTACCTGGCCAAGGACACGTTCACGCGGCCGGAGCACTTTCGCGAGATGGAAAAGCGGCGGCTCCCGGCCTTCCTGGAAGCCCGAAGGCGGTTCGATCCGAAGCGGCGGCTCCGCAGCGCGCAGAGCGTTCGGCTTTTCGGCGATCCCGCCTGACGCAAACAAAGGATAAAGAGCCCTCATGGCAAAGGTCGCGTTCCTCGGTGCAACCAAGGGCATGGGCCGCGCGCTCGCGCGCCTCATGGCGGCGCGTGGCGATGTGTTGTTCCTGCTCGGTCGCGACGAAGAGGATCTCCGTCGCAGCGCCGCGGATCTCGCGGTCGACGGGGCGAAGCCTGCGGGAACGGGCGCGTGCGATCTCGGGCGTCCCGAGACGTTCGCTCCGGCCCTCGCAGGGGCCGAGGCCGCGCTCGGCGGCCTCGACGTCGTCGTCGTCACCGCCGGGATCTTCGCCACCCAGGACGCGCTCGAGGCCGATCCGATCCTGGCGGAGCGCGTGCTCAACGTGGACTTCACCGGCACGGTGCTCTTCTGCGAAGAGGCGCGCCGCCGTCTCCTCGCCCGCGGCGGCGGGACGCTCGCGGTGTTCTCCTCCGTCGCGGGCGAGCGCGGTCGCAAGCCGGTCGTCATTTACGGCGCCGCCAAGGCCGGGCTCACGCGCTACCTCGAAGGCCTCGATCACAAGTACCGCGCGTCGGGGCTCCGCGTGGTCACCGTCAAACCGGGCTTCGTAAAGACGGGCATGACCGCCGGGCTCAAGACGCCGCCCTTCGCGGGTGAGGCGGATGACGTGGCCGAGCGCGTCCTCGCCGCGATCGACAAGGGAAAGCCGGTCGTCTACGCGCCGGCGGCGTGGGGTCCGATCATGGCCACGATCCGCGCGCTGCCGCGATTCGTGATGCGCCGCGTAGGCTTTTGACGCAGGTCCGACCGCTCGGACAGCAGCTTGCGGACATGAGGGTGTCCTCACTTTTTTGTAGCGAGGCCGCCCCACTCGCCCGTTAAGCTGCGCACGCCTTATTTCTGGCCCCCCCGGCGAGGTGAACCATGAGAGCGCGAGCGGCCGCGAGCATCGCTTTGTTCTTGTCCTTGTTTGCAGCGCCGGTGACGGCGCTCGCCTCGGAGCCGGAGTGGCTCTCGGGCTCCCCGAGCGACCGCGTGCGCGCCGAGTCGAGCGCGAGCGCGAAGGCGCGCGTGTACCTCGACGAGCGATCGGACGCGCTCGTGCTCGGCGCCGTCGAGCTCGGCACGGGTCGTGAGATCGCCGGCCTCTCCGGTTCGACGGTGCGCATGGATCAAACCCACGGCGGTCTTCGCGTGCTGGGTCGCGCGGCCATCGTGCGCATCGGCGAGGGCGGCGACGTGACGCGTCTCATCCTCCACGTCGCTCGGGATCTCACGATCTCCACGACTCCGACCGTGACCCGGCAAGAGGCAGACGGCGTCCTCGCGTCGCTCGGCGTTGCGCGTTCCGAGCGCGCCGAGGTCGTCATCTCGCCCCTCGGCGAAGGCGCCCTCCTCTGGGAGCTCGACGTTCGCGACCGACAGGGCGGCATGCGCTACTGGATCGACGCACACACCGGCGAGCTCTTCGGACAGAAGCCGCTCGCCGTTCACGCGCTCGGCCGCGTCTACACGATGAACTCGATCGAGACGCCGATGCCGGCCGACGTCGAGCTGCTCGAGCTCGATCTCACCGCGGACCCTCTGCGCCTCAACGGCTGGAACGGGCTGCTCACCGTCACCAACTACCTGAGCGGCACCTCGAACGGCTTCGAGCTCGAGCAGGTGATCGGGCCGACGTCGGGCCAGGACTTTCTCTATGACCCGCCTGCGGACGTCTCGGACGCGACCGACGCCTTCGCGCAGGTGAACCTCTACCACCACCTGACGAGCATGAAGGCGTTCGCTGCCACGCTCGGCGTGCCGATCGACCAGGGTTCGTGGAAGCTCACCGCGGTCGCCAACGCGCTCGAGGACGGAATGGCCCTCGACAACGCGTTCTTCTCCCCGATGGGACAGCAAGGGACGTTCGCGTCGCCGAACCTGATCGCGATCGGTCAAGGATCGCAGAACGACTTCGCCTACGACTCGGACGTCTTCAAGCACGAGTTCGGCCATTACCTGTCGCACAACGCGATCGGCTACAACCTCGGGCAGCTCAACTTCAACGAGTACGGTCTCTCGCCGCACTCGGGCAGCATCGACGAGGGCATCAGCGACTACCTCGCGTGCAGCGACAATGACGACGCCGAGCTCGGTGAGGCGTCGCTGGCTCAGCTCGGCGGGCTTCGCGATCTCACCGACACCAGCATGGTGTGCCCCGACGACATCCTCGGTGAGGTGCACGAGGACGGTCAGATCGCCGGCAGCCTCGCTTGGAGCATTCGAGAGCTCCTCGGCAAAGACATCGCCGATCAGATCGTGTGGAACGGCCTCACGCTGATGCCGCCCGGCGGCACGTTCGGCGACCTCGGCCGGGGCTTCATCACGGCCGCCGAAGACCTCGCGGCCGCGGGCACGATCACCGGGTCCGACCTCGGTGAAATCGAGGCGCTCGTCGCGTCGCGTGGTCTCGACAACTGCGACCACGTGATCCGCATCGAGCCCGGCGAGTCGAAGGTCGAGAACGCCATCGGGCTCACCTTCCTCGGCCAGCTCTTCGGTCAGGGGTGCGCCACGCTGCAGGGCGGCGGCGCGCAGATCCAGGGCCTCTTTCACTTCTCGCGTCAGACCGCCGCCGACGACCAGGTGCTCCGCTTCCAGGTCGACGCGCAGCCGGTCGGCGCGGGCGACGCGCAGTTCTCGATCTACGCGCGAAAGAGCGACAACGTCACGTTGAACGGCGGGGGCGGCTTCCTCCCGGTGCCGGACAACTTCGACCAGAGGGTCGACGTCGACGCGCAGACCGGCGAGCTGATCATCGACCAAGCAGCCGGCTTCGAGCCCGGCGCCGAGTACTTCTTCATCGTCATGAACCGTGGCTGCCCGAACCTGCGGATCACCGTGACGACGTCCACCGAGCCGCTTCCGCCGGCGACGACGACCTCGTCGTCGGTGACGAGCGGTGCGGGTGGTGACGGCTCGGGCGCCGGCCCGAGCGGCGCCGGCGGCGGCGGAACGCCCAACACCGACGACGAAAAGGACGATGACGGCTGCGGTTGTCACGGCTCGTCCGGTGTGCCGGGCGGTGCAGGTGCCGGCCTCCTGGCGCTCGGCCTGGCTGCGCTCTTGCGCCGTCGCCGCCGCGGCTGAGCCCGAGCTCAGACGTAGGCCGAGAGGGCGGACTCGATCTGCCCGATGTACCCCGAGCCAAACATCACCGCGTGCGCGAGGAGCGGGTAGAGCTGGTAGAGCTCGACCCGCTCCGAAGCGCCCGGCGAGAGCGGATACGCCTCTTCGTACGCGGCGAAGACGCGCCGGCCGAAGCCGCCGAAGAGGCGCATCATCGCGAGGTCGATCTCGCGGTGGCCCGCATAGACCGCAGGATCGATGAGGTAGGGGACCCCCGCGCGATCGACGAGCCAGTTGCCGCCCCAGAGATCGCCGTGCAGGCGAGCCGGGGGCTCGGCGGGACCGACGAGATCGGGCAGGCGCTCGTAGAGACGCTCGAAGCGCGCCGAGAGGCCGCGCGAGACAAGACCGCGGGCGCGCGCGCGCTCGAGCAGCGGATCGAGCCTGCGGACGCGGTAGAACGACGCCCAGTCGGGACGCTCGGCGTTGTCTTGAGGGAGGGTTGCGAGAAAGTTGGAGGTCGAAAGACCGAAGCGCGGTGCGCCGAAGCGGTGTAGCGCAGCGAGCTCGCGGCCGAGGCGCTCTTCGGCGGCGGCCGTGGGGGCCGCGGCTTCGATGTGCTCGAGCGCCAGAAATCCCGGCTCGGTCTTGGAGAACGCCAGTACCCGCGGGACGCGGGCGGCGCAGGCGTCGGCGAGCCAGGCGAGCCCCTCGGCCTCGCGCTCGAAGGCGAGCGCCGGAAGGTCGGCGCGCGTCTTCAGGAAGGCTCGCTCTCCGCTCGCCAGGCGCACGTCGAAGGCGTCGCTCACGTCGCCGCCGCGCATCGGGGTCGCGCTCCGAACCCGCTCGCCGAGCGCACGCTCGAGAGCGGCCTGTACCTCGGGTCGCATCCTAGCCGCCCAGCCCGTGCTCTCGCTCCAGGTGCCGCGCGAGCCCCTCGCAGGCGCGCTCGCAGATATCGAGCACCTCGTCGAAGCCCTCGTCTCCGCCGTAGTAGGGATCGGGTACCTCTGCGCCCTCGGGTGCGCCCTCGTCGAAGGACCGAAAGAGCACGATCTTCGCGCCGCAGTCGGCCGGGGCGCGCCGCTCGAGGACCGCGAGGTTCGACTGGTCCATCGCGATCAGGTAGTCGAACCGGGCATAGTCGCCACGGGTCACTTGCCGCGCACGGTGCACGATGGCGATTCCGCGTCTCTGCGCCGCATCGCGGCACCGCCGATCCGCCTGCTCCCCGGTGTGCCAGTCGCCCGTTCCTGCGCTGTCGAGCTCGACCGAACGGTCCCAGCCGCGCGCCTCGATGAGCTTCTGCATCACGCCCTCGGCGGCGGGCGAACGGCAGATATTCCCGAGACAGACGAAGAGGAGCCGAACCATTCGGCCCCGAGGGTAGTGGGTGACCGAGGCTGTGGCGAGCCGCCAGAAGACGCCTCATACTGAGGCCCATGGCCGACGACACGCTCCTCCGACCCTCTCAAGCCCGCCTCGGGTTCGTGAAGGAGGCGAAGGCGCAAGGCACCATCTTGGGCGCCTTCGTCGGATCGATGTGGATCAGCGAGATCGTCGACGCGGTCCTCTTTCGCGGCGGGCTCGACGGCTTCGGCATCCAGCCGCGCTCGCTCATCGGCCTGCAGGGCATCCTCTTCGCGCCGTTCCTTCACGTCGGCTTCGGCCACCTGATGGCGAACACGCTGCCGCTCCTCGTCCTGGGCTTTTTCATCATGCTGCGCCGCAAGCGCGATCTGCTCTATGTGTCGCTCATCTCGGGCCTCGTCGGCGGCTTCGGCACCTGGCTGATCGGCGCCGGCAACAGCGTCCACCTCGGCGCCAGCATCCTGGTCTTCGGGTTCCTCGGCTACCTCCTCGCGCTCGGGATCTTCGAGCGCAAGTTCTGGACGATCCTCGGATCGCTCGTCGTCTTCGGCCTCTACGGCGGCGTCCTCTGGGGCGCCCTGCCCGGCACGCCCGGCATCTCGTGGGAAGGCCACGCCTTCGGCCTCGTCGGTGGCATCGTCGCCGCGAGGGTCCTCGCCGTGCGCGAGATCAAGGCGATGCGAGCTCAGGCGGCCGTCAAGGTTCGGCAGATCCGCTGACGCGGACGAACGCTACTTCTTCGCCTTCTTGCGCGGCTTGCCCTTGAACAAGCGCTTGGCCTGCGAGTACGCGTCGCCCTTCGAGCCGATGAGGCCGCGCGAGCGGTAGTAGAGCAGCAGCGAGGCGGCGGAGACGCCCATGAGCGCAAACGAGAACGGATAGCCGTAGTGCCAGTTGAGCTCGGGCATGTTGTACGGCGACGCGTCGGGGTTGAAGTTCATGCCGTAGATGCCCGCTACGAAGGTCATCGGCAGGAAGATGGATGACACGACGGTCAGGACCTTCATCGTCTCGTTGAGGCGGTTGGAGACGCCGGTCATGAGCAAATCCATGAGGCTCGACGCGAGCTCGCGGAAAGTCTCGACCATATCCATGATCTGCACGGAGTGATCGTAGGTGTCGCGAAGGAAGATCCGCGTCTCGGGCGTGATGTGCGGAGACTCCTCGCGGAGGAGCCCGGCGAGCAGATCGCGCTGCGGCCACGCTGCCCGGCGGAGCGCCAAGAGCTCGCGCTTGAGGGCGAAGATGTCGCTCGACGACGTGCCTCTTGTCGACAGCACCCGCGTCTCGAGCTCGTCGAGCAGCTCGCCGTAGTGTTCCAGCACCGGGAAGAACCCGTCGATCACGGTGTCGAGCAGTGCGTAGGCGACGTAGTCCGAGCCGATTCTGCGGATCTGGCCGCGGCCCGCGCGGATCCGGGCGCGCAGCGGATCCAGGCAGTCCACGTCCGGCTCCTCTTGCACGGTGACGACGAAGCCCTTGCCGAAGAGGATCGACATCTGCTCCGAGGTGACGTCGCCGTCGTGAATGTTCACCATGCGCGTGATGATGACCTGCTGGTCGTCGTAGACGTCGCTCTTTGGACGCTGGGGCACGTTGACGATGTCCTCGAGCGCGAGCGGATGAATCTTGAAGATCTCGCCGAGCCGCTCGTACGTCGGTTGGTGGCCGATCCCCCGGATGTCGATCCAGGTGATGGAGTCCTTGTCGAGGTAAGGCAGGACGTCGTCGATGCTCTCGAGCTCGCACTCCTTCAGGTGCTCGATCCCGAAGTCCATGAGGAAGATCCGCGGCCGAGCGTCGCTCTCGATGCGCAGCGTCCCGGGCGACGCCCCCCGTGCGGGCTCGTGGGGCATGTCGATTTCGAGGCTGGCCGAGTGGACGGTGGTGACGTGCGTGCTCACGCGCGGATGGTAGGATCGCCGACCACGAGAGGACGAGTGTGATCCATCTCGAGCGAGAAACGCCGTTCGGTCGGCTCGTGATGGCCAGTCTTCGGGGCGTGGACGAGAGCGCCCTTCATCCGGAGGAGCGGAGCTTGTCTTCCAAGATGGCTCCACGGCGTGTGGCGACGTTCGCGGGTGGCCGCGTGGCGATGCGGAGGGCGCTGGCGGGCCTCGGCATCGAGGCGGGGCCGATCGGGTCGACGCCGCGTGGAGCGCCGGCGCTGCCGCATCCGGCGGTCGGATCGCTCAGCCACAAAGAGGACGTCGCCGTGGCGCTGGCTGCGATACGCGCCGGTACAGAGAACATCGGCGTCGATCTGGAGGTCGAGGAGCCGCTTCGCGTCGACATCTCGCGACGCGTTTGTCGGCCGGAAGAGATCGACGAGCTCGCTCGGCTCCGCGAGAGCGAGCGCGACGCGCGTGTGCGGACAACATTCGCCGTCAAAGAGGCGATCTACAAAGCGATAGATCCGGTCGTCATGCGGTACGTCGCCTTCGACGAGGTGGCGCTCGTGTTCGGTACGGGCGAATCGGTAACAGCGGTGTTGCATCTCGATCCACCCGGCGGAGAGTTCGCAATGGAGCTCGCCTACGAGCGGATCGTCGGTCCGCACGGCGAAGCGATGATCGTCGCCTTCGCGCGGGCTACGCCGCGCTGATGGGCCTCAAGGCGTGTAGCGAGCGAAGAAGCCCGAGGTGTCCGGCATCGCGAGCGGCAACGGGCCCCCGATGTCCAGGTGCCCCCGGAAGCTACCGCCGATCTCGAAGCTGCCGTCAGGGAACATGGCGAACCCGAAGATTCCCCAGCCCGCGCACGTCGCCGCGTTCTCGCCGACCTGCTGGCAGCCTGCGTCGGAGAGGAAGTCGCGCTCCCAGAGCGGTTTGCCGTCGACCGGGTCGAAGGCGCGGAACGAGAAGCCGTACTCCTTCTGGTCCACCCAGATGACGCGTCCGTCAGGATGGATGCCGACATAGCCCCCGATCGCCGGTCCCCGTGGGCTGTCATTGACGCCGCGCCCCCACAGCGGCTCGCCATTCTTCGCGAGCTTTGCGAGGAACATGATTCCGTCGATCGGCTCGGGCCCGCCGAAATCCACGCCGTTCGACACAGGAGCCGTGTCGAAGCGACCGCTGATGTAGATGGCATCCTGAGGATCGAGCACGACCTGGGTGACGAGCGCCGCGCTCCGCGTGGGTATGTGCTTGTCGAAGCGAAGGTTTCCTTGGCGGTCGTACGATCGGACGACGAGCGTGCGGAAGTCGCAAGCGCAACCGTGGAACCCGCCTCCGACGAAGGAGTTGCCTGCCTCATCGACGGCGAGGCCGTCGTACAGCTCGTCGCCGTGGTCGGCCGTGGTCGTACCCCAGAGGAAGCTTCCATTTCTGTCGAGGTTCAGGAGAAAGCCGTCCAGCCACACCGATGGGACGCTGTCTTCGCCGAGCGTGATCGCTTCTGAAAAGCCGCCGGCCGCCCACACATATCCGTTGTGGGTCGCCAGCGACTCGAGGTAGACGCTGCGATTCCCGAGCGTATGGCTCCACGCGATCTCGCCTGACGCATCGAGCTTGACGATGACCGCTTCGTTTTCCCAGAGGGTCTGACCATCGAGGGTGAGCGCTCCCTCGACCCGAATGGCAAGCAAAACAGATCCGTCATCGTCTACGGCGATGGCACGGAGCGGAGCGTAGTAGTCGTCGACGGTCACTCCGAAGCGCTTGCTCCACAGAACCGAGCCATCCTCGATACGCTCGATGACCAGCTCGAAGCCGGACACGAGGTCGACATACCCGCGCACCGAGCCGGTTTGACCGACCGCCGCGATCTGGTGGCCCGAAATCCCTTTCACCTCCGACGAGACGAGCGCATGGCATGGAGGCGGGGATCCGTCGCACACGGATTGCGTGGGCTGAGAACAGTCGTCGGGCCGAGGCAAGACCTGCCCCATGCAAGGGGAGTAGGCGGTGCCGAAGCTGTTGCAACGGCGGACTCCTTGCGTGCAGGTGCCCACTCCGTCGGTGTCCGCGGGGCCTTCGTAGCAAGCCTCTAGGCTATGCGGCTCACAGAGTGTTCCCGGCGCGGTAACGCAGTCGTTCTTCTGGCCGCAGCCGCCGCCGTTGGGTGCGTGCTTGTTGGGCCGGTTCTGCTCGGCCCAGGTGTCGTCGGAGTCGAAACCGGAAAATCCCGCCTCGACGCCACCGGCACCGGCGCCCAGATCCTGCGACTCGGCAGGCTCTCGCAGGGTTTCTTCGGCACACGCCACGAGCGTGCCGCCCAACGCGAGAAGGAGTGCGAAGGTCGTATTTTTCATGGAACGACGTGGGTGGGCTCGTGCCTCAGGGGCCATCAGTTTTTTCTTGAGCAGATCACGGACAGTCGGTGATCCCGTTCACCGGGTCCTCTGGATCCTTGCCGTCCGAGCACGTGTTCTCGGGCCCCTTGGCGTAGTGCGCCTTGACGAAGTCGAGGATGCTCGGCGGATCGATGCAGGTCGCGACGTAGGTGGCGCGCCACGCCGCGAGGCCGATCGGCTCGGCGAGCTCGGGATCCGGGGTGATGATGATGCGCGAGCGCTCCGCTCCGGTGAGCGACGAGGCGCAGATCGGATCGACGCCGTGTGCCTCGGCCGCATCTTCGTACGCTTGGGCGATATCCGGGCAGAGACCGTCGCACTTGTACGCCATGACGACGCCGCCATGCTCGAGGTTGTGGACGTACATCTCTCGGGGCACCGCGGTGGCATAGGTCCGGAACTGGGCCCACATGCCCCAGTGATCGCCGCTCGATGGAGGGTTGGTCCCGTACTCGAGGTCGGTGCAGATCGGATGGTGCGTGTTGCCTTGGAGAGGCAGGTTCGTGGTGATCGTGACCTTGCACTCGGTCTCCCCGGGGAGCGGTGCTGCCGCGGGGAAGAGCTCGGTCACGATCGGGGAGCCGCCGCCGGTTCCGTCCCCGCCGGTCCCGCCGGGACCGCCGGGACCGGTCGTGGAGCCGCCCGAGCCGCCGTCGTCCGAACACGCAGCAAGGCCGAAAAGAGCGAAGCAAAGCGCGAGTCGCATCGGGCGGTAGCGTAGCAGCGAGGAGAGAAGCTGGGGTACGCTTCGGCCCAGCGTGAAACGACACCTCCGGATCCTCCTGTCTCTCTCTCTGCTCGCGCTGGCGACGGCCTGCACGACGTCCACGCTTCCTCAAAAGGAAGCACCGATCGAGTCGGAAGCGAACCTCTCCAAGAAGACCGGGACGCACCACGCCGGAACGCAGAACGCGCCCGAGATAACGAAGTCCGGCGGCGCCGAGGGCGGCGTCGTCGTGCTCTGGCCGCGCATCGCCCCGAAGTCCGACGACCCCGAGGTGAAAGAGATCGCGACCCTCGCGCAGAGCCGCCTGGCCAGCCTGGCTGAAGGGCTCGGGGTCGAGGTCGACAAGCGCCCCGAGCCGGAGCGCGTCTGTCCGCGGCCGCAAGGCTGCAAAGCCGTGAGCCTGGGCTTCGTCCTCTCGAAGCATCAGGGTGGCTGCGCGCTCGTCGCGACGGTGAGCAAGCCCGGCGAATCGCCGGCGAGCTTGGTCCCGTGGGTCGGCACGGTGGAGCTCCGCAACAGCACGGTGCCCTTTCGGGAGCCCCCCGAGAGCGAGGTGAGCGTCACCGAGATGGCGTCCTGCACGAAGCTGAAAAAAGACCTCTCGGCGAACGCCGCCCCGGCGGATGAGGCAAAGCTCCTTGCGGCCCTCAAGGGCGCGCTCGGAAAGTAGGGGCACGTCGGGAACTAGATGGTAGGGCGCCACCTCAGGACCGGTCCGACCGATGCACCTGGGGCTTTGATTCACTCGGCAAACCGCTACCATTGCCTCTAATCTGACCGCTGTCAGCGGAGCCTCGAAGCTTCCCCGGGCTGGGGAGGCGTCTCGACCATGAGCAAGATCCTCTCTGCACGTGACCTTCTCGATCTGGTTCGCCAGCGTGAAGAGGAAGAGCGTCAGGAGACGGAGACCGTCGACAGCGGGCGCGCGGGAGGCCGTCGGATTTATCTGGGCAATACCGCAGCGATGCGTGCGCTCAGGGCCCGCAAACAGACGGTCAACGAGGTCGCACCGCGCGCTCGTGGCCGGAACAACACCCAGCTGCTCGAGCAACCCGCCGAAGCGCGAGCCCGCCCCGCGCAACCGGTTGTCGCGCCGGGTACAGGGCTGCAACAGCCTGCGCGCGCGCAGGACCGAAGTCGATTGCCGCCGGCCGAACGAGGCCGCGACGAGACGCTCGACCCGCCGACCCCGCTGATTGGTGCGCCTGTGTTGCGCCCGCCCGATCCGCTACCCGCGACCGGGCGCGGTCGCCGCAACACGGTGCAGATGCCGCGAAAGGCGGAGGCGAAGGCGCCGCCGCCCGAGCCGCCGCCCGACATCGAGGTCGAGGTCGAGGTCGACGACGCCGGCATGCCGACGCTCGAAATCGAGCTGCCGCGGCCTCCGGCGCAGCCCGTCGTCGCCACCCCCGCGGCCGCTGCTAGCCCCGCGGGAGCGAAGTCGGAGCGGAAGCCGGAAGCCAAACAACCTCGCAAGGCTTCGTCGCAAGGATGGGTTCGATCGCAAGGCGATCCGGCGTCGCAGCCTCCGGCGTCTCCTGCTCGCGCGCCGTCCGTCGTCGCAAAACCGGCCGCGCGTTCCTCGACGCCGTCGCCTGTGCCCGCGGTCACGCAGCCCACCGCGAAAACGCCTTCGGCGTCTCCGCCTCCGCCGGCGCCCGCGGTGGCCCCGCCGCCGCCGTCGGATCCCAGCCCGGTCTCGCCCGCGAAGACGAGCGTCGCTTCGATGTTCTCGTGGGTGACGCAAAAGCCGGATTGGTCGCCGCCGAGCGTGCCGCTCAAGTCGGTCCCGCCGCCGCCGGCGTCATCGGCGCCTGCCACCGTACCGATGAGCGATCCGGTGCCCGAGTCGGCTCGCTCGCTCGTTGCCGATGAGCCGATCGCGCTCTCGTCGGAGGAGACGCTCGTCCTCATCCACTACGATCCCGCGGCCTCGCTGCAAGAGATGGCCGATCGAACCGGGCTCAGCGAGTGGCGCGTTCAGAAGATCGTCGACCACCTGAGGTCGCGCGGCGTCCTCGAGGACGGCGCGGAGAGCGGCGAGCCGGCTCCGCCGTCACCGCCCCCGAAGCCCGCGCTCGTTCCGCCCGTTCCGCCCGTACCTCCGACGCCGCCGGTCGCCCCCGTACCTCCGACGCCGCCGGTTCCACCGGTCGCTCCCATGCCGCCGGCGCCGCCGGTCGCTCCGTTGCCCCCGGGGCCTCCGCCGGCGTCGCCGCTCGCGGGGTTGGGCGACGCCAGCGCGGCGCCGACCAGCAGCCGTCCGGCCCTGGCCTTGGACGGCGAAGCGGCCCCGCCGCTGCGTGATCGCGAGCGCACGCTTCTCGAGCTCGAGCTGGAGGCGTTCGTCTCCGACGACGACTCGAAGCTCCAGCGCGCGAAGACCGAAGAGGTCGTCACCGAGGACACCGAGGCCACGATCGTCGACAACGGATCCGCGGAGGCCGCTGCGTCCGACGTCGCCCGTTCGGCGAAGCGAGCCGAAAACGCCGAGCGCGCGCAAGAGACCGCGGACCTCGCCGCATCGACCAAGGAGGACGAGTCCGAAGAGGATCACGAGGAGCCGCCCGACGAGGACGACGCCGACGAGAAGAAGTTCTCGTCCGAGGGAGCGAGCGTCCGGACGCTGCTCGCGCACTTCGAGAACGTGCTCAACAAGCTCCCGTCCGACGAGCGCGCGAAGATCGCGACGAACGGCTCGGGCGACGACCTGTTCGCCCTCTGCTTCGACAAGGATCCGGCGGTCGTCCGCGCGCTCTGGCAGAACGTGAACATCTCGAACGAGCACGCTCGCTTCGCCGCGTTCCACCACAGGACGTCCCTCGGTCTCGAGGTCATCGCGCAGAAGCACGAGTTCTTGAAGGACCCGCAGATCCAGAGGCGGTTCATCCGCAATCCGGCGGTCAGCGAAGGGCTGCTCCGCAAGATGCTGCTCGCGAAGCGGCTCATCGACATCTACAAGGTCACGATCGATCGCGAGACGACCGAGAAGACGCGGCAGAGCTCGCGCGCGTTCCTCCGGAACAAGTTCGCCACCACCGACAGCGAAGACCGAGTCGAGCTCATCTGGAAGACCGAAGGTCGCGCGCTCACGGCGCTCACCGGGCTCTCGATCGACTCCAAGACCGCGGCGCTCATCTGCTCGCGGCCGCTGGTGTCGCTCATGCTCGTGCAGAGCTTCTGCCGATTCGCGGCGACGCCTCCTTCGGTCATCCACCACTTCTTGAAGCAGCAGATCGTAAAGAGGCAGGTCCATCTGCGTAACGCGCTGCTCAAGCATCCGAACTGCCCGAGCGACGCGAAACGAGCTTTCTGACGCCATGCGCGGGCCGCGGCGGCTGGCGCTCGTCGCCCTGCTCCTTTCGGGTTGCGAGGATCTCGGGTGCGAACCTGATCCGTACGCTCCGCCCCCGCGTTCGTCCGCCGATCGGACGGGGCCGGGTGCAAGCGGCAACCCGTCGGAGCGCGCAAAGGAAGCTCTGCTCGGGGCGCCGTCCCCGGCGGCGGCGCTCGAGACGGCCCAACGGGCGCTCGCAGACAAGGACTATACGACGCTCGTCGCGTCCATCTGGCCGGCGACACGCGACGCCTGGCTCGCCGATCTCGCCGTGGACCTGGCTGTCGAGAGCACCGATCTCGGGCACGAGCCGGAAGGTGAGAAGAAACGCAACCGCGCCGAGGTTCGGACGCTCCTTGCCAGGTACGGCGCGGTGCTCTCGTCACGCCCGCGCGACATCTCGCCCGGCTCGCTGGGCAGCTCCCTCATCGACGGCGTCCGCGATCGAACCGGCCTCTACGCGGCGCTCCTCACCTTCGCCGACGCGCGACGGATGCCCTTCGATCCGGCGCGCGTCCTCACCGGCGCTTCGGAGGCGTCGCCGTCGGCGGTGCCGCTCCTTCGCCTGACGGATCGGATCAAGGCTCCTGCTGCGCTCGAGACGAGCGACGGTGGCGTCGTCGAGTCCCCGGCCGACGGCCCGTTTGCGCTGTTCGTCGTGTCCGAGGGCGCGCCCGTCGTCCTTCGCTTCCAGGCAAAGGGGCGCGCCTACTGGCTCGACGAGTCGTAGACGCTCTGGACGTGGGGGAGGACCCGCGCCAGCGCGAGGAGCGTGACGAAGTTGCGTGTGTTGTAGCCGCAATCGAGGCCCGCTCGATCGAAGAGCGCGGCACCGTGCTTGTGCGACGAGAGGTGGACGCCGTCGGGACCGAGGCCGAAGTTCGTCGCCGCTTCGAGCGCGAAGCGCAGATCGATGAAGGGGTGGTGATCGCGGCAGGCGATCTCGGCCGCGCGGGCGCTGGTGGCGTTCTGTGCGACTGCCACCTGCCAATCGCTCGAGCCGGGGTCGTCGCCGGGGCACGCGTCGCGGCCGGGCTGATCGCCGTGGCGCATCTCGTTCGAGAGGATCACGACGATGCCGCGCGCCTCGAGGTTATCGACCAGCTCCAGCGTGGCGCGCTCGAACTCGTCGGCGAGATCCTCCGGCTTCGACGGTTTGTACGCGGCGTCGTTGGCTCCGAAGGTAACGACCGCCACGGCCGGGTTCACCCGCTGCTCGAGCTCGTCGATCGGCCTCCACGCCTCGGAGGCGGGCCACGAGGCTCGCGCACCCACCTGGGCCGCCCGAAACGACGAGAACGCGTCCCGGGGCGGGGTCTGCGCCGCGTCGGCGGGCGCGCCGCGGTACCAGTCGACCACGGTCCCTCCGGACGCGATCGCCAGCTCGCCGGCCGCCCAGGGATCGATCTCGACCGGGCGCTCTCTAGAAGATGACAACGGCGTCATGAATTCGTAGGCCACCGAGACGCTGTCACCGACCAAGCCGAAGGCCCGCGGGTTCTTGCCGCGGGCTTTGCCCTTGGCGGCGACTGCGCGCACCCGCTCCACGGTGGCGG
>JBGTSH010000233.1:0-16784 GCA_041940405.1 Polyangiaceae bacterium
GAGCTGCTTCGGTCTGTCGATGATCTACCTGAGTAGCTTCCTCTGTGGACTTCGTCAGGCCCGCTGGTACGGCAGCCGCCTGCTACCGCTGCTCGTGGCGGCCTTCGCCGCCTTCCCGGAGGGCGATGTGGCAGCGGTTCCGCCGCTGGGTGCACCGTTCTCCTGCACGCGCGGGGTCGAGCGGTGGACCTGCGGTGCCTGCGGCTCGCCGCTCGCGGCGCGGTTCGACTACCTGCCGGGCCAGACCTATGTGCCCCTCGGCATCCTCGATCAGGCGGCCAGCCTGACGCCGGACCTGCACTGCCATGCCGATGCCGCGCTCCCCTGGCTGACCATCGTGGACGCCCTGCCCCGCGAGGGCGGGTCGGGGCGCGCGTCGCTCTGCAAGTGAGGGTGGCGCTGTGGTGATCCTCGCGATAGAAACCTCGGCCGCGCAATGCGCGGTCGCTGTCGTTTCCGGCGGCGCCGTCTTCGCCCGCGCGGAGGCGATGGAGCGCGGCCATGCCGAGCGCCTGATGCCGATGATCGCGGAGGTCATGGCGGAGGCGGGCATCGGCTGGGAGGCGATCGAGACGGTCGCGGTCTGCACCGGGCCGGGCTCCTTCACCGGCATCCGGGTCGGGGTCGCTGCGGCACGGGGCATCGCGCTCGGGCGCGGCATCCCGGCGGTCGGCGTGACCCGGCTGGAGGCGCTGGCCTTCGGGCGCGGTGCGGTGCGGGTGGCCGTGGAAGGTCGCGGCGGCAGCGGCTTCGCGCTCAAGGGGTCCGGCAGCACAGGCTGCGGCGACGTCACGGGCTCGATCGTCGGCCGCGCCATGCTCGTCGGGACGACGGTCTTCACGACCGTGTCGGCGAGGATCGGCATCGTCGGCGCTTCGACGGTCGACGGCGCGGCCATGCTCGGCGCGCCGGACGCGAGAGCCGGCGGCGGTGCCGCGGGGACAGGGGTCGCGATACGCGCGGGAGCGGGCTCTGCCGGTGCAGGCTGCGATGCTGAAGGGGCGGGCATGCTCGACGATCGGATCGACGCAGGGCCGGGGCCGTCGCGCTGAGGAAACCGAAGGTCCGGCTCGGGGTTGCGCCAGTCCTTGAAAGCGAGCGTGACGATCGGCGCCTTCGCGGGCTTTCCCGAGAACTCGTGATCGAAGATCGCGAGCTGGATGAACTTGCCTTTGGGCGCGCCCGAGATGGCGTTCCGGATGACCTCGAACTGCGCGCGGGCGATCGCCTCGGCGTCGCGGAGCGTGGTGGTCGTGGCGACGGCGAGCGCCATCTCGCGGTACGTGAGCGGCGACGATGCAGTCGGATCTTCGCTCCGCCGGGAGAGGACCTTGAACGCCGGCAAGACCTCGGTCTGCACTTCGGCGCTCGCGGGGATCTTCGCCGGGAGCGATACGGCGGAGCCGCCCGTCATTCGCTCGAACGCCGTCTCGGCCTGCATGGGACGCGGCGGCACGATGGGGATATCGGGCGTCCGGGGGATGGCACGCGGCGCCGGAGGCGGGAACGACGCCGGCTTCTCTGCATGCGACGCAGCCCCGTTGGTTCGCGAGGCCTCGGCCGTGAGCGGCGTGCCCGACGCGAGCGTCGTATCTGCTGCCAGCTTCGGCGGAGGTGAGCTCGGGTTACGCGGGACCGGATCGTCGGGGATGCTCGGTGCACGTCCGCGGGCCTGGTCGGCGCGCGCCATTCTTCCCCGGTCGCTCGCTCGCCCGCCGCGCGGCCGCGACGCTCGCGGCGGCGGCGCCTCGTTCTTGGCCGCGGAAGGTCGCGACGACGGCTTTCCTTCGACCTTGGTCAGCTCCTCTTGCGCGAGCGTCACGGCGTCGCCGGTCGTGAGCGGAGCGTTATCGGGTGCCCGCTGCACGACGTAGCGCGTGCGCGTCAGCGGATCGATCGCGCGGTAGCCGTCGTCGAGGAGCTCGATCGAGAAGTTGCCGAACGACGCGTCGTCGCCCCGCTGCGTGCGGACCGTCTGGAGGGCCTTCTGCCACTGCTCGGCCTCCACGCAGTACCTGGACGTCGGGCCCTTCGAGGCGATGGAAGAGATGTCGACGTACCAGCGCATGGAGGGCTTCGAGGAGGCCTATCGTTTTGCCTGAACCAGGGCCCGCAAACGTATCTTTCGCGCATCCGGGGGTCAACGCGAGGATGCCGCTCGGACTCGCGAGCCTCGAGCGCGATCAGCGCGTCAGAATGTCGGCGACCGGATCGGTGCATGCGGGATCGCCCTTGATGTGTGTTTGGCGGGCAACGGCGACGTAGAGCACGTGCTTGGCATTCCGAAAGACCCGCCCGAGAGGCTGCGTCTCGAGCGCCTTCGCGCTCGCTTCGGCTTCGGCGGGCGATGACCAAGTCTGGAAGATGACAGTCCCACCGCACGGCCGCTTCGCTACAGCGAACATCCACTGCTCGAATCCCGGGCTGGTGACCATGTCGCCGTCCTCGACGTCGTAGCCCGCCTGCTCGAGCTTCTCGTGGATGTCGTAGGGGACCTCCGGAGCCTTTCGCTTCGAGAAGTCGACTTTGGGCGGCGGCGGCATCTCCCACGGATCCCAGTCGCTTTTTTTGCGGTTCTTCTTCCGCGACCCGTCGTCGTCGGTCTCGCTCTCTTCGGTCGCGCGGCGCTTCTGGTCGTACGAGACCGCCAGCGCCGTGCCGCCGGCCAGGATCAGCCCGCCGACGATGAGCGCACCGGCGAGGAAGGGAGGCTTGCGGGGCGCCGTGGTGATCGCGGGGTTCAGCTGGGTGGGCGCGATCGCGATCGCGCCGGCAGTGTGATGTGCCCCCTGCGGCCCTACGCTCGCGGTCCGCGCAGACGTCGACGCGAGCAGGCCTTCGATCTCCGCGAGCATCTCACCCGCGGTCCGGTACCGCAGGTGTCTGGCCTTTTGCGTCGCGCGGACCAGGATGCCGCCCGCCGCTCCGGAAACGAGATCGCCGAGGGGCACCGGCGCGTCGGACGCTTGATCGAGCGCGATCTGCATCGCGTTGGTCCCCGCGAAGACGGGGCGCCCGCCGAGAAGCTCGGCGAGCAAGAGGCCGACAGCGTAGAGATCGGTCTCCGGCCCCGGGGGCTCGCTCCTCGCCTGTTCGGGCGCCATGTAGCGAGGGGTCCCCATCATCTCGCTCGCGTGGGTGAGCGCAGGAGACGACGATGGATCGTGGATCGGCATCGTTCCGGCGCGGGGCTCCGGCGTGACCGGAGCGAGGATGTCCTTGGCGATGCCGAAGTCGAGGACCTTCACGAAGTGCGGCTCGCCCGGGTGCGAGGTGACGAAGACATTCGCCGGCTTGATGTCGCGGTGCACGATGCCGAGCGCGTGCGCCTCCATCAGACTCTTGAGGATCTGCGCCGTGATCGTCAGCGCCACGTCGAGCCGCTGCGGTCCTTCTTGCATGACCAGGTCGGCGACGGTTCGGCCTCGGAGCAGCTCGAACACGATGAACGGCGAGCCATCCTGCATCGCTCCGTAGTCGAGGATCCGCACCGTGTTCGGGTGCTCCAGTCGCTGCGCGAGGGCCGCCTCCCGGGCGAAGCGCGCCGACTGCTCCGGCGTGCGCGCCGATAGCAGCTTCACCGCTACACGCCTGCCGAGCGGCACCTGAATCGCCTGGTAGACGCGACCGAAGCCCCCGACCCCGAGCTGCTGCTCGAGCATGTAACGCCCGCCGACGAGCGTTCCGATGGCTCGGTCTTGGATCTGCGGCTCGAACACTCGTTTCCCATGTTATGACGCAAATCGGTTTGGAGCCCCCGAAGACAGAAGGCCCCATCCGTTCCGTGTGGCTCGAGCGTGCTCGGCACATCGAGCGCGTCGTGGTCTCGAACTGGCCGGCGATCGATCGCCGCCTCTTCGTCCTCTACGCGTCGCTGGCGACCGCCTTCGTCGCGACGACGTTCATCGGCGCGATGCTCGAGCAGACGGGTGGCGAGTGGTCCGCCCCGCTCGACGACGTCTTCATCCACTTCGACTTCGCGCGCTCGACCGCGCGCGGCTATCCGTTTCAGTGGTCCGAGGGCAACGGCTTCTCGAGCGGCAACACGAGCATCACGTACCCCTTCGCGCTCGCGTTCGGGTACTGGATCGGTTTCCGCAAGCAGCTGCTCATGGCGTGGGCGGTGCTCGTCGCCTGTTTCTCGATCCTTGCGTTCTTCGGCGCCGCGGCGCGCATCGTCGCTCCGGCGGGCCCTTGGGCGAAGTACCTGGTGCCGCCCGCGATCCTCTCGCTCGGCGCGCTCGACTGGTCGCTCATGAGCGGGATGGAGAACGCGTTCCATCTCGGCATCTGGGCGGCGAGCGCGTACGCCCTCGAGCGCCTCGTCGCCGCGCGCGACGACGGGCGCTTCCTTCGCCCGTCGATCGTGCTCGGCGCCGCGAACGCGCTGCTCGTCCTGACCCGGCCCGAGTCGGCGGTCACCGTCGCGGCGCTCTCGATCGCCGCGGCGATCTTCCATCGCAAGCTGGGTCTCTGGCGATCGTGTCGCACGCTCGTCATCGGCGGCCTCCCCGCGGTCACCGCGCTCGGTCTTCAATCTGTCGCGAACCGGGTCTTCACCGGTGAGTGGGCGCAGGCGGGCGCGATCTCCAAGGTCGCTCTCTATCACCCGTACTTCACGCCCGAAGACAAGTGGAACGATTGGACCTTTCATTTCAAGTACGTCATTTTCCGAATGACGGAGCACCACTTCTCCGACGCGTTCCCGTACGGGTACATCGTGCCGGCGATGGCGCTCGTTCCCTTCGCCGTCAAAGGGCTGAGGTGGCGAGCGGCGCTCCTCTGGATCCAGGTCCTCGGTTGGTTCGCGCTCGTCGCCCTCAACGGTCAGGTGCGCTGGCAAAACGAGCGCTACGCGATGAGCGGGGTCGCCTGGCTCCTGCTCCTCGCCGCGATGGGGCTCGCCGCGCTGGTGAAGGGCTTCGGCGAGACGCTCCCGGCGCGCATCGGCTGGGGCGCGCGCCTCGCGGTGTTCGGCCTGGCCGTGTCGCTCTACTGGCACCACCAGCGCCCGAACTTTCGCGACCAGGTGTGGTTCTTCGCGCGCGCGTCGCGCAACATCCGTGACCAGCACATCTTGGCCGGTCGCTTTCTGCGCGAGCTGAAGCCGAAGCGCGTGCTCGTCGGCGACGCCGGCGCGATCGTCTACGCGTCGGACCTTCCGGCGCTCGATATCATCGGGCTCGGCGGTTACAAGGACTACCCGTTCGCGCGCGCGACCAAATACGGCCTCGGCGGCGCCATCGAGCTGATCGAGCGAATGCCGGATGCCGACCGTCCGGACATCCTGGCGATCTATCCGAGCTGGTGGGGCGATCTTCCGCTCTTCGGCAGCTACCTGACCGAGTCGCCGGTCTTCGGGAACGTGATCTGCGGCGGTGCGTCCAAGGTCATCTACAAGGCCGATTGGTCGCCGCTCGATCGCGCCGGCCTCCCTCGCACGATCGCCCAGGGCGAAAAGGTGGTCGGCTCCGTCGATGTCGCCGATCTGATGAGCGAGCGCGAAGCGCGGTACGTGCACCCGAAGCCCGCGGGGGGCTACCTCACGTGGCGCGTCTTGCCTTCGCCCACGGACGAAAAGCGTGATCTCTTCGATGCCGGGCGCATCATCGCCGGCGGCAAGTTCGAAGAGATGGACATCGCGTTCCCGCAGCAGGGCGGGCGCCTCTTGCTCCGAACCGTGACGAGCCGTAAGACGAGCGTGCGCGTCTTCGTCGACGGCCACCCGCTGGGCGACGTGACCATCGCCGAGCACCCGACGTGGCAGGAGCCGTCGCTCGAGCTCCCTAGCGGTTTGCCGGCGCGCGGCAGGCTCCGCCTGGAGTCGACGGGCGGCGAGTGGACCGACTTCCACGTTTGGACCGTCGAGTAGGGGAAGGCGTCAGGTGTCAGGCTACAGGCTTCAGTGCAGAATCCGGTCTTCCCTGAAGCCTGATCCCTGTAGCCTGTAGCCGAATCGCGCTTCGCGATTCACTCTGAAGATGGCGCGCCGTGAAGAGCTCGAACGGGCCGCAAAGGCCGGGGACGCGGAGAGCCAATACCAGCTCGCTCAGCTGATCGAAGCCGAGGGTGGGGCGAAGGAGGGCGAGCTTTGGAGCGACTGGTGCCGGCGCGCCGCAGAGCAGGGGCACGTCGGCGCGATGTTCGCGCTCGGTACCTCGCTCCTCGACGGTGACGGGATCGACGCCGATGTCGCCAAAGGGCTCGAGTGGCTCGAGAAGGGGTCCGCAGCGGGCGACGAGCATGCCGCCTATTCGCTGGCGCTCCTCCACTTCTTCGGCGACCGCGTCGATCAGAACGTCGAGCGGGGCCTCGGCTACGCGCGCCTCGCGGCGGAGCGCGGCCACGCGCGTGCACAGGTCTTGCTCGCGACCGAGATCCTCGAAGAGGGCGGGGACGAGCGCCTCGACGAGGCCGAACGATGGCTCTCGAGCGCGGCCGAGCAGCCCTGCGAGGACGAGCGCCAGCGCGGCGTCCTGCTCGACGCGCTCGAGCGCCTCGAGAGCGCGCTGCGGGCGGCCGGCAAAGACGCGTCCGTCGTCGCGCCCCTCCTCGAGAAGGTGCGCGCGAGCGATGCGTCCGCGGCGGCCGACGAAGCTACGGACGCGGCGGCGGTCTTCGAGGCGAGCGCCGAGCGCTTCGTCCGCCAGGCGATCGAGAACGAGACGGTGTACTTCCTCGAGGACGCCGAAGGCATGCGCGCCACGGGGCTCTCGCACGACGGCGAGCACGATCTGATGCTCATCTTCGGCGACGCGGACGAGGCGCGCGCCGTCCTCGAGGCCACCGGCGAAGCGCTCGCGGGCCACGGCGTCGAGAGCGAGCACCTCTTCGAGCTCCTCGGGGCGACGCTGCCCGAGCTCGAGGAAGAGGACATTCGCGTGGTACCGAACTGCCTGCCGGATCTCGCGGGGATCGAGGTCGAGCCGCGCGTTCTTCGCACGCGCCTCTTGTCCCGCCTGACCGCCGAGCAGGCCGCGCGCTTCGAAGAGCTGGCGCGCGAAGCGACCTCGGACGAGTAGCCGCGGATGCCCGAGCCGCTCGGTATCGCCGCGCTCCTCCTGGGCTCTCTCGCGCTGTTCGGAACGCCCCTCGTGACGAAGGCGATCGCGCGGCCTCGCCCGACGGCGATCGTGCTCGCGGCCCTGGCTGGCCTCTTGTCCGTCGTCTGGATCCTCTCTTATCTGCGGGGCGGTCCGCGGATCATCGACGCGACTGCCTACTACCTCGAGGCGCGAGCCTTCTCCGAGGGCAAGCTCTCCTTCCAGCCCATGTCCCCGCCCGGGAACGTCATGGGGCGCTTCCTGGTCCAGGACACGCTCGGGTCCGGAAGTAACATGTCCGTCATTTTTCCTCCCGGCTATCCAGCCGTCCTGGCGATCGGCTTTCTCTTCGACCTGCCGATGGCCATCGGCCCCATCCTCGGAGCGCTGGCGGCCTTCCTCACGTTCGAGCTCGGCCGCGCGGCTGCGCGCGCGGCCGGGATGACCTCGCCGCTCTTGATCGGCGTCATCGCCGGCGGGCTGTCGGTCGTCTGCGGTGCGCTCCGCTACCACACGGCGGACACGATGTCGCACGGGCTCTCTGCGGTGTGCGTCGCTGCGGCGCTGCTCGCCGCGCTCCGGCTCAGGGAAGGAGGCGGACAGGGCTTCGCGACGATCGCCGGCCTTGCGGTAGGGCTGTGCATCGCGGCGCGCCCGGTGAGCGGGCTCGCGCTCCTCTTGCTCTTCGTGCTGACGCTCGGCAAGAAGATGCGCTTTCGGCACGCGGCGCGCGCGCTCGTGGCGGCGCTTCCGTTTGCGCTCCTCTTGTGCATCCACCAACGCCTGGCGACCGGCGCGTGGTTCGTCTCGTCGCAGTCGCTCTACTACGCGACGAGCGACGGTCCCGCCGGCTGCTTTCGCTACGGCTTCGGTGACGGCATCGGCTGTCTTCACGAGCACGGCGACTTCGTCCGGCACAACCTGAAGGACGGATACGGGCTCGTCGCCGCGCTCGGCACCACGCTTCGCCGCCTGAAGATGCACGGCGTCGACGCGCTCAACGCGGAGCCGCTCGCGATCGTGCTCTTCGTTCCCGCGCTGATCGCCGCGCTGCGGACGCCGGCCCTCCGCACGCTGGGCCTCGCACTGCCGCTCTTCATCGCGGCGTACGCGCCGTTTTACTTCGACGGGAACTACCCCGGCGGGGGCGCGCGCTTCTACGCGGACGTTCTGCCCGTCGAGCATGTCCTCGTCGCGCTCTTCGCTCCTCGTGCCGGCGCGTGGGTCGCAGCAAAGTGGTCGGCGCTCGCCGCGCTCGCACGTCCCGAGACGGCGGCTGCGGCTGTCGTGGGCCTCTCGCTCATCGGCTTCGGACTCCGCGGGCATATCGATCATGACGCGCTCCGCGATCGAGAGGGCGGCCGGCCGATGTTCCGGCCCTCGGATGTTCCCGAGACGGACGGCGCGCTCGTGTTCGTCGACACCGATCACGGCTTCTTGTTGGGCTACGACCCGGCTGTTCGCGCCGACGTCGGCGGGCTCGAGGTTGCTCGGTTCCGCGCCGACGACAACGACGCCTTCATCTGGGACATCCGAGGACGCCCACCTGCCTATCGACACAGGTATGACGTCGCGACAGGGTGGGTCTTCGTGGAGCCCTTCGAGCCGCGAGCGACGGGGAGGTTCCGGCCGGATTCGTTCTGGCCCGCGCTCCGGCAGCGGCGCGGCTTTGCGACACCGGGCCACGCGAGCGCGCCGTGCGCCGCCGGCGAGCGTGTCCTCCAGTTTCATCCGGACGACTCCGGCGCCTTCGACATCGAGATCGCCCGGCCCCCCGGGGGACGAAACCGGAAGGGCCGGGTTTGGTTCGTCCTCGATGGCGCCTCCGCGCGGGTCGAGATCCTGGAGTTTGGCGACACCCTGACGGTCGAAGGCTCCGCGTCGGGCCCCACCTGCGCCGCTTCCGAGGTCTTCTACCTCCGGAGCGAACGCAACGAGCGCGAGATGCGGTTCGTCGGATCGGGCGGGGTGGCCCTCCTCGGCGTGGTCCGAGAAGAGGAGGAAAACCGTTGACTTCGGTGCTTTCGGGTGGTCCCCTCGGACGCGGTTCTGCTGTTTTTTTGTCGAACCGAGCGAATGGGGTGCGGCGATGACGAAGAGCGAGCTGATCGATGCGATCGCGGCGCGCGGGTCTTTGACGAAGGCCCGAGCCGAGCTCGTCGTGAACTGCATCTTCGACGCGATGACCGAGTCGCTCGAGCGCGGCGAAGGCATCGAGATCCGCGGGTTCGGGAGCTTTACGGTTCGCCCGTACAAGTCCTACAGCGGCCGCAATCCCCGCACGGGTGAGCCGGTCCCGGTGCCCGAGAAGCTCCTGCCCCGCTTCAAGGTCGGCAAAGAGCTGCGCGAGATCGTGAACAACAGCCGGCAGTACGCGATCACCGGCGGCGACGAGTAGTCGTCGGACAGTTCCGTACTAGTATCCGGTCGCTATGACCGGGTCACCGATCGAAGAGCTCTGTCGAGGCGTCGTCGATCTCCACGTGCGCGCCGAGCTCGAAGAGCGTCTCACGTCCGGAAAACGCCTCCGCATCAAGGCCGGCTTCGATCCGACCCGGCCCGACTTGCACGTCGGACACACCGTCCTGATGCAGAAGATGCGAGCGTTTCAGGATCTCGGGCACGAGGTGGTGTTCCTCGTCGGCGACTTCACCGCGATGGTCGGCGATCCCACCGGCAAGAACGACGCGCGCCCCCGCCTCACACGTGAAGAGGTGCGCGCGGCCGCAGAGACCTACACCGCGCAGGCCTTCAAGGTGCTCGACGCGAAGGACACGGTCGTTCGGTACAACTCCGAGTGGCTCGACGGGATGACGCCGTCGGACATGGTCGAGCTCTGCGCCAAGTACACCGTCGCACGCATGCTCGAGCGCGACGACTTCTCGAAGCGATTCGAAGAGAAGCGTCCGATCCACGTGCACGAGTTCCTCTATCCGCTCCTTCAGGCCTACGACTCGGTCGCGCTCGAGTGCGACGTAGAGCTCGGCGGCACCGATCAGCTCTTCAACCTCTTGGTCGGTCGCGACCTCATGCCGCGTTACGGCAAGAAGCCGCAGATCGTCATGACCACCCCGCTCCTCGAAGGCACCGACGCGCGGTTCGAGAACGGCAAGGTCGTCGGCGCCAAGATGTCGAAGAGCGCGAACAACTACGTCGGCATCGACGAGCCGCCGCTCGACATGCTGCAGAAGCTGATGCTCGTCGATGACAAGGTCATCTGGCGTTACATGGAGCTGCTCTCGCGAAAGCCACTCGAAGAGATCCGTGCCCTCAAGGGCGAGGTCGACGCGGGCAAGGCGAACGTCATCGCGGTGAAAGAGTCCTTCGCCGTCGAGATCGTGACCCGCTTCCACGACGCCAAGGCAGCGAACGAGGCGCTGGAACGCCGGCGTGAGATCGCCAAGGGCGAAGCGCCCGACGACGCACCCGAGCACCAGATCGCCGCCGAAGAGGGCGGGGTCTCGCTCGCCAAGGCCCTCGCCGTCGCGGGCCTCGTGGGATCGAACTCCGAAGGCACGCGCTCGATCAAGCAGGGCGCGGTGACGCTCGACGGCAAGAAGCTCGGTGAAAATGACGGTTTTGTAAAGCTCGCCGCGGGCGGTCGCCACCTCGTGAGGGTCGGTTCCAAGAACCGCAAGTTCGCGTGGCTGAAGATCGTCTGATCGATCGCCGGGCCCTGCTCGGGCTCGTGGGCGGGCTGCTCGCGGCGTGCTCCTCGACACCCGAGCCGAAGCCCAAGCCCCAGGTGCTGCCGCTCCCGTCGCCGCCGCTCGAGTCGCTGTTGCCGCGCGCGGGGATCGCTTGGGCGATTCGCCTCAAGCCTCGCACCATCGCCGAGATCCCGTGGCTCATCCCGGCCATCGCGAAGATCGTTCCAGAGCCGCGCTTCGACGGCTTTCGCGACAAAGTAGGCCTCGACATCCGCCAGATCCCCGAGGCGATCCTCGCGCGCTACGCCGAGCCGCTGTCGGCGAGCGCGGCGTACGTGCGCCACAACGTCGACGCCGCGCTGCTCGAGAAGAAGATCACCGCGAGGCTCTCCAGCGACATCGTAAAGAGCGAGGATCGGCCCGACGTGTTTCGCGTCGCCGGCAAGCTCGGCACCGAGCCGCGAGCATTCGCTCGGCTCGGCAAGGACGTGGCCGTCTACCAGCAAGGCGGCGACGTCGCGCGGGGTCCGGTCCGCATCGCGTCGCTCTATGCGATGAAGCGCCTCGGCGCGCGAACGGCATTCGATGGCGAGCCGCTCGGCCCGCTCCTCGCGCGCTTCGGCGACGCCCCGGTCGTCGCGCTCGCGCTCGGCCCGTTCGAGGACGAGTGGAAGCGCGCCGCGCGCGGGCTGCTCGAGGTCGCGACGGCGCTCGGCGCCGCCGCGCGGCCGACGTCGCGCCAGAACATCGGGCTCTCGTTCGCGCTCACCGGCGAGTTCCAGGACCGCGCGTCCGAGGCTGCAGACACGCTGCGTGACGCCTGGAACGATCTCGCGCGGACCGGCACCGGCAACGTCCTCGGGTTGGATCGACCCATCGATCCTCCGGTGGCCGCCGGCGCCAAGAATGTCGTCACGCTATCGGTCGAGGTGGAGCCCGACCGGCTCGCAGAAGGCCTCCGCGCGCTGGTTGCACAGGATGTCGAGGCGCTGATGCGCCTCGAGTGAAACGCGCGGCTCGGATGCCGTGTCGAGGCTTCCTGCGGACCGTCGTGGTGCCGGCTCTCGAAGCCGTAGCGTCCAGCTACTCTGCGTGACGGCGTACGCGGTCTGCGTAGGGGCTCGAAGGGTTTGCAGCGAGGAACGCCTTCGCGCGCTGCGAGGCTTCGGCTCTCTGGCCGCTGGCAGCGAGCGCTTCGATCGAGATGATCGCGCGCTCCTGCCCCAAGCCGCCGCGCGGGATGTCCTTGTCGAGCTGGCTCAGGATCGACAGCGCTCGTGAGGGGTTCCCTTGCGCGAGGCTCTGCCGCGCCTGCTGCACGCCGGCCGCCTCCTCGACGAGCTTGGACGCGGACGACGAAGTGTCCCCGTGCTTGTCGCCCGAGGCGCGCGCCTTGTCGTCTTTCTTGGAAGCGGCGGCACGCTCGCTGCCGTCGTCGGTGCGCTTCTCGGCGCCGGTGCGCTCGGCCTGCGCCGGCGCTGCGTCCGACGCGCTCTGCGAGCCCGCGCCGCCTGAGCCTGCGCCGCCCGAGCCCCCGCCGCCCGAGCCATTGCCAATCGTGTCGAAGACGGCCGGAAGGCGCTGACTGCCGTCGCCGCTGGCGAAAGGCGCCGGGTCCGCAGGCGCGACGATCGCAGGCGGCGCTTCGGTCTCGTTTACGCGCTGGCGTACGACGCCTGCGGTCGCGAGCGAGCCGCCGATGAAGATCGAAGCAAGACCGATCTTGGTCACGAAGGTGAGCCCTGCGACCGGCGCTGCCGCTGCGGTGGTGGTCGCAGCGGCGCCACCGATCGCTGCAGCCGCGCTGCCAGCAGCCGCCCCGCCGGCGGCAGCCCCTCCAGCAGCTGCGCCTCCAGCAGCGGTTCCCCCGGCCGCAGCGCCACCCGCGCTCGCGCCTGCGCCGCTCGCAGCGCCGCCGGCAGCCGCAGCAGCACCGACGAGCGGGAGCGCGGCTTCGATACTCGACCACATCTGCGCTTTGAGCGCTGCCGACGGTCCTGACGCATCGGTCGGGTCGGAGAGTCCAGACTCCAGCAAGGCCTTGCCGAGCCCGTCGCCGAGCATGGCCGGATCTTCGAGCAGCCTTCGAGGCGCGGTCATACGGCACCTCCTGCGGTCACACGCCGCGGTGAAACCACGCCCTCGTCCGAGGGCTCATCGGAAATCTCGCGCACCTTGTTTCGCACGGTGCTCGTGCGCGGCGGCGGCGGCCGATCCTGTCGCGCCCGCAGGCGCGTCACCGAACGCTGGAACGCCTCGCGCGCGAGACGAAGCCTCGAGTACACGGTGCCAAGCGGGATCTCGAGCAGCTCGGCGATCGCCTCGCCCGACATCCCGTCGAGCTCGAAGAGCGTGAACACCGCGCGCTGCTCCATCGGCAGCGCGTCCAGAATCGACTCGAGGATCTCGGCCGCCTGTCGCCGCTCGGCTTGCGCTGCGACGTCCGCGCTTTCGTCGACATACGCGAGGACCGCCTCCTCATCACCGACTTGTCGCCGGACATGGGCGAGCCGCATCCGGTCACGCGCCACGCGCATCGCGATTCCGAAGAGCCAGGTCGTCACCTTGGACCGACCTTCGAACTCGGGCAGCTTGCGATGGACTACGAGGAACACGTCTTGCACCGCGTCCGGCAAATCCGATTCCCGAACCCCCAGCCGGCGCAAAGCTCTCCAGACGAACGTCACGTGCTCGTCGTAGATGGCGCGCAAGGTGGGAGCCCCTTGGGTCATCGGATGCTCGTTGGTGGGGCCTTCCACGGGCTGCCATCCATGAAAAGCGACCGGGCGAAGATTGTCTATCGAGGCGCCTTTTCTCGTTTGGTTTCAGGCTTCGGTTCGGGTCGGGGCGGCTCGAGCCAGAACCGGACCCCGATCCCGGCATCGAAGCTGACCAGCTGCTCCGGGTCGTCGACCCTCGCTCCGCCGACCGGGTCGGTGACCGTCAGGTCCGCTTGAAGGAGCGGAAAGTCCGCGGCGAAGTCGGCATAGATGCCAAAGGGCCCGATCAGCCGGCGGCTGATCTCGACCTGGGGACCGAGCGACAGGTACGCCCCGTGGTTGTCGTCGCGGCCCTCGGTTGCTTCGCTCACCAGCGTGGCGGTGCGACGGCCTGCGCTGAAGCGGGCGCACCCGGCAATGCCGAACTGCTCGATGAACGGATCGCGGACGCACGCCCGAACGCGCCCGCCCGCGTAGGCGTAGTCGATGTGGAACGATCCAACGTCGAGCTGCTCCTTCGGAAGCCACACGAAGCCGACGCCGAAGCTGACGTACTTGATGTAGGTGTCGACGCCCAGGGTGAGGCCGGCGGTATCGCTCGCGAGGGTCGCCGAGTCGTAGGTGCCGCCGATCGACGCAACGATCGGTGGAATGCCCTCGTCCTCCGGCGCCTCCGGGACCGGAGCCTCGATCGCCGGGAGCAGGTAGTACCGCCGCCACCAAGGAATCGGCGCCGGCCCAGGCGGCTCCGGCGGCGACGGCTCCGGCAGCGCTCCCGGCCCCGCCTCGAGCAGGATCGCGATCGTCACGGCCAGCCCCCGTGCGAGGACGTCGCATCCCGGGCCGACGTCGTCGAGCGTTCGCTCGCCGTTGCGCTTGCCTGCGACGGTGATGACCGCCGAAAAGCCCGACGGTGTGGCCGGCCCGATGCGCAGGGCGAGCGTCACATCGGGCGGGGCGGTGCCCGAAAGAATGGGGGCGCCGGCGATCTGCTCGACCTCGGTGACGAGCGCCTGCTGATCCGGGCAAGCCTCTGCACCGAGGGCGCGCTCGACCGTGAGACTCCCGGTGAGCGGCTCGGCGAGCGCGGCGTTCTCGCAGGCGCCGAAGGCGCAGAAGAAGACCGCTAGGGCGCTCGCCGCATGCCGCATCGAGGACGCGGCATGCTACTCCGTGAGGTGTCGCTGTCGCGTTCGATCACAAATTTTCGACGGACTTCCTGAGCTCGGAAATGAAGTTCGCACGCGGGCGGATCAGCTGCATCCTGACCGGGCGGAACGTGCCGCGGATGACCGCGATGTTTGCGTCGTTCCCGGTGGCGCCCAGGGGATCGTCCTTGAAGTTGACGCTGTAGCTGCCGTCGTCGATGTCTCGCAGCGTGTAGTCGTCGCCGTCTTGGGCGGAAGCGACCGAGGCGATCGAGAGGGTGGCCAGCGCCGAGAGGCACACGAAGCATCGCTTGAGCATGCTCCTCGGACGCGCGGCGCGGCGAGTCCTTGGGTGCTCAGCTCAGCTCTTTGGACGTGTAGCCGAGGATCTTGCGCGCGATGACGAGGCGCTGGATCTGGCCGGTGCCTTCGAAGATGTCGAAGACCTTGGAGTCGCGGAGCCACATCTCGAGCGGGTGCGCACGCGTGAGCGCGGCGGGGCCCATCAGCTCGACGCAGGTGGCGGTGACGTCGACGACGACCCGGCCGGACTTGGCCTTCGCCATCGAGGCTTCGAGGCTGTTGGGCTTGCCCTGATCGAGCAGATACGCCGCTCGGTGCGTGAGGAGCCGCGCCGCCTCGATCTGCGCATCCATCTCTTGCACGGCGTCTTGAAGACAGCTGAGGCTCGAGCGCGCGCGGCCGTAGCCGATATCGAACGGCCCCGACTTCTCCAGCGTCTCGACGGTGTGCTCGAGCGCGGCGCGAGCGATCCCCACCGCCATCGCCGCGACCCCGGGGCGCGTCATGTCGAAGGTCGCCATGGCTCCTTTGAAGCCCTTCTTCTCGGCGTGCTCGGGGTCGCCGAGCATGTTGGTCTTCGGGATGCGGCAATCTTCGAAGACCAGCTCCGCCGTCTCGCTCGCGCGGATGCCGAGCTTGCTCTCGAGCCGTCCGATGCGAAAGCCCGGCGTCCCTTTCTCGACGACGAACGCCTTCATGCCGGCTCGGCCGAGCGATCTGTCGACGGTCGCCCAGACCACCACCAGATCCGCCGAGGCGCCGTTGGTGCAGAACACCTTGGTGCCGTTGAGCACCCAGTGGTCGCCGTCGAGGACGGCGGTGGTCGCGACGCCGCTCACGTCGCTGCCGCAGTCCGGCTCGGTCATCGCCATCGCGCCGAACCTGACGACATCGTCATCGTATCGCGCGAGCCACGCTTCCTTCTGTGAGGTGGTCCCGGCCGCGTTGATCGCCGCGCCCCCGAGGCCGGGGCCCGGGAGCGAGAGCAGGATGCCCGCCGCGCCGTACGCGAGCTCTTCGGCCAAGACGACGCCCGTCAGCCCGCGCACGCCTCCGGCCTCGGCGCGCGCCTTCTCCTCCTCGGCGGGCCGCATCCCGTGCCGCCTGAGGACGGTCATCCCGCCTCGTTGCAGCTGGTGGACCTGCTCGATGACGCTCGACGGCTTCTCGTGCTCGTTCGCGTCCGCGATGACGTTGGCCGGTCGCATCGCGTCCAGCGCGAACCGGTGCAAGAAGGCCTTGATACCGGCGAGCTTGGCGTTGAGCTCGAAGTCCACGTCGCCTCCTCTTACACCAAGAACCAGCCGACGGTGGTGGCCAGCGTCCGCGCGTTTCGAAAGAAGAGCTCGGCCAGATGGTCACGAATGACGCCGTGACCTCCGAGGATCTGCACGCAAGCGTCGGCCGAGCGAAACGCCGTCTGCGCGGCGAATCGAGCCGCGCGCGAAGCCTCGGCGCGGGCGCCGTCGTACGAGGCGCGATCGATTTTCCAGGCGGCCTTCCAGGTCATCCAGCGAGCGGCCTCGGCGTCCGTCGCGGCTTCGGCGAGCATGAACGCGATGCTCTGGTTCTGCGCGATCGCGCGACCGAAGGCGCGGCGCTCCTTGGCGTACGTCGCGGCGTAGTCGGTCGCGGCCCGCGCGACGCCCACGGCGGCAGCCGCCGAGGCCACGAGCGCCCGCTCGGCGAGCCGCCCATGGGCCGCGCCGGCGTCCGACGCTATCGGCCTCGCCGTCGCCCCGCCGAGGACGATGTCGAAGGTGGCGACGGCGCGCGGCGCAATGACGTCGCAGCGTCCGCGCCGGGTCCCGCCGGCGCTCTTTCCCTCGACCAAGAACGGCACGAGAGCGCCCTCTCCCGTCGTGCCTCCTCGAGCCATCACCAGGGTGAGCTCGGCCACGTCGGCGCGCGAGGCGCTGG
>JBGTSH010000234.1:0-16732 GCA_041940405.1 Polyangiaceae bacterium
GGTGAAAGAGCAGCCACTACCCCACCCAACGGCGTGACGTCGCCATTTTCAGCACCCTGCTAGAACGAACCGCCTAGCCCGACCCAGGTCGGGCTCGCAACGAACCGCACCGGCGCGCGCCCCTGCGTCGCGGGATCGCCCTTGGTCCCTTCGACGGCGAAGCCGACGATCGTCACCACGACGGCAGCGATGGTCACGCCGCCCATGACGTCCGCGGCGATCGCGAGGGTGCGCGTCTCGTCGCGCGCCTCGTCGATGGCGGTCGCGTCGTTGGGGTAGGTCGTCAGCTGATCTTCGAAGTCGGACTTCTTGGACAGCGCGAGCCCGCCGAGGACGGCGGTCGCGGTGCCCGCGGCTGCGGCGATCCCGAACGCGGCCCACGGCCAGGGTGAAGCGCCTTCGGGTTGCTCGGCGGGGCCGAGCGGTGATGGCTTGCCGCCGCCGCCGCCGTCGCCGCCACCGCCCCCTTGTTGGGTGAGCGGAACGAGCTCGAGCTCGAGGCTCTTCTGCTCGGTGCCGGCGACGTCGACGAAGCGGTTGAGCGGCGCGTAGCCGCTCTTGGTCACCGAGACCTTGCGCCGGCCGGCGTTCACGACGAGCGGCTTGTCGAGCGGCGTCTTGCCGACGGCGATATCATCGATCGTGACGTCCGCGCCTTCGACGGCGATCTTCAGGTTGAGGGTGGCGACCTTGCCCTTGAGCTCGGAGATCCAGCCCTCGACCTTCTTCTTGCGGTCGGCGTCGATCTGATCGCCGCCTTCGGCGAGATAACGCTCGAAGCTGGTGAGCGCGGCGGAGTACTCGCGCAGCTCCTTCGACGTCTGGCCGAGGTTGTAGAGGACGCGCCAGTTGGGATCGAGCTCGTACGCCTTCTTGAACTCGACCATCGCGGCGGTGTAGTCGCCGTCGCGGAAGAACCCGACGCCGCGCTCGAAGGCGGCCCCCGCCTCGGCGGGCTGCGCGCTCGCTGCCGCAGGGACGAGCAAGAGAGCGAGCCCGGTCACTGCGGCGGCGACGAGAGCGCGCTTCATGGGTTCTTCTTGTAAGGGTTCTGCTCGTCGATCTCGACCGACGGCTTGGGTTTCTTCCTACCGCCTTCGGGCTCTTCGACCTTCGGCGGCGGCGGATCCGCAGGCGGCGGATCGGCGGTGGGACGCTTGCCTCCACCATAGCGACGGCCGCCGCCGACGGCGCGCGGCCCGGTCTTCGGCTCCGCGCTCTTCTCGGCCGTGGGCAGGGGATCGAGCTCGATCGTGAGGTCGACGTCCTTGTCGTAGGTGAGCGTTCGCTTCTCGGTCTCGAAACCGTCGAGCTCGACCTCGAGCTGGTGCATCGCGGTGTCCTTCGTCACCTTCGCGACGAACGGGTTCTTGTCGAGCAGGCCGCCGTCGAGCTTCGCCTTCGCGCCCTCGGGGAATCGAAGGGTGAGCTGGATCGCTTCCGCCGTGGGTGCGGCCGGCGCGGACGAGCCCACGTTGTCGCCTTTGGCCGCGTTCGGCTGCGCGCCACCGCGCTGGAGGAAGATGACGATGCCGAGCGCCGCCATCGCGAGCCCGGCGCCGATCGCGAGCGCCGGCAAATACGATCGAGGCCGCGGGCTCGGCGGGATCGCCGCGGTGAGCCCCGTCCCCGTAGCCGCGGGTGGCGGCGGCTCGCTGCCCCCGAACGGTGGGACGACGCGTGGAAGCGAGTCGCTGGTCACCTTCAGGCTCGGCGGTTGGAGCTCGAGCTGAATCGGCTCGCTGCCACCCTTCATCGCGTGCTCGATCGCCTTCTTGATGCGCTCCCGCTCGTCGGCGAAGGCGTGAACCACGATGCCGCCGATATCCTTCGGGCCGACCCGGAAGTCGCTGCGACCGAGGTAGGCCTCGATCACCTCTTGGAACTCGCGCGCGCTCTGGAATCGATCCTGCGGGCGCGCCGCCATCGCCCTGTCGCAGATGGACGCGAGCTCGGCGGGGATGTCGGGCACGACCGTGCGGATGCTGGGATCCTGGCCGGACATGCGCCGCGCGAGAACGCTCGCCTCGTCCTCTTTCTGGACCAAGCGCCGGCCCGACAGCGCCTCCCACAGCATGAGGCCGACGGCGAAGAGGTCGGCGCGCGAATCGACCGCCTCGCACCGGGCCTGCTCGGGCGCGATGTACGAGATCTTTCCCTTGAGGATGCCTTCTTGCGTGCGGCTCGACGCGCCCGCCGCCTTGGCGATGCCGAAGTCGACGAGCTTTACCTGGCCCTCGTAGGTGATGAACACGTTCTGCGGGCTGACGTCGCGGTGGACGATCCCGAACGGCGAGCCGTCGAAGTCCGCGAGCTGGTGCGCATGCTCGAGGCCGGCGAGGACGTCTGCGAGGATCCTGAGGTGGAGCTCCAGCGGGATGTGCCGGCGACCGACGCGTCGGAAGATCGCGTTGAGCGGCTGCCCCTCGAGGTACTCCATCGCGATGAAGTGACGCTCGCCGTCGTTTCCGATCTCGTACGTCTGCACGATGTTCGGGTGGTTGAGGCGCGCCGCGATTCGCGCCTCATCCATGAACATGGTCAAAAACTCGGGATCGTGAGCGAGCTCTTCGCGCAGCTCTTTGACGACCAGGAGCTTGTTGAAACCGTGCGGGCCCTCGCTCATCGTGAGGAGGACGCGGGCCATCCCGCCGTGACCGAGGCGCGCGAGGACGCGATACTTTCCGATGCGCTCGCTCATGGTTACTGCGCTCCCGGGGTTGGGCCGATCGGGACGTACGAGATTGTACCAGGTCGGGAGTTGAAGCTCGCCGAGCCGATTGCCGTGAGCGACGAGGCGAGCGTGGCTCGGCCGGAAACGAGGCCCGTCGGGAGGTTCACCCAGCCGCCCGCGCCCTGGTCGTCGGTCTGCGTGGCGTTGAAGATCGGGATCTGATTCTTGAAGTAGTAGTCGACAGTGGTCGCGTCCGCGTCCTCGGTCGAGAGCTGCACGCCCGCGGCACGGTCGTCGTTGCAGTCGACGGTGAGCATGACGGCGATGCCGCGCGTCGGGTCGTACGTCTGGCCGCTCGCATCCACGAGCTGTTGAAACTCCGCGGTGGTCACGGCGCGGATGATTTTTTCTTTGGGCGGGATCACCACCGGGGTCACCGGCAGGTGGGCCCGGGTCGGCATCAGATCCATCCCGTCGATCTCGAGGAAGGCCTCGAAGTCGGCCCGCAGCTCGAAGAGGACGTTGCCGTCAGCGTCAGGCGGATCGAGCGGCAAGGGATTGACGCACCCGAAATCGAGCAGCGCGCAGAGGCGCACGGTCAGCCCCGCGGGCGGGACGCCGGGATTCAGCACCCCCTCGATCCGATAGTGGTACGGGATGATCTGATCCGGCGACGTCACCGGCGACTGGAAGGTCCCGAGACAGCCCCACAGCGGATCGACCGGCGGCTGACCGCCTTCACCCCCGGTTCCTCCGGTCCCTCCTCCGCCGCCTTGGGAGATGGCGACGCAGACCTTGTTCTCACAGGTCGCGGCGAACCCCACGTCGGAACAGTCCGCTGCCTCTTCGCACTGCTCGCGGTCCAGATCGAACGCGAGGGAGCACGAGAAACCGGCGACACCCAAAAGTAAGGAGCCGGCGATCGAAAGCGATCGCGGCACCGCCCGACGACCCATGAGGTTGGTGACAGAAGCGTAACTTCCCCTTTTCCTTCGGTCCAGCAAGGGGCGCTTCCGGGCGTACGCCTCGAACCGGGCACCTGACGGGTTTGATGACGCGTCGCTACGCGACCACTGTGGGTTGACCGCCGACCTGTTGTGGCCGGGGGCCCACGCGGCGTCTCACAGGGGCCGCGCGCCCGATCGGAAATCACAGGGTTTGCCGGAGGCACGTGCGCTGCACTGCGCGGTCCACCTTCTTCTTCAGGGTGATCCATGCGAACGCGCGCCTGCCCGACGTCGATCCGCATCGTCCTCGTCTCGACGCTCATGGCGGCGGCGGCCTGCTCGTCGGGCATCGACCCCGCCGGTGCCCCCCCGTCGGGATCCGACGTTGGACAACCAAGCAATGTCGGCTCCGGTCCGACCACGCTGGCGGGCGCCTGCAGACCTCGACACACCGCACATCCGTCACCCGTCGAGCCCGGCCGAGGTGACCGAGTCGTACTCGCTCGCGCCCAGCGGCGCCTCGTCGCTTTCGTCGCCAACGAGGACGACGGCGCCATCCATACGGTGGATCTCGAGAGGCGACGCGAGATCGCGGTGACCCCGCTCGAGGGTGCCCCCTCCAGCCTGGTGGCCCTGAGCGATGGCCGGCTCGCCGTCACGCTTCGCGACAGAAACGAAGTTGTCATGCTCGAACCGGGCGCCGAGCCGACCGAGAAGCTCGGCGTGCTGTGCAAGGCGACCGTCGCGAGCGAGCCGATCGGCATCGCGACCGTCGCGCCGCGAAAAGGCGAAACCGAGGAACGGCTCGTCGTGACGAGCGGCTTCGGTCACGCGCTCACCGTGCTCGGAACGAACGAGCTCACGGTGCAGAGAGCCGTCGGTCTGCCCCGCGATCCTCGGGCCGTCCTCACGCGCGGCGAGCGCATCTTCGTCAGCTACGCAGCATCCGCCGCGGTGAGCGTCGTCGACCCGGAGACCGGTACGGCGGCGCCAATCGATCTGCTCGGCGGGCAGAAGCCGGACGGGCGGAGCTTCGCTCGGACGTCGGCCGTCTCGGATTCGAAGACGCCGCTGCGAGGAGCCCAAGGCTTCTCGCTCTCGACCGACGGAGCCGGACGGATCTTCGCGCCGATGGTCGTGGTCGATCCCGGCGAGCCCAAGATCACCGGAGGCGGCTACGGCGGCAGCGCAGAGAGGCCGGTCAAGCCGTTCGTCGGCGTCATCGATGTCGCGTCGAACAAGCGACTCCCTTCGGCCGCTCCGACCTCTGTCACCCAGAGCCGCGAGTGCGTGCTGCCTCGCGCCTCCGCAGCGACAAAGGACGGAAGGCTGTTCGTTGCGTGCCTCGGAAACGACGAGGTCCTGGAGCTCGACGCGCGCACCGACAACGCAGCGCAGGTCATCAAGCGCCGCGTCCGGGTCGCGGCCGGCCCGGTCGGCATGGCTCTCGCCGGCGACGACCTCGTCGTCTGGTCGCAGTTCGATCGCGAGGTCGCGATCGTCGGTGCAGACGGGACGTCGACCGACGCCGTGCGAATCCCGGTTTCGCGGCCGGAGCTCGACGCGAAGCTCGAGCGCGGGCGCAAGCTCTTTCATGACACGTTCGACCCTCGGATCTCCTCCGACGGTCGCGCGTGCGCGAGCTGCCACCCCGACGGTCGAGACGACGGCAACACGTGGTCGACGCCCGACGGCCCGCGGCAGACGATCACCCTCGCGGGTCGCGTGAAGGGCTCCGCTCCGTACGGATGGTTCGGCGAGCACCCGACGCTTCGCTCGCACCTCGCGCACACGATGCAGCGACTCGGCGGACAAGGCTTCACGGGCGCCGGGGTCAAGGACCTCGAGGCGCTCGAGCACTACCTGACGTCGATGCGTGCACCGGCGCGCGGGGCGGCCGCGCCCGAGGAGCGAATCGCCGAGGGGCGAGCGCTGTTCCACGACGAGAAGCAAGGATGCGGAACTTGCCACGCCGCCGGAGGCAGCGACGGACAGCGCCACGACGTCGGCTCGGGCAACCCCGAAGAGGCGAGCGTTCGCTTCGACACGCCTTCGCTCCACCTCGCGGGAGGAAGTGGCCCGTTCTTCCACGACGGCCGCTTCGCCACGCTCGACGATCTTCTGAGGAAGGGCGACGACAAGATGGGCCACGTCCGCCATCTCGACGAAAGCCAGCGCGCGTCGCTCGTGGCCTACATGAGCTCGCTCGCCGATCCCGTCCCCGCGCGCGCAGGTGAGCCGCGAACGTTCCTGCCCGCAAGGGCCGAGCTCGCGCCGCTCGGTCCGATTGCCGAGACGAGCTTCGAGGAAGCTCTCTTGGCTCGGAGCCCGGAGCGACAGGTCGTCGAGACGACGAGCATAGACGTCGATGCGCTGCCGACCATCGAGATCGAGGCACCGATCTCGTGGGACACGAAGATCGCGGCGCCTGCCGGCGGAACGAAGGGCGACGATCTCATCTGGAAGGATGGTTGCGCCGCCTCGAGCCACGCCGCGTCGTGGATCGCGTTCGACTGGTTCTCGACCGGGATGAGCTCGAAGCTCGAGCAATGCCTCGGTGCACCCTCACCCAACGGCTACGACCATTGGACGACGACCAGCCTGTACACGATCGATCCGGCGAAGGACGGCAAGCTCCGCGTCGGCCTGCATGACGGCTTCATCCGCATCGCGGATCGCGAGGTTCGCTACACGCAGAGCATCGTCGGTGATGCGGTCCCGATCTTCGACGGCCTCGCCTACGCGATTCGGGTCAAGTGCTCCGACTGCAAGGCGACCGAGCGCGATCGCCTCTTCGTCGTGACGACCGGCACCGGCTTTCACATGGGCGGAGCCTTCACCATCAGGAAGCTGTCGCTCGAGCCAGGGACGGCAGGGCATGAGGTCGTGACCGGGCTTCCCAATCAACTCGCAGAGTTCAGCAAGGCGACAGGGGCGAAGCTCGAGACCGGGAGCACCATCGGAAAGCCACGCGGGCTCGTCTTTCGTATCGACGCGACGCGAACGAGCACCGACAAGAGCGCGCGTGTGGTAGCGAGCCGCCGAGGGTGCAATGCCGAGCTCTTCGGCTGTCGCTAAGGTCGGCCCTGAGCCGCCCCCAGCCGCTCATACACGTAAGGAAGAAGGTGCCGCTCACGAGCGGCATGGGCCCCCGACAATTTCGTCTCCGGCGTCTGTTGACCTGGAGAAGACAGAACGATAACCAGGATCGTAACCCGCCCCTATTTTGGGCCCGCGGTGAGAAGTTCAGTCGGGTGGTTTGAATCGGAGGAGCCTCCATGAGCTCTGGCTTGCGCACTTCGTTCGCACTTGTCGTCGGTACGACCCTCGCTTTCGTAGCTTGTGGCGATGATGGCTCCAGCTCGGGAGGCTCGGGAGGCTCTGGCGCCGGAGATGGTCCGAGCACGAGCGCGACCAAGAGCACGACGGGCACTTCGTCGACCGCCTCGTCGTCCAACACGGGCCCCACGACCACGACCGGAATGGCCGAAGGCGGCGGCGGCGGCAACACCGGGTGCGAGAGCGCCAGCGAGTGCGACGACGACAACGCCTGCACCACCGACACTTGCGACCAAGCGGTATGCGTCAACACGCCCGTCGATCCCGACGACGGCGACGCCTGCACCACCGACACTTGCGATCCGGCCACGGGCGTCCAGAACACCCCGGTCAACATCGACGACAACGACGTCTGCACGACGGACAGCTGCGACCCGATCGCGGGCGTCCTGCACGACCCCATCGATCCCGATGACGGCATCGACTGCACCACCGACACGTGTGACCCGGTCACCGGCGTCTCCAACACCGTCGACGACGCCGCCTGTGACGACGCCTCTGCCTGTACGACCGAGGTCTGTGACCCGGCCGATCCGGACTCCGACCCCGTTACCGGATGCGTGACGTCGAATGTCGTCTGCAACGACGGCAACGCCTGCTCGGTCGACGGCTGCGATCCCGCGGTCGGGTGCATCGTCCTCGCCCCGGTCGTGTGCAACGACGGCAACGCCTGCACGACGGATGCGTGCGATCCCGCGACCGGTTGCACCGTGGCGCCCGTCACGTGCAACGACAACAACGCCTGCACGACCGATACATGCGACGCCGCGACGGGCTGCGTCTTCACGCCCATCAACCTCAACGACAACAACGCCTGCACGACGGACGCCTGCACGCCGGCCGGCGGCGTCACGCACACGCCGATCGTCTGCAACGACAACAACGCGTGCACGACCAACAGCTGCAACCCAGCCACCGGCTGCGTGTTCGGCGCCCCCACGAATTGCGCCGACACCTCGACGTGCACGGTCGACTCGTGCAACCCCACCACCGGAGCGTGCGTCCACAGCCCGACCGGCACCGGCTGCAACACATGCGAGGCTTCGGAGTGCGGGATCAGCCTTCCGGCCGGGCAGACCTGCCACTGCGACAGCGCCTGCCAGAGCTTCAACGATTGCTGCGCCGGGGTCGGTCCGGCCTGCGGATTCTGGGACGGCAACACGTCCTGCGAGCCGTGGGAATGCGGATCGCAAGGTGGCGCGAGCCCGAGCTGCTACTGTGACACCGCGTGCGTCAGCTTCGGCGACTGCTGCACCGGCGGCCCCTGCTGAGAGCTGCTGAGACGTGACCAAGGTGAAGAAGGATGCGCGGACCGGCTTGACCGGTCCGCAGCCGTCGTTTCTCGCAACATCGGTGCCGATGGGGACGGTGTTGGCGGTGTGCGCCTTGATCGGCGTCATCGGCTTTGCGAGCGGACGCATCACGGCAGGAGACGCGGCTGCACCTGCGGCTTCGTCCGCTCCCGTCGCAGCGGATCAACGCCAGCCGCCGTCCCCACCGGCCGCCGGGACGACGAGCCCGGAGGCTCCCACTCCTGGCGCGCAGAATCCGACCACCGAAGGCTGCAGCGAAGTTCGTAACCTCGTCGATGCAGCCGCGTGGGAGGACGCGATCGCAAAGTTCGACGGCTGCGCCGAGGGACCGGAGAAGGAAGCGCTCCTCAAGGCCATCGACGACGGCGTCCTCAAGCTGTTCCAAGCCAAGGGTTGCGAGACGAAACCCATCATCGCGGCCGCAAGCCGCATCCGTGCCGGATCTGCCCGGGTTCCGTGGGCAGAGAAGTGCGGCGGCCAGTAACGGTGTGGGCGCCGAGCGCGACGACGGCAGCGCGTGTCAGCTGCCGTGGTCGCCGGTGAGCGCCTTGCTCGTCGCCTCGTCGACCTTGCCGCTGGGAGCGATCCCCTTGTCGGACTGGAAGGACTTGAGCGCGCTCACGAGCGCTTCGCCGTCGGCCGCTTCGTTTTCGACGCCGACGCGCGTCGGCTGGTAGTAGCCGAGGTGCATCAGGCGCTTCTTGATGCCGCTGACGGTGTCGACCGGGTCGAGATCGCCGACGCGAAGGCGCAGCGTCCTATCGCGCTCGGGGAGGTAGACCTCGATCTCGCGAACGTGAACGGGCACGCCCGCGCGCAGGTAGCCCTTCTCGTCGGTTGCGCCCTCGATCGGCTCACCGAGGCCGAGGATGCGGAACGGCTCTTTGACGAGCGGCTCGCCGCCGACCTGGAGCTTCACGGCGACGTACACGCCGGGAACGCGCGCGACGTACCGATTGGTCGTGCCGTCGCGGATGACGAGGCGGCGATGCTCGGCAGCGTCCGGCACCCAGAGGATATCGCCGGGATGGAGGAGATCCTTGTTCGGGCGCTTCTCGCGGAGCTCCTTGTTCTTGGGGTGCTCCCAGATCGAGTCGGCCTCGAAGCCCATCGTGTGGGCGAGCTTGGTGAGGTAGTCCCCCTGGCGGATCACATAGGGCCGCATGGCTCAGGCCTCCCTCGGCTTGTCGACGTCGGGGAAGTAGATCATCGCATCGGACTCGAGCTCGAGCTCGGCCTCGCCCTTGTCGTCGAGGACCCCGCCGCGCTCGCCGTCGGGACCGACGATCACGAAGCGGCGGCGGCGAGCCGGCGCTCCGCTGTCGTCGGTGAGCTGAATCCTGGTTATCGGCTTGGGCTTCGCGACGACAGCGGCCTCGTCGATCTTGCAGTTGAGCCGCACGCGATCGCCGCCGAGATCGGCGTTCTTGAAGAGCATCAGGCTCGAGCTCTCGCCCATCGCGTGGAGGCGCTTCGACTTCATGACGACGCCGTCCTTCGACACGATCGTCACGCGCTCTTCGGCGCCGGCCTCGACCTGCTTGCCCGAGAGCGTGACGCGCGGGGCGATGATCTCGACGCTGTTCGGTCCGATCCGTAGCTGGCTCTCCCCGCAGCGGAGGACGATGCCCTTCTCGGCGATCAGCTCCGTCGTCTTGCTCGCGTAGCCGGAGAGCGTGCCCTCGACGTGGACCGTCGCCGAAGTAGGCAGCGCATCGTCACCGACGACGGCGGTCATGTGGCCCCGAACGCGGGTCGTGGCGTCGGTGGCGACGAACGTGTCGACCGACGAGAGCTCACGGAGCGCGCCGCCTTCGATGCGGATCGCGTCCATCCCGCTGACCCTGCGATCCGCGTTGCCGCGCACGGCGTCGATGACGTCGCCGAGCACCTGCGTCGTGTGCTGACCGGTCACGAGATCCGTCTTTGCGCCGGCGACGGTCGTCGTCTGGTTGCCGGTGACCGTCTCGGTGCGCTGGCCCTCGATTCGGAGGACCGAGTTGCCGGTGACCTTGGTCGTGTGGTCGTGCCCGACCTCCATCATCAGGTCGCGCTGGGCCTTGACGTTGATCATCTCGGCGCCGGCTTCGTCGTCGAAGCTGAGCTCGTTGCTGCCTTCGCCGCCCGTGCTCATCGTCCGGAAGCCGCTCTTGCTCTTCTGGCCCGGGAGGCCGAAGGGCGCGGGAGTGGTGCCGTTGTAGACCGAGCCGATCACCAGCGGGCGATCCGGATCGCCGTCGAGGAAGGTGACGACGACCTCGGTCCCGACGCGCGGAAGGAACTGCGAGCCGAAGCCCGGCCCGGCCCACGCCTGCGCGACGCGGATCCAGCACGACGACTTCTCGTCCCGCTTGCCCTCGAGGTCCCAGTGGAACTGCACCTTGATGCGACCGTAGTTGTCGGTGAAGACCTCACCCTCGCCGCCGCCCACGACCGTCGCCGTCTGCGAGCCGTGGACTTTGCGCTGGCGAACCTCGGGCGGCATGCGAATCGCCGTCTCGATCGGGCCCGCCTCGAACTCGTTCCGGTAGACCTCGACGACCTCGTTCGAAAACTCCGGCGTCTTGCCCTCGTGGATCACGCCGAGCGCGACCCACTCGCGGTTGATCTGCTCGAGGTTGTGGCCCTCGAGCGCGAACGAATGGCCGGGGACGATCTTGCGCGACCTGCTCGTGCCGACGACGATGAGGCCGTCGGAGCGGAGCGACTCGAGCAGGCGCGACGCGTCGCGATCGCGCTTCTCGGACGTACCGCCCGACTCGTGCTCGGCCTCGTGGCCGAACGCGTAGGTGCCGAGGCGCTCGGCGCCGAGATCGCCGGGGATGCCTTTCGGATCCTCTTGGAGCTCGAGCGCGCGTAGCGGCAGCTGCGGGTGGCGGTAGTCGAAGTCGCCGATACGCGCTCCTGTCGGGCGGATCTTGCGACGCACGCCGAGCTCGATGACCTCACCCTCGCCGATCTCGAAGTTGCCGGTGCGCACCGTGAGCTTCTCGTGCTTGCCGGGCGGCCGCTTGTAGAGGGCGTCGTCCGAGAACACGACCTCTTCGACTTTGCCTTCGGGGTTTTGCCGGAAGTAAAAGAAGATGCCCTCGCGTGCGAGCAGGCGACGGACGAAGTCGTAGTCGGTCTCGTCGTACTGCGTGAGATAGATGCGCGGCGTGTAGCTCGCGACGAGCTCGAACTTGTGGGGGACGCGCCACTCTTTGAGGATGGCTTCGACGACGCCCGGCACGGTCTGATCCTGAAAGATTCGGCTGTGCGTACGGAGCTTCAGGAGCGCGATGCGCGCCGAGAGCCTGAGGCGGATCTTCACCTGGTCGACCGCATGGGTGCCGGCGACGTCGTAGCTCGTGACGACGCCGTGGATGACGCGAGGGACGTCGCCCGTCTCGGTCATGATGAGCGAGCTGGGCTGGCCGAGCAGCTGCTCCTCGAGCGTGCCGAACGGATCGATCGAGGTGGCCGCGGCGACCTCGACGTCGATCTCGTAGGGCGTGTTGACGCGCTCTTCGCCGTGGAAGCGAATCACCCTGAGCTGCCGCTCGACCTTCCCCCTCGAGATGAAGTGGAAGTGGTCGAGCTCGAGCGGGCTGACAGGTTGGTTATCTTTGACCTGCTGGAGGAGCGAGTCCATGCTCATCGATCAAGCCTTCTTCGTGGTGCCGAGGAACGGGGGAAGGACCGAGGCCGAGTGGCCGTCGATCGCTGCTGTCTCCTCGACGTCCAGCTGCGCCAGGCTGCGCAGCTCGGGCGAGACGAGATTGCCGAGCTGAACCGTCTGCTCGGGGCCGTTGCCACCCGGCAGGCTGCCGGGCGCCGAGGGCGCAGCCGGGAGCCCCGGCTTGGGCGGCGCGCTCGCCAGGTACATCCCACCGCTCGGAGGCGGCGGCGGGTACGATCCCGGGCTCGACAGGGGCGCGTTCGGCGCTTGGTACGAGCCGCCCTGGTACGAGCCCCCCTGCATCGAGCCGGAGTACGGCGTGACCTGCGCGTACATCGGGCCGTTGGGCTGGCTCATCGGGTAGTCGCCGTACGGGAACTGCTGCCCGGGCACGCCGGGCTGTCCGCTCGGCGGGGGAACCGATCCGGTGGCGGCCGGCCCGGCGCCCTCGGGCGCGTGGTTCTGCACGTCGCCCGTCTTGCCCGCTGCGCCGCCTGACGATTCTGTCAGCGCCGGCTGCTTCTTGGCCTTCTTCCACTTGAGCTCACGGGCGACCTTCTTCAGGTGCTCGGGCGTCACCTTGAGGATCGTCGCCTGCTTGATGCGATCCTTGACCGGGAACGCGGTCTCCAGCTCGTCGTGATCCATCGGCCCGATGTCCTGGGTGACGTCGATCTCGGCGGCGTCCCAGGCGTCCTTGGCCTTCTTGACGATCGGGTTCCAGTCCTTCTTCAGCTGGTCGACGCTCTTCTTCGGGCTTCCGAAGTTGAACACCGCGTCGGGGAGCGTGCCGGGGAGCGAGTCGAGGCCGGCGAGCGCCTGGACGATCTTGCCGCGCACCTGCTCGCCTTGCTCGCGCGCCTTGAGGAGGGCGAGCCCCGCCTCGGGGAGGCGCGGAGCGAGCGAGGCCGTCACCGCTTCGATCGTGCGCTCGATGACCTTGTCCCAAAGCGGGAAGAACACGTTGCGGAACATGCGCGAGAACACGGTCGGGAGCTGCGCGAGGTGCACCTCCATCGTGAGCGCGCGGTTCGTGATCGCGGTCGCGCGGTACGCGAAGATCATCTGGTAGAGATCGCGCATCGCGTACTTGATGACCGGATCGATGAACTTCTCGAGCTTGAGCGACGCAAACTCCTTCGCTCGGCCGACGAGGGCGTCGACCGAGATCGCGACCTCGGCGATCGGGATGTCGAGCGTCATCTTGCGGAGCTTGTCGGCGAAGCCGAGGCCGCCGAGGATGCACTCGATCACGTTGCCGACGAGGTGACGCTTCGCGGCCTCCTGGATCTCGGCCTCGGTCACCACGTCGGTCGGCTTGAGCGTGAGGAGCCGGCAGTAGACCGCGCGGATGAACTCGGCGCAGACGGTCGAGACCTTCGACACGATCCACTCGAGGAACTCCGGCATGTGCGAGATGCCGAGCGCGCCCTTCACCGAGTCGACGGCCATCTGACCGAGGCCGCCGGACCAGCCGGTGCGCGCGCGCTTGGCCCCGTCCGGCAGATCGGGGGCGTCCGCGTCCGGCGGGATCAGGAAGACGTCGTCGAGGAACGGCCGGCCGGGCGTGTAGCGATCGGGGCGGCTCAAGAAGTCGAAGGTCTTGTCGATGCCGACCTTCTGGTCGTAGTCCTGGAGCGCTCCCTTGATGGGATCGGTGACGACGTCGACCGCCTTGTTGACCGGGTCGACGAGGAAGCCGAGGAGCTTCGGGACGTCGCTCTTCGCGAGGGGGTTGTCGACCTTGTCGAAGATCTTCTGCTCGATGTCCGGCGGAAGGACGTAATCCGCTTGGCGCTCCAGGTACCAGACCGGAAAGACCGGCACGGCCCTCTTCTGAATCGAGTCGATCGTCATGCGCCGCGCGGCGTCCTCGATGATCGGCTCGAGACGGATCGCGTACTCGTAGTTGAGCGCCGCGCACACGTCCCATGCCTTGAAGCTGATCTTCTGCACCAGCGAGAGGAAGTCCTGGACGCCCGGCGGCACGAGCGCCGTCAGCTTCGGCACCGCGTCGAGCTTCTGCTCGGGGGTCATCTTCTTTCCCCCTCCGAGCCAGTCATGCCCCGCGGAGAGGCCCTCGTTGATGGCGGGCACCTGGTCGTTGAGGATGCCGCCGCCGGGGCTCTTCGCAGGCGCGTGACGCTTCTCGTTCTCGCCGACGAGGTACTCGCGGTACGCGCGCCGCGCGATGTGGAGCTCGACGCCGGCGGCGTGGAGGTCGACGTAGTCGACCTTGTCCTTGTTGATCCGCTTGGCCGCCTCAATCACCTTCTTGAGGTGCGGGTTGAGATCGACGGCGTTGGGCTTGTCGCCGGTGCCGCCGGCCGAGCCCGTGAGATCGGCGAGCACCTGCGCGAGCACGCCGATGACGCCTTTGCTCTTCTCTTCGGCGATGAGCGCGTCCATCTGCGCGCGGATGAAGCCGCCGAGCAGCACCGACTCGCGGAGGAGGCCGGCGCGGAACATGAGGCCGTGGGCCGGAATGTCTTTGCCCGCGCCGTCGACCGCGGCGGGCGTCGACGAGCCCCCTCCCGAGGACTGTTGCGGCGCGATCGGCACCAGGGCCGCTGCCGTGTCGTCGAGCGCCGGCGACGGGAAGAGGTGCGAGCGATCGAGATACACGCGACCGAAGTGGACGAACTCGACCGGCTCGGAGAGGTCGACGGTCGTGCCGCCCGTGACGCTGGTGTTGACGGTTACGGCGCCGTCCTCACTCGACGTCCAGTCGTCGGCGTTCTCGAACGGCGCCTCCTTGAACTCGACGATGCGAGCTTTGCGGGACATGCCGTGCACGAGCCGGCGTCCCACTTCTCCCATCACGTTGTCGCCGGCCCGGAGAAACGGCTCGACGGTCCGACCTGCGCCTTGCGCTTGGTCGGCGGCCCCACGGATATCCTCACCTTCGATCTTCACGGGGATTGGGCAGTGTAACTTTCCAGTGGGCGCGACATAAGGTCGGAATCTCCGACCCTCATACGAATTGTGCGAAGTCGTGGTGGGGTATGGAAGCTCCATGACGGCCGGGTCGACCCAGGTTGTACGCCGGCGGCTCGTTCCGGCCGAGCTTCGCCATCTGGAGCTCGAGCCTGCGAAGCTTCGCGACGGTGGATACGCGGCCGCCGCGATGGGCGCGGCCACGACCTTCGGCGCGGCGGTGGCCTTGAAGATCCCGGCGCTCTTGGTCGCGGTGCCGGTGATCGCCGTCGGGGCTTATGCGGTCGAGAGGCTCTTCGTTGCGAAGCGTTCCACCGGGCAAACGCCGACCGCGATGCTGATCACACCTTGGGGCATCGTCGCCGGAGGAGCGATTCCTTGGTCCGCGATCGAAGCCATCCACCACGCCGAGCTGGTTCAGCCGCAGTTTCAGAGCCGTAGCGGAGAAGAACAGGTCGCGCACAGCCGGCTGACGGTGCGTGCCGGGGGCGCCGTGATGGTGGCAGAGCGCAAGTACGAGTCGATGCTCGATGTGCTCGACGCGGTGCTCGGTCAATACGCGGCCGAGGGCAGCCGACCCGTCGCGCTCGATCTCGATGAGCACGGAGCCACGAGCTTGCCGGCGCAACCGGGAGCAACCCGCGACGTTCTCGCAGCGGCACGCGCGCTTCTTCAAAGCGATGCCGGCAAGGAGCTCGTCGAAGTGTCCGCCGACGGCTACCGAGCGAGCCGGACGGTGGTGCGGCCCGGAACGGAAGGAAGGCTCGACCGCCTCCTCATCGAAGCGCCTTCCGGAGCCGACGCAGGTCCGCTTGCGGCCGTGCTCGCAGCCGAGCTCGAGCTCGACGGCCTCGTCGACCGATTGTGCGAGCTGGTAACGGCTCCGAACCCGGTCCTCGCGGGAATCGCCAAGGCGGCGGCGCTGCGCCTCGGCGCGCATCCCTCGCGCGCAGGCAGGCTGAGCGAGCTCCACCCGTTCCTCGACCACGCGGATCTCGACGTCCTTACCGGTCGACACCTTGATGGCGGCGGTGAGGCGGTCCCGCTGGTCGGCGGTGAGGTCGACCGCGGCGCGCACGGTGGCGACCGCCTTGTTGCGTGATGCTGCACTCCGCTCGATGAAGGCGTCGACGATGGATGGCAGCTCGGAGGCTCGTCCGGCACCCACCACCATCGAGACCAGCACCGACGTGGTCGCCGAGGCCCGGCCATCCAGGAGATCGTCGACCACCTGGAGGCGTCGAGCCGCCGGGACGTTGCCGTCGGCGAGGGTCGAGCGGAGTTCGTCGTTGGACCGGAGCGCCTGGGCGAAGTTGAACAACTCGTCCTCGACGGCCGAGAGGTCACCCTCGACCGACGCGACGGCGAACAGTGCCTCGGCGTAGCCGGTCACGGCGGCGTCAGCCATCGGTTCCGGCCACCTCGTCGATGTAGGCGTCGATCAGGTTGCCCTGGACCTCGGCGTCGAGGCTCGACTGCACGACCCGCTCGGCGGCACCCAGGGCGATGGAGGCGACCTCGGCGCGGAGGTCGGCGATCGCCTGGGCCTTGGCGGCATCGGATTCGACAGCGGCGCGCTCCCGGATTCCGGCGGCGTCGGCCTCGGCACGTGCGACCAGGTCGGCGCGGACCCGTTCGGCGTCGCCGCGTGCCTCGTCGATCAGCCGGGAGGCCTCAGACTTGGCGTCGGCGAGCCGTGCCTCGTAGCCGGCCTTCACGGACTGGGCGTCCAGCTTGGCCTGGTCGGCCTCGTCGAGGTCGGCCCGGATCCGGTCGGCGCGGGCGTCCATTGCGCCCTGCACGGCCGGGAAGCCCTTCTTGACCATCAGCACGAAGAGGATCAGGAAGGCGCCGCCTCCCC
>JBGTSH010000235.1:0-16704 GCA_041940405.1 Polyangiaceae bacterium
CGTGCTCGACTCGCTCGACGCGAACTGCGGCAACCAGCCCGCAGCTTGTATGGACGAGACCGCCGGTTGCTACGCCACGCTCGCTACCGTTCTCACGCACGACTACATCGTCGTGAAGGGCGACGCGGCCGAGGGGTGCGACGTCTACCTCGGCGTCGAAGCTGCGTTCCTCGGGTTGGCCAACGACACCTGCGGCGGTCGCAAGACGTCGGTGGACTCGATCGACACGACGTACTCGATCGTCGCGGGCGTCTTCCCGGCGCCGTTCGGCGACGAGATCGACGTGCCGGCGAGGGCGCAGGTCGAGACGTTCCCGTACCTCGCTCCCGCTCCCTGAGCAGGCGCGCGCGACCGAGCCTTCGCAGACAACGCTCTCATGAAGACAAACGCCGCGGTGACGATGCTCCTCGCCACCGCGGCGTTCGTTTCTTCGTGCTCGCAGAGCTGCGACGGGGGCGATGCGCCCAAAGCGTCTGCATCGGCTGCACCGCCGCCGATCGAGGTCGGCAAGGGCAAGCGCACGACGCCCGCCGACGTAGCCGTCGCGAACCTCCAGGGCCGGATCAAGGCGAGCGAGAAGTCGCTGGAGGTCGGGAGAGACAAGATCCAACCCCGCCAGTGGCTCCTGGAGACGTTGCTCGAGCGCGCGACCTCGCTCGGTAGGGTCAGCGACTACGATCGTATCGGCGAGCTCGAGTCCGAGCTCGCTACGCTGCGATCCAAGGATGCCGACGTGCTCGTACAGCGCGCGACGGCGCTCTCCGCCGTGCATCGCTTCGAGGAAGCGCTGCGGCTCCTCGAAGAGGCGGAAGCCGCTGGAGCGAGGAAGGCGGTGCTGGAGGTGAAGCGTGCGTCGGTCTACCTCGCGCAAGGAAAGTACGAAGAGGCCTGCCCGCTCTTCGAAGCCGCCGCGAAGGCGCCGAAGGCTCAGATCGCCATGACGCTCGCCGGCGTCTGCATCTCCCAGCTCGGCCGCATCGAGGAGGCCGACAAGCTCATGGCCGAGGCCGAGTCGACGTACGTCGACGTCTCGCCGTTCATGCTCGCCTGGATTTGGTTCGAGCGCGGCAGCATGTGGGAGAAGAACGGCGATGAAGAGAAGGCCAAGGCCCTCTACCGAGCCTCGCTCGAGCGGCTCCCGGGCTACGCGCACGCCGCGGCGCACCTCGCCCAGCTCGTTCCGCCGGGGGATGCCGAGGCGATTTTGAGACCGGCGCTCGAGATCGGCGACGACCCCGAGCTCGAGGCGATCCTCGGTGTCGCAAAAAACGAGGTCTCGGCCGGGTCCGGCAAAGAGCACATCGAGAAGGCGAAGAGCCGGTACGCGGAGCTCCTCGGGAAGCATCCGCTCGCGTTTGCGGATCACGCCGGGTGGTTTTTTCTGAAGGCAGCGGACGACCCGGCGAAAGCGGCGGAGGTCGCCAGGCTCAACCTGAAGAACCGCCAGACCCACGAGGCGTACGAGCTCGCGCTCGCGGCGCTGCCCGCCGCCGGCAGCAGCGCGGAAGCGTGCGAGGCAGCCGACAAGGCGCTCGAGCGCAAGTGGGTCCCGCCCGCGCTGAAGGAGCTCGCGGCCAAGGCCTACGAGGCGTGCGGCAAGCCGGACCAGGCGGCCAAAGCGCGCGCCCGCTGAGACTCGCCGGCCCGTTCGGGAACTTTCACGACCGCGGGCTGTCGCTCACGAATCATGCGACGGCTTCTCGCCCTCCTCCTCGTGGGGGCCGCCGGTTGCGGCGGTGCGCCCGCTTCGACCCCGAGCGGAACGTTTGCCGAAAAGGTCGTGGCGCCGCCCGCTGTGCCACGCGCCGAGGTCGCGTGCTCGAAGCGGTACGCCGGCACCGCGGCGACCCCGCTCTCGCGCCAAGGATCGCCGGTCGCGCTGGTCAAAGGCGAACAGACGCTCTTCGCGTACGTCGCAGACGCTGACAGTAACGTCATTCATACGGTGGACGTCGACGCCGGCAAAGAGGTCTCTGCTGCGCCGCTCGACGGCTCCCCCCGTGAAGTCCTTGCGCTCGCGGACGGCCGCGTCCTGGTGACCCTCGCCGACGTCTCGCGGCTCGTCGTGCTCGAGCCGGAGGCGGGCGTCGGCTCGAAGCTGATCGTCACCTGCTCGCGCGACGTCCCCGCCGAGCCTTGGGGGCTTGCGACCGACGCCGGCGAGTCGACCATCGCCGTGACGAGCGCCTACGCGGCGACCCTGTCGACGTTCGACGGCAAGGACCTCATGTTGCGGGGTGCCGTCGAAGTGGACCGCGATCCGCGCAGCGTCCTCTTCGACGAGGAAGGCCGCGTCTGGATGAGCCACCTCGTGGGCGGGCGCGTGTCCGTCCTCGATCCGAAGCTGGGGCTCGGCCAGGCCAGGACGATCGACGTCGGATCGTTCAAGTCTGCGCCCGGCATCCCGGCGGCCGACCGCCTCGCCCGTCGCACCGGATCGCACGGCTACGCCCTCACGAGCATCGTCGAGAAGCCGCGTGCGACCGAAGGCTTCTCGGGGATCCAGGGCGAGCCGCCGAAGCCGGCGCCGAGCCGTCCGGCGAGACGCATCCTCGTGCCGATGGTGAGCGTGGACCCGGGCGATCCGTCGCGCGCGACCTCGACCTACTACGGCCCGCCATTCGACGGCATCCCGAAGCAAGCGCCGCGCGTCGGCGCGATCGATCCCGATCTGGACCGTCCGCTCTCGGCCCACCTGCTCGGGACGGATCGGCGGCTCTTCGCGCGCGAGTGCGTCCTGCCGCGCGCCGCGGCGGTGCGAGCCTCGACGGGCAGCTTGTTCGTGGCCTGCATGGGCATCGATGCGGTGCTCGAGCTCGACGCGTGGGCGCTCGAGCCGTTTCGGGTGGAGAAGCGACGGATCGAGGTGCCGACTGGCCCCACCGGGATCGCCATCGACGACGCTTCGGCGCGTGCCGTCGTCTTCTCCCAGTTCGAGGGTCGTCTGACGGTCCTCGATCTCGGGGCGAAGGGCGTCGCGATGAAGACCATCGAGCTCGCATACGCACCGAAAGGCGACATCGCGCGCGTCGCAGCCGGTCGAGAGCTGTTCTATCGCACGGACGACGTACGCATCTCGAACGACGGGATCGCCTGCGCGAGCTGTCACCCCGACGGTCGCGACGATGGCCTCACTTGGGCGACGCCCGAGGGACCGCGCCAGACGCTCATGCTCGCCGGGCGCCTCAAGGACACCGCTCCGTATGGCTGGGTCGGCCACAAGGGAACGATCGAGGACTACATCGGCAACACGGTCAGCCGCCTCGGCGGTCAGGGAATGAGCCAAGCGGCGGTCGAGGATCTCTCCCGGTTCGTCGAGGCCGTGGCGCCGCCTCCCGCAGCGTCGCAGCTGAATGATCTCGCTCGCCGCGGCCGAGAGATCTTCTTCTCCGACGAACAGCGGTGCAGCGTGTGTCACTTGGGTGCTGATCGCACCGATGGCCTTCTGCATGATTTCACCGCGAATGTGTACGAGTCCACCGCGCGGTTCGAGACGCCGAGCCTGCGCAGGCTCAGCGGCTCGGGACCGTACTTCCACGACGGTCGCTACGAATCGCTCGAGGCGCTCCTCTCGGATCCCAGCAGCAAGATGGGCAAGACCCATCGCCTGGAGGAAGGCGATCGCAAGGCGCTTGCAGCCTTCTTGAGGACCCTTTGAAGGGCGCGGCGATCATCGCGCTATTGGCTGTTCTGTCGGTCGCGTGCGCGAGCGCATCGGCGCCGGCGCGCCAGACGGCGGCGCCGCCCGCTGCGAAGCCGAAACCGAAGGGGATGATCATGGGCGGTGAGCCCATCGCCGGCATCGCCCCGGATCCGAGGCCCGCGCAGAACGCTCGCTTCGGCACGCCGGCCGAGGCCGACGCCGAGGGGCGCTTGAAGGGGATCAAGCGGCCCCGCGTCGCTTCGATCGAGATCGACTACGAGGCGCTCCCCAAGCTCCAGACGACCGAGAGCACCGAGGGCCCGAAGCTCGCGCTGTACCCTGACAAGGTCGTCATCCACGGCGACATGCTCGGCGACGTCGAGATCGGTTCGTACCTCGCCAGCACCTCGGGCAGCTATTCGACCACGAACGCGCCCAGCTGCGGGCCCGGCCACGAGGGCTTTCTTCAGGCGCGCTGGTCCGGCATCGCGTCCAGAACGTGGCGGGACGATCGTGTCGGGGTCCTCGCCGCCGAGGGCCTCTTCGACAGGAGCGACTGTGAGGCGAAATCGAGCCGAGCGGGGAGGGCGGACGCAAAGGCGATCGTGCCGGGCTTCATGTACGCGTACCGTGCAGTCGGGACCATCGACGACATGCCGCGCGAGTCGCTGGTCGTCATCATGCCGCGCACCTCGGAGATCGCGGTGAGCGCCGGCCCCGACCGCGAGGCCGACGCCTTGCGCGCCAGCGGCTACACGCGGGTTACCTTGCCGGTCGAGCGAGGATCGGGAGCGGGATTCGTCGCCAAGATGACGCCCGGATCCTTCGACACCTGGCGGCGCCTGAAGGCGGCGCGCTCGGCGGTCATCGAATCCGACACCAGCAGCCTGACGAGCGATGGCAAGCCCCTCTGGCCGCTCCTCGTCGGCGTAGAGGTCACCTGGCAGGGTGATAGGCGTTGGGCATCGCTTCAGATTTCGCTCCCCGAGGGGGCGAAGAAGAAGGAGTACGGCGCGTTCTTGAGGGCGGCGAAGGCCGATCTTTGAGGCGGAGCGAGCCGGAGCTCGGCGATGCTTGAGCGGTGCTCTTCGTCTTCTTCGTCTTCTTCGTGGCGTCGGCCTTCGGCACCCTCGCGGCAGCGGGCCGCGTGAGGGATGCAGCACTCGCGAAGCAAGAGAGGCGGCGTCGCGATGCCGTGCTCGGCGCGATGGAGAAGCTCGAGGGCTCCGGAGCTCGCGGGCTGAATCCGCGCGCCGAGGTGGGGGCGCATGGCGGCCATGCCGTGGCCACCGTCAACATCGTTCCACCGCTCGACCTGGGCCTCGCGATGCGGAATCAGGACGACGCGGACCTCGAAGCGATCGCGCTCGGCATTCCGGGTCATGAAGACCACATCCTGGGCGACAAGAAGCTGGATGCAGCCTTCTTGATCGGCGCCGACGAGCCCCGCCGGGTGGACAAGCTCCTGGGGCCGGAAGCCCGACGGCTCCTGCTCGACGCCTCGAAGCGGGCGACGGTCACGGTGACCGATCAATGGGTGCGGCTGGCGCAGGCATCGGAGCGGGACGCCGACTTTCTCGAATGGGCGCTGCCCGCGTCCGCCGAGCTCACGCGTGCCATCCTCGACGGGCGCGACCGCGTGCCGTCGGCGCAGGAGCTGCGCGTGCATTCGCGAGGCTATCGATCGATCGCTCCCAGGCTGGACCTGACGTTTCAGCGGACGCCGCTCGGGCTCAAAGGCGACATCGGACGCTTTCCGGTCTTTGCGGGGGCGCGCCGAATCGCGCGACGCACCTACGAAGGCGTCGTCGTCGCGTCGTTTCCGACCCCGCTGGGGCTCGGGCTGATGGTGCGCGGCGCGACCCAGCTGCCTTTCAGCAGAGGCTACGGCGGCGTGGACTTCCTCGTCGGGAACGAGGCCTTCGACGACCTCTTCGTCGTCAAGGGAGACGACCCGTTCCAGGTGCTCGAGAAGATCACGGCCGACGTGCAGAGCCACCTGATGTTCTTGGCCGAGGCCGGGGCCGTCGAGCTCACTGACGAATATGTCATGTGCCGCCTGCCCGAGGTGCCGCCGGCGGACCGCGTGGGCGAGCTGCTCGAGAGGGTGGTCAAGGTGGCGGAGGTCGCCGCGTCGCACCTCGCACCGGCGAAGGACGCCAAGATCGGACCCTACCGGTAGGTCGTTCCCGAAGCCTCCTGCGCGCGTTTTTTCGCGCTCCAGACGGGCCTGGTGACCGTAGGTGGTATACCCTCGGTCCGATGCGGAAGATCGCGTCCGCCCTGCTCGTCGACGACGACACAGCGTTTCGGCTCGCGCTCCAGGGCGCGCTCCGGCGGCGCGGCGTGCGAGCGTTCACGGCGGCGAGCGTCGAGGAGGGCTATCGCATCCTCGAGGACGAAGGCGTCGATTTGATCGCGGTCGACTATCGCATGCCCGGCGAGGACGGGCTCGTGGCGATCCAGCGCTTTCGAAAGCTGCGGCCCGAAGCGGCCATCGTGATGCTCACCGGCTTCGGCGATATCCCGTTGACGGTGGCGGCGATGCGCGAGGGCGCCGACACGCTCCTCACCAAGCCGGTGGATGTGGATCGGCTGCTTCGTGAGGCGAGCACCATTCCGGTCGGCGAGCGCGAGCCGCCGCCGTCGAGGCCCGGCACGGGCGGGCGGCGATACAGGCTCGAGGACGTCGAGCGCGAGACGATCGAGGCTGCCCTCCACGATGCGGGTGGCGTGGTGGCGACGGCGGCCAAGATGCTCGGGATCGATCGGCGCACGCTCCAGCGAAAGCTGAAGCGCATCGGCAGCTGATCAGCGCGTCAGCGCATCGTCAAGCGCGTCGTGTCGCTCTTGATGTCGAAGTGAAAGTGCGACCGGTGCGCGGCGTCATAGCTCGGTGACAGCATCGTGTTGAAGAGGCCGGAGCGGGCCACCGAGCACACCAGGTTGCGAATCTCGATGCTGGCTGCCGTGGGGGAGGCCATGACGGCGTCCGCGCCGCAGGGAACTTCGCCGATCGAGGCGCCCCAGTCGGCGGTCGTGAGGACGCGACCGTCCGCGAGCTCGAAGCCGTTGATGTCGATCGCGAGCCCGAACGCGTGCTGGCTGGCCTTGCGTCGCCCGGGCAGCTTCGCGTGCGGGCGGTACATGTTGTCGATGCTCATGCGGACGACGCCGCGCTCGTGAAGATGCTTGGTGAGGTCGTCGATGACCAGCGCGAGCCGGCAGTCCAAGATGCCGAACTTCGTCGATGACGGCGGCGCGACGATCTTCACGCCGTTCATCGAGCCGTCGATGCGCATCCCGCCGGACACGCCCTTCTGCGCGGTCTTCAGCGGGATGACGGGGAGGTCGCGCCGCTTCACCTCGGCCTTGCAGGCGGCCTGCCCCATGTCCGCGTACTTTACGGCGGGCGACTTGTCGTCGAGCGCGGCGGGGATGGGCTGGCGGAACGTGATGGCCGGCAGCTCGTCGTCGCCGTCCGAGGGAGCCGCGGCCGGCCCGGCGTCGGTCCCGACGGAGGCGCCATTTTCGGCTGATGCTCCGACCATCAGGTGCTCGGCACCGTGTGCTTCGTCCGAGGGCCCGCCGGCGACGCGTACGCACGAGGCCCCGACCAGCGCGAGCGCGACGGTCAGCCCCAGGAGCGGCTCGATGCGGGTCACGCCGCTGACGTAACCCGGATGCCGCCCCGCGGACAACAGCTCTGCGGTCAGCGCGGGACGGGCGGAATGATGACGTCGTTGATCGGAATGACGTTCATGCCGCCGGGGTACCCGTAGGACACGTTGGCGGTGAAGAACGAGGTGTTCGGCGTTCCCCAGCCCCAAACCCAGAGCCCGAACGGCCCTTCGCTGGAGATCTCGTGGCGTCCGGTCGAGCAGCCGCCCACCGGTTGGAAGTCGCCGGTCATCAAGTCGACGCGAGCCCACTCGTACTCACCGACGGGCTGCCAGCCGCCGACCACGCCGAGGCAGTCGAGGTTCACGTCGCGGAACGTTCCGGCGAGCTTCGATCGAACCAAGACGAGGTTGGTCTCCGGGTAGCTCGGATCGGCGAAGAAGACGTACGAGCTCATGTACTGCTGAACCGGCACGTTGATCACCATGTCCGGATCGCCGTACCCGCTCGAGCCGTACTCGGAGCCGGTCATGTACGAAAAGACCATGAACGGGTGGTCGGCGTCCTGGCTCTTGACCGTGAACGGAGTCGACGAGGGGAAGACGACCTGCTGGCCCAGGTTGATCGACGCAGGGCCGCCGACGTCGGTCGAATAGGTGAGCTGCGTGCCGTCGACGGCCCCGACGATGCGCCAGAACGCGGGCTCGCCGAAGCGAGGCCGGTGCATGACGGCGACATACTCGTTTCCGAGCGCGCGGACGGGCGGGACCATTTGCTCGCCGTGGTCGCAGTAGGCGACGCCGGTCGGCCAGCGCATGCAGCTCTGCCCGGCGAGGAAGCCGATGGGCTTGTCGCTCTGGATGACGCTACCGGTAAGCTCGGCGGCTTGCGAGATCTGCGCCTGCTGGCCGCGGTCGAGCTGGAACATGAGCGGGCTGTTCGCCGCGCCAGGCGGGATGCCGCCGCCGCCTTGCACCGCCTGGTTGGGGAGAAGCGTAACGGTGGTGTCATCCTGGTAGGCGATGATGTTCATCGACGGAGGCGCGATGTCGTAGGGCGAGACGTTGACGGCCACGTAGTTCGTGTCCCAGGCGCTCGTCGGCAAGAGAAGCGAGGCCGCGGTGACCGCCGCGCTGCCGCCGCCGTAGGGGTTCATCTGGTACGAGACGACCGGCACGTCGGTCGTGATGCGGAAGGAGTCTCCGATGCCGGTGCCCTGGATGCCGACGCTCGGATCGCGCGCGGGCGTGACCGGGCAGGGGACGCTGCTCCCCGCAGAGCCGGTCAGAAAGAGGATCGCCACCTGACCCGGAGGCAGACCGTTCACGGCGTCGTACGGCGCGTAGCTGAGAGACGGGCCCTGACCCGAGGGTACGCGCGCGAAGCCGGAGGGATCGAGCATCTGGCCGGCGAGCTCGACCTGGATCTTGACGTTCGAGTTCCAGGTGTTCGCGACGTAGACCGCGAAGCAGGAGTCGGGCGTGAACTGCTCCATGTCGACCGCGAGGTATTCGCAGCCGACCGATTGCTTGGTGTCGGCCGCGTTCTGGCATGCGTTGGCGCACTGGAGCGTCGCCGGATTGCATCCATTCTGACCTTCGCAGGTCTGAATGACGTTACCGTCACAATCGAGCACGTGGTGAAGGTCGGCCGAGCACGCGCCGCACATCCCGCTGCCCGTCGAGCCACCCTGGCCCATGAAGGTGCCGACGCCGCCACCGGCGCCGTTCGCACTGGGGCTGCCAGGACCGCCGTTTCCGCCGCTTCCGCCGCTGGCGCTGTCGTCGATGCCGGCCGAGCACGCAGCGAGGGCCACACAAGCCAAGGTGATGAAGAGGGCGCGCATGCGCCGAGACTACCTCGGGATGGGCGGGACCACGACGTCATTGATGGGGATGACGTTCATCCCGGCCGGGTAGCCGTAGCTGACGTTCTGCGTCGAAGGGGTCGTGAATGGAGTGCCCCACCCCCACACCCAAAGGCCGAACGGCCCTTCGCTCGTGATTTCGTGGCGTCCGGTCGAGCAGTTGCCGACGGGCTCGAAGTTTCCGGTCATGAGGTCGATCCGAGTCCACTCGTAGTCGCCGACCGGCTGCCAGCCGCCGACGGTCCCCAGGCAGTCGAGCTCCACGTCGCGGAACGTCCCGGCGAGCTTCGAGCGCACGAGCACGAGGTTCGTCTCCGGGTACGTCGGGTCGGTGAAGAAGACGTAGCTCCGCATGTATTGATCGACCGGGACGCTGATGACCATGTCCGGATCGCCCTGGTCCGACGTCTCGGGCGTGAACGTCGAGCTCGTCATGTACGTAAAGAGCATGAACGGGTGATCGGCGTCCTGGCTCGACACGACGAACGGCTGCGTCGTCGAGAACACCGCCTGCTGGCCGAGGTCGAGGGTGGCCGGACCGCCGACGTTCGAGGAGTACGTGAGCTGGGTGCCGTCGACGGCGCCGATGACGCGGTAGAACGCGGGCTCGTTCGCGCGCGGGCGGTGCATGACGGCGACGTATTCGTGCCCGAGCGCGCGGATCGGCGGGATCATCTGCTCGCCGTGGTCGCAATAGGCCACACCGATCGGCCAGCGCATGCAGGGCTGGCCGGCCAAATGGCCGATGGGCTTGTCGGATTGGATGATGCTGCCCGAGAGCTCCTCGACCTGGGTGATTTGAACCTGCTGGCCGCGATTCAGGACGATGTCGACCGGGACGTTCGCCGAGCTCGAAGGGACGCCGTTGCCGCCCGCGAGGTTATGGTTCGGTAGCAGCGTGACGGTCGTGTCATCTTCTGCAGCGATGATGTTCATCGACGGCCCGTAGCCGATGTCGGCCGGCGAGACGTTGACCGCGATGTAGTTGGTGTCCCACGCGCTCGTCGGAAGCAAGAGAGACGCTGCGGTGACCGCGGCGTTGCCGCCGCCGTACGGGTTCATTTGATAGGCCACGACCGGGACGTCGGTGGTGATCCGGAAGGCGTTGCCGATTCCGGTTCCGGCTACTGCGACGCTCGCCGGTTGGGCCGGCGCGGTCGGGCAGGCGACGCCGCTGAAGTTGTCGCCGCTCAGGAAGAGGATCGCTACTTGACCGGGAGGCAGCCCGTTGACCGCGTCGTATGGCTGGTAGGTGAGCGAAGGCCCCTCGCCCACGGGGATGCGCGCAAAGCTCGCGGCGTCGAGCATGGTGCCCGCGAGCTCGACCTGGATCTTCACCGGCGTGTTCCAGGTGTTCGCGACGTAGGCCGCGAAGCAGGCGCCCGGGTTGTTCTGGTCCATGTCGACCGCGTAGTACTCGCAGCCGACCGACTGCTTCGATTCGGCCGCGTTCTGGCAAGCGTTGGCGCAGGTGAGGGTGAGGGGATTGCAGCCCTCGTCGCCGCTGCACTGCTCGAGGACGTTGCCATTGCAATCCATCACCTGGTGCAGGTCGCTCGAGCATTGGTCGACGCAGGCTACGTTGCCACCGGTGCCCATGAAGGCTGCGGTCGAGCCGCCCGCTCCGCCGGCGCCATTTTCGGCTCCGCTCGCGCTCGTCGTCGCGGGGGTCGCGCCGCCCCCGCCTTGCGCGTCGTTCACCCCGGCCTCGCACGAGAGGAGGATGCCAGCCGTGATGCATGCGACCGCCCTAAGCATGCGGGAAGCGTAGCAGCTCCTTCGAACGGCGGTCGCAGCTCGGCTCAGGTCCGCCGCTGCGTCGCCAAGAGCTCGAGGGCCTCGTCGAGGCGCCGCTCTGCCTCATCGGACTGACCACGGACGGCCGCGTCGTGCGCTTGGCGGACACCACCCATGGCGCGCTCGACGATCCGGGCCTGGGCCTCGGCCCGCTCGGCTTCGAGCACCGCGATCCGGGCCTTCTCTCGGGCCGCGCGCGCAGCTTCGTGACGTTCGCCGGCGAGCTCGCGCAAGCGCTCGATCTCGCGCTCGACCGTCCGAAGGATCGACGGCTTTTGCGAGGGAGCGGAACGGCTTGCGAAGAACGCGCTCGTCCCTTCGTTCATCGTCTCGGTCCCGAGCGGGCCTCGCCCCTCGACCCGCGGCGGGATCGGCGAATTTCGCGGCAGCTCCTTCAGCTTGCCGTCGCGGAGCGCCTCGCGCGTGCTTGCATCCATTCGGATCGCGACGGTCGGCACTTCATCGTCGGTCTCTGGATCGGCAAAATCGGGGAGGTCGACGCCCGGCCCCTCGCTGAGCCGGCGCGTCTTCTGGAGCGCGGCGAACGACTCGGTCGAGCGGGACCTTCGCGCCGTGGGCGCCTTCGACCGCGGCCGGTCGACGAGCGTGGGCTCGTCGGTCCGGCGACCGCTGTCGCTCGTCGAGGTGGTGGCGGGCACCGGCCCGTCCGCCGCGGGGTCGTAGAGCGAGAGCTTGGGCGGCGCTTGCGGGTTGGGAGCCGGCGCCGGCTCGCCGGCGATCACCCGCTCGAACCAGCGCATCTGGCGCATCGAGTTGCGGCGCACGAAGCGCGCGAGAACCTCGTGGTTGTCGTGGCGGTAGCCGTGGGCATCGAGCCATCGATCGAGCTCGTGGACGATCTCGCGCGCCGATTGCGAGCGCCGCTCGGGCGCTTTCTCGAGGCAGCGCAGCACCAGGGCGGCGAGGGTGCGGTCCATCTTCGGCCGCAGCTCGAGCGGATCCGGCGGTGCGTGCCGCATGATCGCTTCGAGGGTTGCGAGGTCGTCCTTGCCCTTGAACGGGGGACGACCGGTGAGCAGCTCGAAGAGCATGACGCCGAAGGAGAAAAGATCCGATCGGTGATCGGAAGGGAGCTGCGCGAGCTCTTCGGGGGCGACGTGGTTCAGGTTGCGGGTCGGCAGCTCGCTCGTCGTCACGGTGAGCCGATCCTTCGCCTTGGCGAGCCCGAAGTCGGCGACCTTTACCTCACCCTGAAAGCTCAAGAGGACGTTCGCCGCGGTGAGGTCGCGGTGCACGAGCTGAAGAGGCGTCCCCCGTTCGGACCGGAGCTCGTGCGCCGCCGCGAGGCCGCGCGCGACGCAGGTCCCGACGTAGACGACCAGCCGCTCCGAGAACTGCTCGCCGGTTTCGAAGACGCTCTTCATGAGCCGCGCGAGCGACACCCCCTGGACGAGCTCGACGGCGAGATACGGACCCACGTCGTCCTGGCCCCAGCCGACGACCCCGACGACGTTCGGGTGCCGCAGCGATGCGGTCATCCACACCTCGTCGAGGAAGCGTTTGCCGACGTTCTCGTCTCCGGCGAGCTCGGGGAGCGGACGCTTTACCGCGAGCAGCTGCCCGGCGATCGCGCCCGGGTTCTGCGGCGGCGCACCGGGCTGAGCCGGTCCGAGGCTCCGGCAGAGATCGACACGCGCGGTCGAGCCGAGCGCGATCGGCGCCATCATCTCGAAGCGCAGCGCGTAGCGCGCGCCCGGCGGCTCGCCCGCGTCGAGCGGCCGCCCAGCAGGCCCGTGAAAACCGCCCGGAGGGGTCGCGGCCGGGCGGAGGACGTCACGCGGCCCTCCGTCTCGGGGCCCACCTTCTTTGGGCATGCCGCCGAGATTAGCAAACACGGCGCTTGACGCTCCCCCCCATCTCGAGAAACCGTGTAGAGAATGGCCGTGGATCAGAGCCTCTTGGATCGCATCGCGACCTCTCTGCGCACGGCCCGCGCTTCGGTGGGGCCCGACCTCGTCTTGTCGTCGGACGCGCAGGGGGACAAGAACTCGATCCTGAGCCGCGCCGCGAAGCTCTATGGCACCCGTCCCACGGGGGATGAGGACACGCCGCCCACGGGCTTCGATCCCGCCGCGGCCGCGCTCTTCGAGGCGCTGGTCGAGGGGGCGTTCCTCGTGGCGCACGCCGACGGCGAGTTCGACGACGAAGAGAAGAACGCCTTCGAGAAGGTCGTTCTCGCCGCGACCGATCATCACGTGGATGCGGCCCAGGTGGCGGCGCTCCTCGCCGACCTCGAGGCCTCGTACGCCGAGGACGGCGCATCGAAGCGGATCCAGTTCGTCGCGCGGACCGTGACCAAGCCCGAGCAGCAGCATGAAGTGCTGCGGGTTGCGGCCCTCATCGGCTACATCTCGGGCGGTGTGAGCGACGTCGAGCGCAAGACGATGGCCGAGCTCGCGGCCGGCTTCGGGCTCGACGCTTCGGCGGTCGACAAGGCCATCGAAGCCGCTCGGTCCGCCATGGACTGACGGTCGCGATCTGCGACGAACACTGCGCGTTTTTCGACGCGCTGCGTCCCTGTTCCAAGAGGTCGCCTGAGGTCTGGACGCCCGGCTCGGAACGACTAGGGTCCGCACCATGAGCTCGCTCCCCAACCCGAACGCGCCCGCGCCGGCGGCCGAAGCCGTCCACACGAACGGCGCAGCCCCGTCCTCTCCTGGGCTGGACACGTCGACGATCGGCGTCGGCCCGGCAGTCGCGCGCCACCCCGGCGACACGAAGGCGGACGACGTGGTCAAGGTGCTGCGCGAGGACGGCACGCTCGATCCTCGGCACGACCCGAAGCTCAGCAAGGAAGACGTGCTCGCGCTCTACCGCGCGATGGTGCGGACGCGCGTGCTCGACGACAGGCTCGTCACGCTCCAGCGCCAGGGCCGCATCGGCTTCCACATCGGCTCGCTCGGCGAAGAGGCGGCGATCCTCGGAAGCGCCTTCCCGCTCCGCAAGCAGGACTGGCTCTTCCCCTGCTACCGCGAGTTCGGCGCCGCGCTCTGGCGGGGGATGCCGCTGCAGCGCTACGTCGACAACATGTTCGGCAACGCGAACGATCCCGCTCGCGGCCGGCAGATGCCCGACCACTACTGCTTCAAGGCCGCGAAGGTGACGAGCGTCTCATCGCCGATCGGCACCCAGATCCCCCAGGCCGTCGGCTTCGCGTGGGCCGCCAAGATGAAGAAGGACGATCTCGTCACGATCGTTTATCTCGGCGAGGGCGCGACGAGCTCGAACGAGTTCCACAACGGCATGAACTTCGCCGGCGTCTTCAAGACGCCGACCGTGTTCTTCTGCCGCAACAACGGCTGGGCGATCAGCGTCCCGACCGAGCGCCAGACCGCGAGCCGCACCTTCGCCGAGAAGGCGGTCGCGTACGGCATGCCCGGCGTCCGGGTCGACGGAAACGATCTGTTCGCCGTCGTGAAGGTCACGCGCGACGCGCTCGCTCGCGCCGCCAAGGGCGAGGGCCCGACGCTCATCGAGGCGCTGACCTACCGGCTGAGCGGTCACTCGACGAGCGACGACCCCAAGGCGTACCGCCCCGACGGCACGCTCGATCCCTGGCGCGCGCTCGACCCGCTCGCCCGGCTGCGCAAGCACCTCACCGTCGCGTACGGCTGGACCGAGGCGCAAGACAAGGCCATCGAGGCCGAGGTCGACGCCGAGCTCAAGGCGGCGATCAAGGTCGCCGAGGACACGCCCGCGCCGTCGCTCGAGTCGCTCTTCGAACAGGTCTTCGCCGAGCTTCCCTGGCACCTCAAGGAGCAGCAGGCAGAGCTTCTCAATGGACCCCGGGCCAAGGGCCACGGGCACTGACCGAATTCCGAGGCTGAAGCGTTCCGCCACCCGAGAGCATCGCTCCCGCCCTTTCTCCCCCCCGGCCCCCCTCACTGCGTGAGGGGGGAGACGACTGAAGGAACTCCGAATGGCGCAAATGAACATGGTGCAGGCCATCAACGACGGCCTCCGCTTCGAGATGCGGAAGGACCCTCGCGTGGTGGTCATGGGCGAGGACGTCGGCAAGGTCGGCGGCGTCTTCCGCGTGACGCAGGGGCTCTTCGACGAGTTCGGTGACGACCGCGTGATCGATACGCCCCTCAGCGAGGGCGGGATCATCGGCGCCGCGATCGGCATGGCGCTCTACGGCCTCGTGCCGGTGCCCGAGATTCAGTTTTCGGACTTCATCTTCCCGGCGTACGACCAGATCGTCAGCGAGCTGGCGAAGTACCGCTACCGCTCGGGCGGTGAGTACACGTCCAAGCTCGTCATCCGCACGCCCGTCGGCGGCGGCATCCGCGGCGGTCACTACCACTCGCAGTCGCCCGAGGCGCAGTTCATCCACGTCGCCGGTCTCAAGGTCGTCTGTCCGGCGACGCCGGCCGACGCCAAGGGCCTGCTCCTCGCGAGCATCCGCGATCCCGATCCGGTCCTCTTCTTCGAGCCGAAGCGCGTCTACCGCGCGGCGAAGGGCGACGTCCCCGAGGGCGACTACACCGTGCCGCTCGGCAAGGCCGCCGTCGTCAAAGAAGGCAAGAACGTCACGATCGTCACCTGGGGCGCGATGCTCTACGAAGCGATGGACGCGGCGCAGAAGTGCGCAGCCCAAGGCGTCGACGTCGAGGTCATCGACCTTCGTACGCTCTGGCCGCTCGACATCGACACGATCATCGAGAGCGTGAAGAAGACCGGCCGCGTCGTGGTCGTCCACGAGGCGCCGAAGAGCTGCGGCCTCGGCGGCGAGATCGTCGCGCTGGTCAACGAGAAGGCGTTCCTCCACCTCGAGGCGCCGCCGAAGCGCGTGACCGGGTTCGACACCCCGTTCCCGTACACGCTCGAGAACGAGTACCTCCCGCTGTCTCATCGCATCGTCCCCGCGGTCCTGGAGACCGCCCGGTACTAGTATGAGCACCTACGAGTTCAAGCTGCCGGACATCGGCGAAGGCGTGACCGAGGGCGAGATCGTAAAATGGCTCGTCAACCCGGGCGACGTCGTGACCGAAGACCAACCGATGGTCGAGGTGATGACCGACAAGGCGACGGTCACCATCACCTCGCCCAAGGCCGGCAAGATCCGTGAGACCCGCGGCGCCGTGGGCGCGATCGTCCCGGTGCACTCGGTGCTGGTGGTCTACGACCTCGGCGGCGGTGCGGCGGCGCACGCACCCGCTCAGGCCGAGAAGAAGAAGGACGACGGCCCGGCGGCGACCGCGGTCGGCGACATCAAAGAAGACCTGCCCGGCATGTCTCTCTTCGCGACCAAGCCCGCCGCGGCTGCGGCATCGACAAACGGTCACGTCTCCCACGCCCAGCCGAGCTCGTACTTCAACGAGAAGCCTCTCGCGACGCCCGCAACGCGCAAGCTCGCTCGCGATCTCGGCGTCGACCTTCGCACCGTCCCGCCGTCGGGGCCGAACAGCCGCGTGACCAAGACCGACGTGCAGCAGCTCGCCTCCGGCGGCGGCGGCCTCGCCACGCACGCGCCCGCTCCGACGCAGGCGCGCGCCCCGCAGGCCGAGGCGCCCGCGCCTGTGGCCCGCTCGTACGCGCCGCATGCGATCACCTCGAACGAGGCCGACGAGCGCACGGCGCTCCGCGGCGTCCGCAAGCGGATCTTCGAGGGCATGACCCGCTCGAAGCACACCGCGGCGCACTTCACCTTCGTCGAGGAGTGCGACTGCGATGCGCTCGTCGCGCTCCGCGAGCGCCTCAAGCCGGCGGCGGACAAGGCCGGGGTGAAGCTCACCTACCTGCCGTTCATCAC
>JBGTSH010000236.1:0-16682 GCA_041940405.1 Polyangiaceae bacterium
CCGGGCTCGTTCTCGGGGATCGTGATCTCGGTGATCCCGGCGCGCGGTCCGGAGGCGAGGAGGCGCACGTCGTTGGCGATCTTCATCAGGGCGACCGCGAGCACCTTGAGCGCAGCGTGCGCGTTGACGACCGCGTCGTGGGCCGCGAGCGCAGCGAACTTGTTGTGGGCCGAGACGATCGGTCGCGAGGTCAGGCGCGCGAGCTCCGCCGCGGTGCGCTCTGCGAAGCCTTTCGGCGCGTTGAGCCCGGTGCCCACCGCGGTGCCGCCGAGCGCGATCTGGTGAAGCGCGGGAAGGCTCGCTTCGATGGCCGCGCACGCGTGGTCGAGCTGTGCCGCCCACCCGGAGATCGCGTCGCCGAGCGTGAGGGGAACGGCATCCATCATGTGCGTGCGGCCCACCTTCACGACGCTCGCGAAGCGCGCGCTCTTGTCGGCGAGCGTGGTGCGCAGCTCCTGCGCGGCCGGCAGCACGGCGCAGGTCAGGACCTCGATGGCCGCGAGGTGCATCGCCGTCGGAAAAGCATCGTTCGACGAGTGCGACCGGTTCACCTCGTCGTTCGGGTGCACCAGCCTGTTCTGTCCCACACCCCCGCCGAGGAGCTGGCTCGCTCGGTTCGCGAGCACCTCGTTCACGTTCATGTTCGACTGGGTCCCCGACCCCGTCTGCCAGACCGCCAGGGGGAAGTCGGCTTCGTGCTTGCCGGAGAGCACCTCATCGGCAGCTCGTACGATGGCGTCAGCCTTCTCCTTGGCGAGGACGCCGAGATCGGCGTTCACCACGGCTGCCGCGCGCTTGACCCGAACCAGGCCGCGTATCACCTCTCGGGGAATCTTCTCCACGCCGATCGCGAAGTGCTCCAGGCTGCGCTGCGTTTGGGCTCCGTAGAGCCGATCGTCGGGGACCTCTACCGCTCCCATGCTGTCGCGCTCGATACGCATCTCTCGCCTCGCTGCACGTGTGTGGTACCGTGCCCTGCGCATGATCGCACTTCGGCGAGAGGCCCTGCTCGCCATCCTTATGGTGACCGCCGTGGCAACCTGCCCCGGCTGCGCAACCGCCTTCGATGGACAGACGTTCCACGGGCGGGGCTTTGTCTTCCAGGTGCCGCCCGCGCCCCAAGGCTGGACGCGGATGGACGTCTCCGACGCGGCTCTCACCTTTCAGGACCAGGCGAACAGCGCCACCGTCATGGTCAACGGCCGCTGCGACCGCGACGGCGAGGACGTGCCGCTCCGCTCGCTCACCCAGCACCTCTTCATCTACTTCACCGATCGCGAGATCCACGAAGAGAAGGTCGTCCCGTTCGATGGGCGCGAGGCGATGCGCACCGACATCACGGCGAAGCTCGACGGCGTCCCGCGCCGGTTCGTCACGTGGGTCCTCAAGAAGGACAAGTGCGTCTACGATCTCACCTACATCGCCCCGCCGGAGACGTTCCAGACCGGCGTGGGCACGTTCGATCAGTGGGCCACGGGCTTTCGCGCCAACCGTGAGGGGAGCGAATGATCGACGACATCGTCGGCCCGCCGTCGCAGCCTCCGCAGTCGGTCCCGCCACCGTCGGGCCGCCGCTCGCTGCCGCCGATGATCAAGGTGCAGGAGCCCGGGATCTTCGAGCGCATGATCGGCACGCTCGCTGCGTTCATCGCGCACTTCGGTCATGCGATGCGCATGACCGCCGGCGCGCTCGCGTCGCTCACGCGCCGCCCATTCGAGCTCCGGTCGACGATCTACCAGTTCGAGTCGCTCGGGGTGAGGTCGCTGTCGATCGCGGCGCTCACGGCGATCTTCGTCGGGATGGTCATGGCGGTTCAGTTCGCCTTCGGCCTCCAGCGCTTCGGCGGCATGGAGTACACGGGCCGCATCGTCGGCGTCAGCTTCTCTCGTGAGCTCGCTCCGACCCTTACATCGGTCGTCGTCGGCGGCCGCATCGCCTCGGGCATCGCGGCCGAGCTCGGGTCGATGGCCGTCACCGAGCAGATCGACGCCATCCGCAGCCTGGGCGCCGACCCGCTGAAGAAGCTGGTGTTGCCGCGGCTCATCGCCTGCACCTTCGTCATGCCGATCCTCTGCGCCTTCGCGCTGGTGCTCGGCTTCTCCGGCGCGATGTTCATCACCGACATCGAGTTCGGCATCCCCTCGACATTCTTCCTCAAGACGGCGCTCACGACCGTCAACTTCCGCGACTTCTACAGCGGCATGTTCAAGACGCCCTTCTTCGGCGCGACGATCGCGATCATCGGCTGCCACTTCGGGATGATCACCCGCGGCGGCACCGAGGGCGTCGGCACGTCGACCACCTCGGCCGTCGTGACGACGTCGATCACGATCCTGGTGATCGACTTCTTCCTGACGAAGGTGTCATTCCTCTTGTGGCCCGCGTACTTCTGATCGGCGCGGTACCTCTGATCGGCGCGGGTCTCTGTCTCGCGATCGCCGCGTGCGACGACGCGCCGCCACCGCCCAGGCCCGCCGACCCCGATCCGGAGCCGCCGATCGAAGCCGTCGGCTCCGTGCGCAGGCCGCCGGAGACGTACCTCATGACTCGCACCGGCGAGCGGTGCGAGGTCACCGTCGTCGTCGGCGGTGAGGTCATCGAGCGCGACCCCACGGCCTACGCGTGCCCCAAGGATCTCGAGCTCGGCGAGTGGATCCGCCTGGCTGGTATGACCTGCCTCCGTGAAGGCGGGCCCGTCGAGCGCAAGGTTCCGGTCGTTTGCCCGGATTACCTCACGAATGTCGAGCGCGACCGGCGGCGCGCCAAAGAACGGCCCCCCGCCGCCCGTTGACGACGTTGCGCTACCTCAGATAATCCCTCACCATGGGCATCGAAGTCCTCCGTGATGGAGAGAGCGCGATCGTCATCGATGACGATCATTTAAATGTCTTGATCGTTACTTGGTTCGGTGCGGCGACCGTCAAGAACGTGGAGCGATTTCAACAGTGGTCCAAGGCGCACATCGCGAAGGCGACCGCGGCGCGCCGGTACCTCGTCATGATCAATGACGCGCTCGACGCGGAGCGCCCGGCTCCCGAGGCCCGCGCAGCCTTGGCGCGTCAATCGCTCGAGACCGACATCGTCGTCGCGTCGCCGGTCGTCATCACCAACGCGCTGGTGCGCGGAGCGATGACCGCGATCGGCTGGATGATGGGCGACCGCATGAAGGGCGTCACCGCGCACGCCACCCTCGACGAAGCGTTCGAGCTGGCGTGCAAAGCGCTCGCAGAGCGCGGGGTCAGGATCGACAAGGACGCATTCGCCAACTACCGGCGTCCGGTGGCTTCGAAGATCCGCGCCGCCGGAAGCTGAGCCCTCCTCCGCGCCTCAGCCCACCCTGGCCTTGCCCTCCACGTGCTCGGCGCGGAGCTCGGCCATCATCCGCCGCCAGCCTTGCGGGCCGCTCTCCTGGATCGCGCGGATGGCGGAGCGCGCCCGCGGATCGAGCTTCTTGCTCGCCGGGACGTGCTTCGAGCCCCACGCGCCGATCTGGACGATGATCGGCAAGAGCTCGATCCCCCTCTCGGTCAGCGAGTAGATCGCCTTCTGCTTGTGGCTGGGATCGTCGCTCTTGGTGACGAGCCCTCGGTCCACGAGGAGCTTGAGGCGATCGGCGAGGATGTTGGACGAGATCCCCTCGTCCGAGGCGAGCAGCTCCCGGAAATGGCGCTTTCCGCCGAACATCATGTCCCGGAGGACGAGCAGGGTCCACGCATCGCCGAAGATCTCGAGCGAGAGGTTGATGGGACAGAAGGAGCGGGGCTCGTCGGTGCGCATGTGCCTTCTGGTTGCATTTTGAAATCAGTTCGGTCAAAGTGCAACTGGTTGTGAAATGCAACCAGTTTGGAGGCTCGTCATGTCCACGAAGACCTACAAGGGAAGCTGTCACTGCGGCGCCGTCCGGTTCGAGGCGGATATCGACCTCTCCGCCGGTACCAACCGCTGCAACTGCTCGCTCTGCTTCAAGTCGCGCATCTGGTTCGCGTTTGCCAAGGGCGCTCCGGCGTTCCGCCTCCTCTCGGGCGCGGACCAGCTCACCGAGTACCGCTGGACGCCGCCTGAGCAGCCGGCGCCGTTCTTGACCTTCGCCTTCTGCAAGACCTGCGGCATTCGCGTCTTCGGGCGAGGGGAGCTCGAGGCGCTGGGCGGCGTCTTTCACGCCGTGCCTGTGGTGACGCTCGACGACGCGGACGCGGATGAGCTCGCCGCCGCGCCGATCAACTACGTCGACGGTCGACACAATCACTTCGACCGCCCGCCGGCCGACACCCGGCTGTTGTGATCCCGTCGACGCGCGGGCCCAACGTTTCTTGGTCGCGATCGCCCAAGCACCTGAGTTGCGCGGCACCCATCCCTGGGTTCGCCGGCCCTCAGCCTTCGCGCTGCGCGGGACGTAGCTCCGCTATGCGCGCTCGGCCCCAGGGTGGCACTGCGCTTGCCAAAGGGCAGCCCACCCTCGCGCAGGTCGTTCGGTGCCTGCGCCCCGACCATAGCGAAGGACCTTCAATGCGACGACCCATCATCAGCTCCGCACTCCTCGTCACGGCCCTCGCCGGCTGCGCCGATGACGTAGAAGACGTAGAAGAGGACGAGCTCGAAACAAGCACGGCCGCGCTCACCGTCAGCGGCGGCAACTTCGTCTGGTATTACACGCCCGACTTCGTCGACCCGATCCCGCTCAAGCAGACGCTCAACGACCTCCGTGATGCGAACGTGGATATCGACGCCATGGCGACGACCGCGACGGGAGCCTGGATCGTGGTCGCGGGCAACGCGAGCTGGCAGAGCGCCGGCTTCCCATGGCAGGCGAGCTCCGCCGTTCAGGCGGTCATCAATGCGGGCGAGAAGATACATGCGATCGACTTCAATGCGAACGGCGGCTGGATCGTCGTGGGCGACACGAGCGTTTGGAGCGGCGGCGCGGTGCCGAACGGGCTCGTCGCCAGCCTCACGTCGTTCATGAACAGCTGGAGCGTGCAGGACGTCGAGATCTCGAACGGCGGGTATCTGATACTCGGCGCTGGCTCCGCAGTCAGCTACTCCGGGATCGACGCCGATCTGGCGGCCTTTCTCTACGACCGCCGCGCCTCCGGCCGTCACGTCCAGGCCGCCGACATCGGCTTCGACGGACGCTGGATCGCCGTGGCCGACCAGGAGGTCGCCTTCGAGAACGTGTCTGCGGGGCAACGCAGCGCCGCACAGAACCGCGCCATCAACGGACAGCACATCTCACACTTCATGCTCGGCCCGGGAAACAGCTACGCGCTCTACAGCCAGGGTTCGGTCCAGCCGTCGAGCAGCGTGATGGAGCAGCTCGAGTACACCCTGCCGACGGGAAGCCTGCGGGCCCAGATGAACAGCTTCGACGTCCCGGGGTTGAGCATCGCCATCGTTCAGAACAACAAGGTCGTCGCCTCGCGCGGCTATGGATTCTTGAAGAAGGGTGAAGAGGACCACGTGTTGGCGACCACCCCCTTCGATCTGGCCTCCTTGTCGAAATACGTAGGCGCCCTCACCATGATGCGCCTCGCGGGCGATGGATCCCTCACGATCAACGACAGCATCGTCAACACCGCCAAGCCGTCTGGAATCATCGAAGACTGGAGCTACTTTGGGAGCGACCCCTTCTGGTCGCAATGGTTGAACATGCCGGGTTCGCCGGCGCTTCCCGCGGGCATTTCGGTGCACACGTTGCTCACACACACGGCCGGTCTCATTCCGATGGGAGGCTCCGCCAAGTTCGACGCCCAATGGAATGGCTTCGGCAGCCACACGACGCTCGACTATCTGCTCGGATTCGATTGCGGGTCGCCGTCCAATCCCAACTGCGGCTACAACGGAAACAAGTACGCCTGGACGCAGAATGGCACCGTGGGCGGCACTCCGAACTACGAGAGCGTCAATTTCCTCGTCGCCCAGGCGGTCGCCGAGGACGCCGGCAACGCACCCGTCGCCGACCTGCTCGACACCTACTTCTTCGCCCCGATGGCCCTGACCGACACCACCGGCGCCACGCCTCCCGATGCGTCGTTCCTCGCACGCACGGCCTGGCAGCACCGGAGCTTCGTGGGACCCGCATCGGAGTTCGCCGTGACGCCGTGGGTTTTCGCCGGCGGCATCCACGCTTCGGCGCGTGACTACGCCGAGCTCATGATCATCGCCCTGAACCAGGGGAGCGACTCCTCGGGCGTCCAGCGTATTCACCCCTTCACGGCCTACCTGATGCTGCAGGGCGTGGGGGCCGGTAACGGCTTTGGCTACGGTCTACGGACCGAAGGCGGCAATGACGCCTCGAGCGGCACCGACCGCGCCTTCTTCCACAATGGCTGGCACTCGGATCGGGCTTTGACCTATATGTGCGGCAATCCGACGCGCGACGAGGGCATCGTCATCCTCTCCAATACCGACGACATCAACGGCGGGAACAACGTCCTTCCCTTCCTGCAGGAGATCGCCGCCCGTTATGCGGCGGTGCGCGGCTGGCCGGGCAACTGCCGGTGAGGCTTCGCTTCCCGAGAACCGGACGGCCCCGCATCGTTCCTGCTCGCGCACGGCAGCCGACCTGCCGTGCGCTTGCTGACTCAGCGACGGCGGAAGATGTTTACCAGCGGCCGTCGCTGTCCAAGCTTCGCGCATCCGGGGGCTGAGACTACCGCTTCTCCAACGCGACGAGCGCCGTCACCAAGAGCCCGCCGATCACGAGGATCACGACGAGCACCGTCAGGAAGAGCTGCATCGGATCGCGCTTGCGCCGGGGCTTCGCCGGCCGCCTTTCAGCCCCCGTCGACGCCTCGGTCCGCGCGAGCGCGAGGTCCTCTGCGACCGTCGGCGCGTGCGCGATGTCTCCTTCTCGACAGGCTCGCCGAAATGCCTCGGCGAGGGCGCGCGCCGATTCGAAGCGATCCTCGGGCTTCACCGCGAACGCTCGAGCGAACCACGGATCGAAGGCCTTCGATACGCCCGCACCCGTCGAGCTCGGTGGCGCAAACTCGCTCTCTTGAATCGCCTTCCACAACGCCACGGCCGAATCGCCGCGAAACGGTCGCATCCCTGTCAGGCACTCGTAGGCCACGACCGCGAGCGCCCATGCGTCGGTCGACGGCCCCGCGGACCTGCTGTCGTCGAGCTGCTCCGGGCTCATGTACGCGACCGTCCCGATCGTCGCGCCCGACTGCGTGAGCGGCCGGTGCTCGGACTCGAGGCTACGCGCGATGCCAAAGTCGAGCACCTTGACGAAGATGTCATCGACGTCTTCTTGCCGGACGAGGAATACGTTGTCAGGCTTGATGTCGCGGTGCACGATCCCCGCGCCGTGTGCCGTGGCGAGAACGCGGGCGATCTGCTCGACGACCAGCGCGACGGTCTGGACGGGCAGGGGCCCGTCTCGCCGCAGGCGCTCGCCCAGGCTCTCTCCCTCGAGCAGCTCCATCACGATGTACGCCGTTCCGTCGTCAGTGAAGCCCTGATCGAAGGTCTGCACGATGTGCGGGCTCTTGATCTGCGCCGCCATCTTCGCCTCGCGCGCTAGCCGTTCGCGGAGGTTGTCGGACAGCGCGAGCTCCGGCGCGACGAACTTCACCGCGACGTCCGCGTCGAGCGTTGCGTGCCGCGCCGCCCACACCGATCCCATCCCGCCTTTGCCGAGGGGCCTCGCCAGCTCGAGCCGATCCGAAATGGTCACGCCGGGCGCCGGCTTCACGGCGCCTCGTCTTTCGTGCTCCGCCAGGCGTGGCGGAGACCGGCGACGATGGCGCCGAGCGTCGCGGCACTCGATGCGAAGAGCGCCGCCAAGAGGTTGTTGGACGCCTCGCGCATGCCCAAGGCGACGCTCGCCGAGGAAGCGCCCTCCTGCCCGTGGAGCTCGAGCACGTTGCGTCCGCCGAGCACGGCGCCGAGCACGCCGCTGATCAGCGTGCTGACGACCAGCGCGCCGAGGAGGGGAACGAGCGAGCTCCTCAGCGAGACTGCGAGCGCTATCGAAACGAGCACCGCCCCAGAGCCGACAAGGAGCACCGGGTATATGCCCCAACCTGCCTCGAGGATGAATTGCTTCACGGCGGGGGCAGAGTAAGACGCTCCCATGCCCACCGTCATCAACTCGCCGACACGCATCGAAGCCGCCGGCAACAAGCCCAAGATCATCGAAGAGTTCATCGGTCACGTCGCGTCGAAGACGAGCGGTGTGAGCGTCGCGAAGATGACGAGCCCGGGCGGATGGATCGAGCCCGGGCAGCGTCCTGACTTCGACGAGTTCACCGTGGTCCTGCGCGGCGTGCTTCGCCTCGACTACGAGGGCGGCTCGGTCGACGTCTCGGCGGGGCAGGCGGTCATCTCCCACAAGGGAGAATGGGTGCGATACAGCACGCCGACCGACGAAGGCGCCGAGTACATCGCCGTGTGCCTGCCGGCATTTTCGCCCGGCACGGTGCACCGCGACCTCTGATCGACCGCATGGAGCCGTCGTCAGAGGGCACCGTGCGCATTCGTTCCTGCTCGCGCACGGCAGCCGACCTGCCGTGCGCTTGCTGACTCAGCGACGGCGGAAGATGTCTCCTTGTTGGAGCAGGACCACCTCGCGCGCCTTGAACGCCTTCGTCTTCTCATCGAACACCTCGATGTCGCGGAAGGCGCACGGGATGGCGATGGAATCGTCCTGCTTGAATGCCTCCACCGTGCCACGGACTCCGAAGTGGAGATGCTTCGCGCTCGGGCCCACCTTCGCGACGGCGTCACCGACCGAAAGCACGGGGCCAGTCCCTGCGGCAAACTCGAAGAAGTCGTCACCCGGGTCGGTGTTGCCTTTGTCGTTCAACGTGCCGCCGTCGATGACGTCGCTCAACGACCCCTTCGCGAGGTGCAGGTAGCTCACGATCCGATTCGTCTCGAACAGCTGGCGCACGAAGTTTGGCTCGTTTCTGCCTTTCGCTGCTGCTTTATCTCCGACATAGGCGATGACCTCGCCTCGGACCGCTGCACGGACGGGCGCGTTCTTCGTACCATCCGGATACTCGCCGTCCTTCGAGCTCAGAACATCGTCCACGACGACATTGCCGATCTTCCAGTGGTGCACGAGATCCAGCGAGAAGGCCGCCCGGCCCATGTGACTGTTGTCCGGGGAGTCGAAGCCTTGGGAGACACGCCACGCCTCGCCCTTCTTGAACGGCGGGGTCACCACGTCGTGGCAATGCATGATGACGCTGGGGTCCTCGAGCACGAGGCGATCCTCCGTCGAGATCCTGCTCGCTGAAATCGACGTCCACTTCGGGATTGGCCGGCTGGCCTTGGTGCTCGGCGTCCACCGGCGAAACACATCCCCTTCGCCGGCCTGCGCCCCGTCGAACGGCCAGCACGCAACGAGCTGGTCCTCCGATCCGGTGAGCCTGCGTGCGTCGACAATGGCGCGCAGCTCCGCCGCCGTGAGCGCCTTCTTGAAGACAGCTGCGTCATCGATGATCCCATAAGCTTGCCACGGCCCGCGCCAGCGGCCGAAGCGCAGCGTGCCGCTGGGTTTTTCGTCGAAGGTCTTCCCCGGCACCTCGAGATCGGGTGCCTCCACGAAGCCTTTTCCAGAGACGACTTCGACCTCCTCGCCGTCGACCTTTCTTACGATCGCCATCTCCTTCTCCACCTCGACGGGTGTCTGCTTCTCGCCGTTCACGAAGAGGAGGAATCGATTGCCGGAGCGAACAAGCGCGAGGTGCACCCAACTGCCAGCGTCGAGCTTGGGCACCGCGTAGACCTTGCGAGTCTTGCCCACCTCCACGAACAGCATCGGCGATCCCACCTGGTTGAACTGATCCCTGAAGTCATCCTTGTAGAAGATGACGTTACCGTCGCCGTAGTTCGCGAGACCAAACTTGTAGTTGCCCGAGCCCTTTTCGGCGACCACGGGCTGATCGGCCGTGTGGACCCATTGGGGCATGAACCAACACATGACCGTGTGCTCGGCGTCGAAGAACTTGCCGAAGTCGAAGTCGGTGTCGGCACAAGCTTCGAACCCGAGGCAGAGGCCGCGATTGCGGATGCCGTGCACGAGCAGCTCGTCGCAGCGCTCCCCCTCGGTCGTGAATTGCATCGGGACGAGCAGATCGACGTGCTTCGGCAGCAGGTGTTTGGCCACTACCTCGAGCTTCCCGCTCTGCGCGGCAAAGCCATGCACCTCCGCCTCGCCCGTCTCTCGGTCGTAGAGGAGGATCCCTTCCGGGCCCGAGTCTCGATGGAATCGTCCAGCGACCGCGACGTCCATCCGCGGTCGCAGCTTCGGGCTCTGCCGAACGACGAGCTCATGCTTCGCGACGGTCAGCTCGCGAACCTGCGCCGCGCCCGTCTCTCGGTTGTAGAAGAAGACGCCATCGAACACGCCCGTCCCGTGCTCGAAGTTTCCCGTGACGATCGAGTCCCACCCTGCGCCGACGTCGATGTCCACGATGGTGTCGACGAGCTTCGCGTCCTCGCACCGGACGACCTTCAGGCGCCCTGACTCGCGGTCGTAGAGCACCAGGTCCTTGGTGCTTCGTCCGCCGAACTTGCCGGCGACCACGATGTCCCACGGGTTCGAGAAGCGATCCTCGGCGATCACCTCGAGCTCGCCCGCTGCGCTGAAGCGAGCGATCTTCACCTTCCCCGTCGTCTTCTCGAAGAACAACACCTCGTCCAGACCGCCGCCCGCGAAGTGGCCCGGCACGATGACGTCCCACGACGTCGCCAGCTCGTTCCGCCGCACCAGGCTCAAGCTCCCGGCGTCGACGCGGAACAGCGAAATCCGCCGATGGAACGCTTCGTAGATGAGCACCTGCTGCTTCACGTCGAGGCTCGTGAAGCGCCCCGTCACGATCACGTCCGCGGGGGGGCTCTCCCCCGACGCGATGACCTTCGTCTCGCCCGCACGCAGACTGAAGACGTTCAGCTTCCGGCTATTCCAAGCGCCCACCGTGGCCTCCTCGTTCGCTCCGCGTCGCTCGCCCACCCGGCTCGAGCGTAGGTTGGGATACGGCCAACGAACGCCCCGCGTCCACGGGGCCGGGTGCTGCCCAGCCCAATGACCATGGCTGGTCTCGCAGCGGCCCGCAGTCGGCTCGACGGCCTCAGTCCGCCGAGCCCGCGAGCACCTTGCGGTAGTTCCTCGCCCACTTGCGGGAGCCCGCGTGGGCCCCTCACCGTACCGAATGCGCGCGAGAAATCTCGGGTTCCACGATCGTTCTCGCTTCAGCATGAAGGCCGTCGATCGCAAGCGCGCGGGAAGGATGACGGCGGCGTCGACTCATGGCATGCGTTCCGGAGGGTGCTGGATGGCCGTCTGGCGAGAGGTTCGCGCGATCGATTGGACCAAGCTGGGCGGCGCCTACGGGACCGATCGTGATGTCCCGGGGGCGCTCGAAGCGATGCGCTTCGGAGCCGACGCGTCGGACGAAGCCTTTGCCGAGGCGTGGAATGACGTCCTGCTTGGGCACGTGTGGCATCAGGGGACCATCTATCCGGTCACCCCGAAGGTCATCCCCTTCATCTTCGATATTGTCGAGCGATCGCCCGCGCTGAAGGAAGACGTGGAGATGCAGGCCCAGGTGGCAGAGTTCGTCCTTCATTGCGCGGAGTCGGCGCGGGACGCCACCGATTCGAGCGACGCGGAGGCGCGAGCGGTCGGGAAGGAGGTGCTGGAGGTGCTGGCCTCGCTCGAGCCGCGGCTCCGCGCCTGGGCTGCGGGCGACCATCCCGCGATCGCGATCGCGACCCTCGTCTCGCTCCCGGCGCTGTCGGAGCCGCTCCTCGCCGGAGAGGTCGCGGAGCCGGAGCGCGTGCTTGGAGCCGTTCTGATCCACGCTTCCCGCGTCGATCGTGGCGCGCTCACGTGGGCCGCTGGCGAGCTCGAGCGTGCCGGCGACGAGGTGTCGACGCGGGCGGCGAGCATCCTCCGCGCGGCGGCGGCTGGTACTGGCGTCCTCGATCCCACCGACAGCTCTCGCCTCTTCGCCCTCGGCCATCACCTCTCGGGTGGCTACCCCGAGCTCGAGGATGTCGCGATGCGCTTCGGCATCAAGAAGCAGCTCGACAGGCCGGGCACCACCGAGGCCGAGGTTACGGTGAGCACGCGCGACTGGTTTGTCGCCGAGCTCCCCGGCCAGCGCAAGCTCACCGTCAGGTGGCAAGCCCATCCGTTTGTCGAAGGCGATCGCGTCACCCTGCTCGACATCAACGAGCGCAACATCCCGCGCGAGGTTCACGGCATCGGCGCCAAGGCCGCCCGCAAGGCGACCTTCGACGAGAAGGGCAAGCTCCAGCAGGTGCGATGAGGCGCAGCCGTTCTTGGAACGGTGCCCATTTCGACCTCCGATGGCGCCGTCCGCATCGCGTACGCTCGGCCGATGTCGCGCTCGCACATCGGACTCGTCGCTTTCTTTGGTTGTGCTTGCACCTCGTCGCAGCCCGCACCTCCTCCGTGCCCACAGTGCCCAGCCTGTCCCGAGGTCGTGGCCAGCGTTTCCGCGCCGGCCGCGCCGACACTGCTGGCCCCGGTTCCGCTCGACGCACCGAAGGTCTCGGCCCCGGATCAGGACACCACCTGGGTCGTCACCATTACTCGCGACGAAAAGCTCTTCTTCCGAGGGCGTTCGCTCGTCGACCTCGCCGCGCTCACCAGTGCGCTGCGAGAGCTCGTTGCCCAGAACCCCGACGCACGCGTCGCGATTGAAGCCGACAAGCACGTCACCCACGGAACCGTCATCGCCGTGATCGACGCCGCGAAGCAAGCCGGCGTGAGCAAGATAGCGTTCGCCACCGCGCCGCAGCCAAAGGCGCCGTGAGCCCGCTGCGTCGGATCACCAGAGGGACGTCTGATCGACCGCATGTAAGGGCCACCGGCTGTGGCCGTTGGATCTGTATCGCACCGATGGCCCACTCGACTTCTTCCGCTCTTCTTTGGCTTTCTCGCTTTGGATTCGCGCTCGCCGTCGCCGCGTCGGCGGCCTGCTGGGCCCCCGGCCAAGGTGCGCAGGAGCCCGAGCCCGAGACGTCGTCGTCCCTCGAGGCAGCCAAAGCGATGATCCCCCCGATGAGCTCCGACTACTCGGCCGTCCTCGCCGACGCGATCGAGTACAAGACCGGCAAGATCTCGTTCGGTGAGCTCAAAGATCGGGTGCTCGCGCGTAAGCTCCCGCCGCACTCGCTCGGCGACGGCTACCTGATGATGACGCCCCCGCCGCCTCCCGACGGCGTCGACTTCAATCCGCTCATCATGCCCAGCGACTGGAAGGGAACCTGGGGCGAGGTCGCGATGACGATGTTCGCGGATCAGATCACGCAAGCGGAGTACGACGAGCTCCACGCCGAAGCGCATCCGGGCTGCAAGAAGCCCTGAGATCAGAAGGTCCACTCCGCGGAGACCGTGCCGGCGCCCACGTTCACGCGCGCCGGCATCGCCGAGGAGCGCGGCTCTGTCTCGTCGTTCTCCTGGGTATCGTCGTCGACCGGCACCTGCCTCGCTCCGATCACGACGAGCGGGATGCCGCCGCCAAGCCCGGCGCCCGCGCTGAGGAGAGCGCCTCCGATCCACGGGAGCCTGTTGAGCCCGCCAAACCAACCGGACGTGTCTTCGTTGGCCGCGCCGATGCTGAAGCCGACGACGCCACCGACGCCCGCTGCCATCAAGCTCACGCCGATGCCGACCATGGCGGGCGACCTCATTTCGCTCTCTATTTCGCCGCGAGCCATCGCCTCTCTCCGCTCCTCGGCGCGGCTCTTCTCGGCGGTCTTTCGCGCGACCTTCTCTCGCTTCTCGCGCGCCTCCTGGAGACGCTCGGCTTCGTCCTCGCGGCCGACGCCCACGGCGAGGAGCGGAATCCCGGCGCTGGCAAATACGCCGCTGAGGATGAAGAACGGAGCGGCCCGGTCCCATCCACTGACGTTCTCGGGACCTATCGCCAGGCCGCCGCCGAGCATGCCAGCTGACATCGACGTCAGCAGAAACCCGAGCGTCGCCGCGGCGGGGCCGTCGCGCTCCTCGCCTTCCTCGAGCGGGGCACCGATCGTTGCGCCCATTCCGACGGCGCCTGCGACGGCGAGGCCGATGCCGACCCCGGTGAACGTCCTTCCGATGTCTTGGCGCGAGCCGGACTCCACCCGTGTCGCACACCCGACCTCGCCGCAATAGGTGCGCTTCGAGTCGACCTGCCACGCGAGCGTTCCGCCGAGCGCCGTGAGCGCTCCGACGCCGGCCACCGAGATCGATGTGGGCACGAGCGGATCGCTCCACATCGGATCGGGCGCCTGAGGCGCCGCCTCCGCGGATGCGGACACCGACCAACCGACAGCCGCGAAGCACAAGATCATCGCCGGAGCTCGCATGTCTCGGGGGCCATAGCGACGGGCGTGCCACCGTTGCCCAGGAGGGATGGGGCACGGATCGCCCCGCGCCCGCGATCACGCGTGCATCTCCGGGCACGGGTCGGGTCCGGGGGTGCACAAGGCGTTACCCCCTGTGCACCAACGGACACCGAAGAGCGCGTGAACCTCGCTGGATCGCCCGTTGCCAAGGGCCGCGCATGCCGACGATCCTCCGGAGCACAAGAGCCCTATCGATCCTCCTGCTCGGCCTCCTCGGCTGCGCCGAGGACGCCCGGCCCACCGTCCAGGTCCGCGTCGTGAGCTTTGTCGTCGACACGCCCGACGCCGATCCCGAGGTCCCGAACCTTCAGGTCGAAGGCACCGTCGTGATCGAGATCTCGGCGACGAGGGCAACGAACGTGATCCTCGATGACGTTACGCTCATCGGCCCGGAGTACAGCATGATCGACGTCGAGGTGGTGCCGGTGGACGGCAGCTTCCCCGTCGGCGTGGCCGCCGGCGCGACGATCGAGCGCACGATGAAGATCCGCGGCGAGATCCCGACCCTCTCAGCGGAGGGCGAGCTCGCGCTCTGCGACGAGGTGCTGCCGGTCCAAACCCAGGTCGACGTCACGATCTATGCAGAGGCCGACGGCTCGCAGGCTCGCGCATCGAGCAAGCCGGTCGTGCTCGAAGGGACCGAAAGGAGGGTGCCCGACTGGGGCTTTCACGACGTGACGCTGGCCAAGACCAGCCTCTCGAGCGCCGTCATCGTCCATGACGTCGCCGTAAGCATCGAAGGGACGATGTGGGTGCTCGTCGAGGACGGCGGTGTGGCCGGATACCAGAACGGCGAGCTCGCCTTGTACGAAGTGGGCGCGACCTCGTTCGAGCCCCTCTGGACCGGCAGCCTCAGCTATGGGACCAAGCTCGAAGCATCGGGTGCAGCAGGCCCGCTCATCATCCAACGAGTAGGCCAAGACGCCACGATCGAGCACCTCTCCGAGCAGCAGCATTGGCTCCGAACGATCAGCGGGGCCGCGGGTGCGGTGCCCGAGGTTTCGTCGAGCCCAGGACGCGTGGTCATGAGCTATCCCGCTTCGGAGGGGGTACTGCTCGACGGCATCGAGATCGTGCCGCCCACAGAAGATCGATGGGCGCTCCTTCAGCTCGATGCCTTCGACGGATCGCTCGACCGCGTCGACTTGATCGAGGGCGGTGGCGCCGTGCTGGCGCTCGCCGACGGCGGAATCGCGATCGGCGTCCCTGCCGAGGACGGTAGCTATGTCGTCGCGTTCACCGCGACGCTCGAGGAGCGGTACCGCGTGGGCCTCGGCTGGCTGGGCCTTCCGAGGCTCCTCGTCGCCGGAGGTGACGGTCGCGTCCTGTTCGGCACGGGGGCGACCGTCGGTAGCGTCGGCGCCGCCGGCACCTTGGAGTGGACCGTAGAAGCGGGCGGCGGCGCCGAGGGCTCGAGCATCGCCGCCCTGCCCGAAGGCGGAGCGATCCTCGCCATGGGCGGCGTCAACCTGCTGGAGCTCGACGCGACCGGCAACGTCGTCCAATCGGGACCCGCCGGCTGCGACTCACGGCTCTGGGCGCTATCAAATGGCAGTACCGTCATGCTCGGCGGCATCGTAGGGGCGGGAGTCGCCGTCGACGGCACGGTGCATACCGTCGAATTCCCCGAGTATCGCGCGCTGCGCGCCGTTCGCTGACCGGATAAGCTCGCCCGCGATGGGACAGGACCTTCGCGTCGCAGGGTGGCTTCGCTTCGGCAACCAGGCGCAGCTCGCCAAGGGACTGCGCGCCTTCGCAGCCGATTCGCCGTCGGAGTACTTCGACGAAACGAGCTGGGACGTGGTCGGCCTCGACGCGACGATACGCCTCGAGGTCGAGCTCCCCGGCGATTTTACGAACGTCGAACGGCCCTTCATGGAAATGGTGAAGGCCGCCTCCGCCGGGTACGTCGACTACTTCGAGGACGGGAAGAAGCACGTCGCCGGAAATTGGCCGATCGCGCGCTGGGCCGTCCATTTGATCGACAAGAAGAAAAAGTACCTCTTCGGCGTCGCGGGCAACGCGGGGGTCCCGTACGCCGAGGCGGGCAAGCCGATCCAGCTCTCCGGGACGCTCACGTTCGACAAGGAGAAGTCGCTCGCGCAAGCCTTCGGTGAAGGGGGCCTCTTTCGGCTGCCGTTCCTGGCGAAGGACGGCATCCAAGAGATCCGCCTCACGCCCGAGCAATTCAAGCGCGGCGGCGAATCGCTGACGATCGTCGCAACCCGCCCGGATGCCGCGCCCGGCAATACCCTGGTGTTCGATTCGGTCAACGTGTCGGTGGCGCAGGGTGCGCGTTCGCGCAC
>JBGTSH010000237.1:0-16658 GCA_041940405.1 Polyangiaceae bacterium
GCATGCCATGCAAGCGCTCTCCCAACTGAGCTAGAGCCCCGGGAACCGAGGGGCGCTCTATACCGCCGAGACATGGCCTTGTCTTGCGGAAAGTGAGCCGCCCGCGAAAGGACGCGGCGAGGCCTGGCGTCTGACTACTTCTTCGTGGGGCCGCTCTCGAGATCCTCGGCGAGGTAGCTGAGGATGACCTCGTCGAGGCTCTTCTCGCTGATGAGGTCCTCGCCAAAAATGCTCGAGCCCTCTTGAGGCTTTGCGTTGCCGAAGATCGACGCGGGCCGCGAGGGCGCGTAGCGGCTCGCGGAGGGCGTGAGCTTCCTCTCCTCGACGACGACGGGCTTTCGCGGGGGCTGAACCGGCGGAGGCGGTGCCTTCTGCGGTCCCGTGACGGCGCGGTAGCCGGTGCTCTCGGGCAGGGCGCCTTTGAACACGGCGGCCGGCGGCGGAGGGAGGTCGCGAACCTGTTGGTAGACCGGCGCGTTGGTCTGCTCGGCTGCGAGCTCGAGGGCTTGGAGATCGAGATCGAGACCTGCTGCGAGGGGGGGGCGATGACCGGGCTTGGTGTGCGCCGCGTCTTGCGGTCGGGCCTCAGCCGGTTTGTTCGGGCGCGCGGGTGATGAAGGCGTAGGCGCCGCGGCGGCGGCCGCTTGCGGTGCCGGATTCGCAGGCGTCGCCGCGGGTTGGGCGAGCTGCGTCGGCGCGAACGCGGGCGCCTTGGGGGCTGCGAGCGACCTGGCCGCAGGATCGGGCGAGCCGGGCCGCCCCATCATGTTGCGGAACGCCGATGCGGGCGGCGGCTGCGTTCGCCGCGCTGCGCCCGGGCTCGAAGAGGGCGGGGGAGGCGGCTGCGTCTGGCGTGCCGGCGGCGGTGTGAGGCGGGCCTTGGGCGAGAGCGGTTGCGATTCGGCCGCGGGAGGCACCTCATCGACGTTGGTGTCCGCCGGGGGGCGCGCTACGTGCGGCTTTTCCTCTGCGTTCGTGCGGTCGCGGTTGAGCGCGACCGGCGATGCGGCGGCGGTGATCGCTCGCGGTCCAGGTCCGCCCGCCGAAGGCGGCGCTGCAGGGGGCGCGGCACCCGGAAGGGTCGCGACCGGCTCACGGACGAACTCGCTGGCGCTGACCAGGGACTGCTGGGACGGACGCGGCGGCGGGGGCGCGTCGTCCGCCTTCGGCGCGCCTTCTGCAGGCGCGTCGCCGAGCATGCTGTCGAACTTCCCGGCGCGCAGGGCGATGAACATCGCCTTGTGCTGCTCCTGCATGAGCGCGCGCACCTTCTTCGGCAGCTCGTCGTCGTCGACGAACTCGGCGTACGAGGTTTTCGTCGATTTTAGGATTCTTCCGCCGTCGGCGAACAGGTGCGTGATGACGTGCGGGTGCTTGATGCCCGAATCCTCGGTCTGAATATGAAACACACGTCCTTTGTGTCGGACGTTGTTGTTGAACCCGAGCTGCGGTGAAGAGAACACCTTCATGGGCAGGCCGCCCGCGCCCAAGGGAGCGTAACAAAAACCGACTCGCGGCCAATCACCATTCTGCGAAAGGCTTTTGCGTATCAGGGAAAGCAGCGCTCGAGCTCGTCCGCCGTGTTGGCTTTGTCCGCGCACGCAGCGGATTCGACGCTGATCGATCGGCTGCAGCGGAGGAGCGCTCCCTCTTGACCAGCGGCGGCCGCACGTGCGTCTCGCTGTTTCTCTTCGACCAAGAAGCTCGGCGTCTTGGGGTCGACCGCCCGCTGTCTCAGCTCGACGTAGCGGTCGAGGATTCGCGCGCACTTCTCATCGGCTCCGTCGGGCGCCGCGCCACGGCACATCGTCGCGAAGACCGCCAAGGCGACACCGCCGACGATCGCGATGGTCGCGGCGGCGCTGCGCGCGGCGCTCTTTCGCTCCTGTGCGCTCAGCTCCATCGAGGCCGGTTCAATAGAGGCACCGATCGACGGCGCTCTGCGAGTCGGCGCGCTGGACGCACTCGATGGCGCTCTTCGTGATCGTGCGCCCGATGCACTTCTGCAAGAGCTCCTCGCCGCGCGTCTCCTTGAACGACTTCAGCCGCTCGTCGAAGACCGCCGCGTTGTCGAGCTCCTGCTCGCGCAGCTTCAGCTCGGCGCTCTTGTCGAGGATGAGTGTGCACTCTTCGCGCGTCGCCGGGTGACCGCAGCCGGCTGCGAGACCGACCCCGAGGGTCAGCATCGAGACGCAAAGGAGGTGTCTGTGGGTCACGGGGCGCAGGTTGGCGAATCACGAACGGATCGGCAAGCCAAGCATCGGTCCGAATCGCACTTTTCTGGACGCGTGTTTAGGTGCTGCTAACCTGTGAATTGTGGCCCGCGCGCCGGGATCGTCCGCGAGAGACAGCTCGCCTCCGACCTCTCGCAGGCTCTCGTCGGCCGGCCGGACGCGGCGCCCGACCCGCCGGCCCAGCGACAAGACGGAAGTAAACGGCGAGTCCTCGGCGCGCGAGCACGACGCTCGGAACCGGAAGAGCCCGTCTCGAGCGCGCGCCAGCGCGACTGCTGGGCGAATGCACGTCATGAGCCCCGAGGAGCACCTCGCCCGGGCTTTGGCCGCCAAGACCGCGCGGGCGCGGGGCATGTGGGCGCGCCGGGGCTTGGCTTCGCGCGAGCGGCTCGATCGGACGATCCAGGCGATGCTCTTGCGACAGCTGTATCTGTCGTACTTCGAGCAGCGCCAGTTTCAGAAGGCCGTCGAGGTCTCCGAGCAGGCGCTCCGGCTCGCGGTCCTGCCGGACGTCGTACACCAGGATGCGGCCCGCGCCGCCGCCGCGCTCGGGGACCTGGACGTGGCGGCCCGCCACCTGAGGACGGCGGCTCGGATCGGGCCGGCGAACCGGCGCGCGTTTCACTGGTGGACGCTGGGCGGGCTCTTCTTCCTCGCCGAACGCTATGTCGAAGCGATCGCCGCACTCGAGCGGGCTTCACGTTGGGCGACGCGCGAAAGGCCCCTCTACCAAGGGCACTTGGCGCTGGCGCGCTGCGCGTCCGGGGCGCGCGTGACGCAGCTCTCGTCGCTGATTTCGAAGCTCGAGAGCGTCCCCGCGGGGCAGGGCTACGGCCGCTTCGTGCTGGGGCTCCTCGCGTACTACGCGGGGCGCTATGAGCTCGCGAAGGGCTACCTTCAATCGTTCGTCTCACGCACGGTCGAGGGGCGCGCTCCGATGACGATCGCGCTCGGCGGCGAGATCTCCCGAGCCAAACGGACGCTCCGGGCGATCGAGCGCTCCGAATCCTAGCGGGGCCGGACACTCACTTGGGCTAGCGGGCTACACGGCACAAACCTGCTACACTGCGGCGGCAACCGGGCGGCCTGAGAGGCCCAGCCGAGGAGCTCTGCGCACATGAACCCCCAGCGCGTCCTTTCCAAGTTCTCCCCCGCCGCGTTCCTGCCCATCATCGCCCTCTTGGCGCTCGCTTCGGCCGGTTGGTCGTCCGGCAGCGCCGAAGCGGCCGCCGCGCAGCCGTCGACGATGTCGCGCGCGATCGAGGCGTTCGGCTGGGGCTTCGGGACAAGCCTGACTCCGTGCGTCTACCCGATGATCGCGATCACCGTCAGCGTGTTCGGTGCTCGCCAGGCGAAGAGCAAAGGCGAAGCCGCGTTGCTCTCGACCGCCTTCGTGCTCGGCATGGCCGTGCTCTTCACGATCCTCTTCACGGTCGCCGGTCTCACCGGGGGCATGTTCGGATCGTTTTTGCAGAGCAGAGGCGTGCAGATCGCGTTCGGCGTTCTGTTCATCGTGCTCGCGGCGTCGATGTTCGGCGCGTTCGAGCTGCAGCTGCCCGACTCGGTCATGCAGCGCCTTTCGTCGGTGGGTGGCGTCGGCTTCGGCGGAGCCTTCACGCTCGGCATCGTCACCGGTCCGATCGCCGCGCCCTGCTCGGGCCCCGGCCTCATTCGTCTTCTTGCGGACGTGACCAACGCCCAGGATTGGAAGCTCGGCATCCTCTACGGGATGTCGTACTCGCTCGGCCTCGGCATCCTCTTCTGGGTCGTCGGCACGTTCGCGACGAGCCTGCCGAAGAGCGGCGCGTGGATGGTGTGGGTCAAGAGCGTGTTCGGGATCGCCCTGGTCGTCCTCGCGCTTCGTCACTTCGCCGTCGCGTTCCCGGCCCTCGCCGAGCTCGCGAAGAACGAGCTCACCTTCAAGCTCATCGCGGGCGGGGTCGCGCTCGTTGGTCTCATCGTCGGCGCAGTGCACCTCGACTGGAGCGACGGCGGGCTCGCCAAGATCAGAAAGGGTGTAGGGATCGCGGCAGCGGTCGGAGGCGGGTTCCTCTTGATCGCGGCGATCGAGAAACCGGCCGAGGTGTCGGCCGAGGAGCTCGCCAAGATCAAGGCCGAGGCCGAAGCGGCGGCGAAGGCCGCTGGCGGCGACGCAGCCGAGCCGGTACGCCTGCTCGAATGGCTGAAGTCCGAGAAGGAGACTGTCGAGAAGGCCAAAGCCGAGAAGCGCCCCATGATCCTCGACTTCGGCGCAACGTGGTGCATCGCCTGCAAGGAGCTGGAGAAGCACACGTTCGCCGACAAGGACGTGATGGTGAAGGGCGGCCGCTTCGTCGCCGGCAAGATCGATCTCACGGACGACGAGGATCCGGCCAACGCCGAGCTGAAGAAGAAGTACAACATCACCGGTCTGCCGGCCGTGCTCATCTTCGATTCCGAAGGTAAGGAGCAGGCCCGCATCACCGAGTTCGTTCCCGCCAAGGATTTCCTGGCGAAGCTCGAGCCCGTGAAGTGAAGCGAATCGTCGCGGGCGCAGCGCTCTTCACTTGCGCGGCGCTCGCGTCGTGTGGCGGCGACGCTTCGGTCGTGTTCGGCGTCACGAGCGAGATCAAGCCGAGCCTGATCGAGCGGATCGAGGCACGTGTCCTGGTCGGCGGCGAAGAGCAGCTCACCAAGACGTACCAGGCGGGCGATCTGACCTTTCCGTTCGAGCTCCGCGTAGACGAGCTCTCGGACGGCGATGCGATCGATCTCTCACTCGACGTCTTCTCCGGCGGCCAGCGGATCCTCACCCGCACCGGATCCACCAAGGCCGCCGAGGGCAGGTCGGTCCTCTACGTCGCCAACCTCGACATCGAGTGCGCCGGGCCCGCGGCACCCCAGTGCCCCACCGAACAGACATGCATCAACGGCGCGTGCGCCGACCCGTTCCGCGATCCCGGCGAGCTCTCGGACTACTACAAGGGTTGGTCCGGGTCGGGCGGCGGCGATCGATGCGAGCCGGGTGGATCGCCGGAGGTGATCGTCGGCGAGGGGCAAGCAGCCTACCTGCCGCTCGACGAAGGCGCGGTCGCCCAGGTCGAAGCGGGACCGCAAGGCGGCTATCACATCTGGCTCGCCGTCCGCGTGAAGAACCTGAAGCAGAGCGGGACGGTCACCGAGGTGCTCGGCAGGATCCCCGAGCTCGGCTACGACGTTCCGCCTTTCAGCGTCGTCTTCACCTTCGATCCGGATGAGGGCGGCTACTGCAAGATCTACGGCCTCCGCTTTCGATTGGATGACGAGGCGCACCCGATAGAGTCGCTCCTCGGCAAGGACCTCGAGGTCACGGTGCAGCTCACCGACACCGACGGCGACGTCGGCACCGGAACGAAGACGGTGCGCCTCTCGGACAGCTTTCTCTAACGCCGCAGCGCCAGCGCACCAGGGCTCGTGAACCACCCGTCGGTCAAGACGTCGAGCGTCGCCTCGGCCGCGGCGGCTTCGAGCTCCGCCTTGATACGATCGATCTCGGGCGCCGCCTCATCGGAGGCGAGCGCGTCGGCGCGTTGCCACCGTTCGAGCGCCCGCAAGACGTCCTCGGTCAGCGCTCGAGCCGCCCGCTCGCGCTCGGCGCGCAGCTTCTCGATCGCTACCTCATCGTCGGCGAACACCAGCCGGTCGAGCCGAAACGTCGCTCGGCCCTCGAGCCAGAGGCTCGTTCCGCCGGACGCGGTCACGCGATCGGGATCGTATTCGGTGGGCGAGAGCGACTGATCCTCATCGAGGACGTGCGCGAGGCGAAAGCGCAGCTCCGGGAGGAGCCCGGCCGCGCGCGCGCGCGTCGAGAGATCGTCGAGATCGGCGTTCCTTTGCGCGAAGCGTGCGGCAGCGAGCGCTGCCCGCACCGAGCCGCGAGCGAGGGCGCCGGTCAGCTTCGGCGCCGGCGGCGCCGGCTCGGCCGCAGGCGCTTCGCCCGTCGTCTCGCGCTCCGTCTCGGTCGGCTCGGCGCGCGCGAGGCGCTGCGGACCGAGCTCGCGCGGACGGGCCAGCCAATCGAGCGCCGTTCCGAACGCCAAGAGCCCGGCGATCTCTCGCCCGTTCGGGCTCTCACCGTAGGAGCCGCCGACCGAGACCCAGAGCGGCACGCGGTCGCCCACGCCGGCGGGGGTCGAGGATTCGGCGACGCGTGGATCGAGCGGCTCGTCGTCGTCGCTCGACCGCGATGGGCTGCGCGGCGCGTCGGGATCGGCGGCCGCCGATCGCACGATGCACAGAAGGAGCACGGCCGCAGCGAATGGAATTCGAGACCTCATACCCATGAGGTCGACACGAGCGCGCGCGAGTTGCTAACGAATCGCTTCGCGGCTCGAAAAAGCGCTCCGGTTCGAGAACGAGTCGATGCCCTTGAACGGTCCGCGGGAAAAGAACGCCTCGGTCCGGAAGATCTCGCTCGATCCAGGCAGACGGTGCTCGAACGTCGCGCGGTAGCCGCCCTCGGTGCCTTCCGAGAGCTGCACGAGGCGCGCCCCTGGTTGAACCCAGGCCGGTGCCGGCAACTGGCCCATCGCGTCGCTGGTCGTGCCGACGCGCGGAATCAGCCCGCCGGCGGTCGGCCCCGAAGGCGGCAGCGGCCGTTCGAACGCGGGATCCGTCGCCTCGGCCCGGATCTGGCTCCACCGGCGAACCGCGCGCGCGGGCTGCGCCGTGGGGAGCGCGCGAGGGGTGGTGAGATCGAGCCCGACGGCGAACGGCTCGTAGCCGTGTGGCGTCTTGTACCCGATCGACAGGCGGACCTGCGCGTTCTCGGGGAGGCCGCGAACGAACAGCTCACCGAAGAGAGCGTCGACGCGGATGTCGCGCGTGTCGGTCACGGGGCCTGCTTGCGCTGCGGTGACCGCGACGACCCGAACGACGAGCGCGCCGCTCTCCTCTCGGGCTCGCGCCGACGCGAGGGTGCGCGGCCGCACCTCCCAGTAGGCGTAGACCGTGGAAGGATCGACAGCGACCGCCACGATCTCGTCGGCGTCGAACACGAATTCGCGCCCGTCAGGGTGCGAATCAGAAGACATTGCTTCGGTCGCCGCGGGTGCCGGCGTGGCGGTCTTCGCCGCGGGAGCGGCGGCAGGAGGCGCTTCGACCTTCGCTTTCGTGGGAGCCACGACACCTTCACCCAGGCGAACGCCGTCGCCCATCGCGACGTTGGGTGATGCAGGAGCAGCGGGGATCGCCGGCGTATCCAGAGTTTTCGTTGCGGGCGGCGGCGGGAGGCTCGACGGCTTGGTCTTGCGGAGCTGCTCCTGGAAGCGCGCGCGAAGGCGCGCGGCTTCCTCGTGGTCGGGCTCGCGGCCGAGCACTTCATCCAGCGTGGTGATCGCGCGCTCGACGTGGCCTTGGGCGGCGTAGATCTCTGCGAGGGTGACCGTCGGCAGCGGCGGCGGCGCAGCGTTGCCGATGCGGGGTGCGGGGCGCTTTCGAGGTGCGTCCGGAAGCGCCAGCCCGCGATCGATGACGCTCGTGAGGAGATCGCGAGCGCGACCGAACCAACCGCGCGGGCGCTTCTCACCCGTCTTCTTCTCGTTCGTCAGAATGAGCTCGTCGATCAGCTCGGCCATCGTGAGCGCACGCGCGCGCACGATCCCGGCCGCGTCGGCCCTTCGGATCAGCTCTTCGCGCGAAAGCCCCTCGAGATCCCGGCGCACCATGCGGCGGACCCTAGCACAACGTTTTAGGCGTAGGACCCCAGCTCGGGCAGCACGGATCGAGTCGCGAGCCTGCGCCGAGCTTCGTCGACGTCGCGGCCCATTTGCGCCACCAGCGCGTCCAGTGTGCCAAACTTCGCCTCGCCACGAAGCCGAGACACGACCGAGACGCGAAGCGTCTCGTCGTAGAGATCGCCGTCGAAATCCAGCACGAAGACCTCGACCTTCACGCGGTCTGTCGTGTCGGTCGTCGGGTTGACGCCGATGCTCATCGCGCCGAGTCCGACGGCGCGCGGACCGTCCGGCGTCTCGCGATCGACGAGCGTGGCGTACACGCCGAAAGGCGGCAGCATCTCGACGACGCCGGCGAGGTTCGCAGTCGGAAAGCCGATGGTCCTGCCGAGGCGTTTTCCGCCGCCGACGTTGCCGATCAGCATGTGCGGCCGTCCGAGCATCTGCTCCGCGCCCTCGAGGTCTCCGGCGGCGATCGCGCCGCGGATCCGCGTGGACGACCAGCCGCCGGCCTCGTCGCCGACCAGCTCGTGGCTGGCGGCGGAAAACCCGTTCGCTTCGCCGAGCCGAACCAGATCCTCGAAGCCGCCGGCGCGACCCTTTCCGAAACGGAAGTTTTGCCCGACCAGGACGCGCTTGGCGCGATGCTCACTTGCGAGCCACGCAGCGAAAGCGTCGGGCGACAGCGACGCGAACGCGGCGTCGAACCGGTGCTCGACGACCTCGATCGCCGGGAAGAGCCGCTCGATGAGCTCGCGCTTTCGTGCGGGACGCGTCAAGACTGGCGGCGGGGTGCGGCCCAGCACCTCGGCCGGGTGGGGCCGGAACGTCAAGAGCCGCGGGGTCAGATCGTGTGAGGCTGAATCTTTCGTCGCGGCATCCAGGAGCGCCTGATGGCCGCGATGGACGCCATCGAAATTTCCGATGACGACCAGATGGGAGGCCGGCTCTTTGGCTCGTCGCACGACCCCTGGATCGTTACCATGGCGATGGCTCTGCATGGGCCAGCACCTTGACGTCGTGTTCGGTGGCTGGTACCCGGCGGACCTTCAACGGTCAGCTTGGTGAGGCGCGCGATGTTCAAGCGGGTGAGTATTTTCTCCGGGAACGCGAACACCGAGCTGACAGCAGAGATCTGCCAGCACCTGGAGCTGCCGGTCGGCAAAGCCAAGGTCTCCCGTTTCTCGGACGGCGAGACGTTCTGCGAGATCCAAGAGAACGTCCGCGGCGTGGACACCTACATCGTCCAGCCGACGTGCGCTCCGGTGAACGACCACGTGATGGAGCTGCTCATCATGGCGGACGCACTGCGACGCGCCTCGGCCGGAGCCATCACCGCGGTCATCCCGTACTACGGCTACGGTCGCCAGGATCGCAAGGTCGCGCCACGAACGCCGATCACATCGAAGCTCGTCGCCGATCTCGTCGTCGCCGCCGGCGTAAACCGCATCGTCGCGCTGGATCTGCACGCCGCGCAGATCCAAGGCTTCTTCAACATCCCGTTCGACCACCTCTTCGCCATGCCGGCGCTGCTCGAGCAGCACCTCCGCGCGAACTACGGCAACGACGTGGTCGTCGTCTCGCCCGATGCCGGCGGCGTCGAGCGCGCGCGCGCCTACTCGAAGCGACTCTTTGGATCGCTCGCGATCATCGACAAACGTCGCGAGCGCGCGAACGTGAGCGAGGTGATGAACATCATCGGCGACGTGCAGGGCAAGCGCTGCCTGATCCTCGACGACATGATCGACACCGCGGGCACCCTCGTGAACGCCGCGCAAGCGCTCGTCAAAGCGGGCGCGAAAGAGGTGGCGGCCTGCGCGAGCCACGCCGTCCTCTCGGGCCCGGCTGTGACCCGCATCGCAGAGTCGCCCCTGGCCGAGGTCATCGTGACCAACTCGATCCCCCTCACGCCCGAGGCGAAGGCGACCGGCAAGTTCAAGGTCGTGAGCATCGCGCGCCTCTTGGCCGAAGCGATCCGCCGAATCCACAACTCGGACTCGGTCAGCTCGCTGTTCGTCTAAGGGCCAGCCGCGCGAAGAGATCGCGCAAGCGGCCGAGCAGCCGGCTCTTCAGCCCGCTGGGCGGATCCGCGGAAATCTTGGGCGGGCACATGGTGGGTGCTGGTCGTACGCGGTCCTCCTCGAGCGTCTCCCCTTCGGAGATTCAAACGCTCCAGCGAAGAACGAAGCTCGTCCGAACGAGCGCGATCCCCTTCAGGCTTCCGTCCGCGATGGGCTTTCGCATCTCGATCCGAAGATCCTTGGCGCCGGCCACCTCGAGCGCTGCTTGGACGAACCCCCGCGTCGAGGCGACGTGAACGCCCGCCATCGGCGCCGGAAGCCCCAGGAGCTCGGCTTCGAACCGATCGGGTGCGATCGCGATGTTCTTCGCTTCGCAGGGTTGGAAGTAGCGATTGAAGGCGACGTTGAGACGTTCCGCCATTCCTTGCGGCGTCGATCGGTTGAAGAGCGGCTTCCACATGCCGTGGACGTCCGCCTTCGCCGACGCGCGGGAGCGACGCTCGATGAAGTCGGTCACCGGAAGGCCGCGCAGACGCGCTGCGACCTGAAAGAACCGTGCGAGCGGCGACAGGTCGTAGTCGCCGCCCACGACGAACAGCTGATCCAAGTAGGGCGCCCATGGATCGCGATCGCCGAGCTCGGCGCGGAGCGCAGCGCGCCCGCCCGGCAACCGCGTCTCGACGTACTGGAGCGCGGTCAGGTACGCGAGACCGCGGACCCGAAACGGGCCCTCGCCCAGCGCGAACTGCGTGATCGGCAGCGGCTCCACGACCCAGGATCCGTCGGCCATCGGGCCTCGATGGTGATCTATCGCGCTCGCGCCCGGCAAGCGAAAGCGATCCCTTTGCCGGAGGCTCCCCGCTGCTAAGCTCCGCCAACCGTCTTGAGCATCTTCGGTCGAATCCGTCTCGCCCTCGCGGCAAGCTTCACAAGTTCGCTTTCGCTCGCGCTCGCAGCCCCGGGTTGCGAGAGCACGTGCGAAGAGAACGGCGGCATCGTCGTGATCGACGGCGGCGAAGAGTTTTGCGAAGAGAAGTGCACGCCCGAAAACTGCGTCGAGGGCAACACGTGCGTGAACAATCGCTGCCGCCTGATGTGCGAAGCGCAGACCGATTGCTTCGGGCCCAATGCCGAGACGCCGCAAGCCTGCATCCCGACCGTGACCGACTCGAAGACCGGGCTTCTCGACGGTCCTGTCATCAACATCTGTGCGCCGACGCCCAAGGCACCGAAGATCGGGGTCACCTGCACCGGCGACGAATCGTGCGCCGCGTTTCTCGCGTGCCCCGACGGCACCGACTGCGCTGCTGGAGGCTGCGCGCCCGAGGCGTGTAGGCCGCTCGCCTGCCGGAGCACGGGTGAGGACGCCTACTGCACGCTGTTCGACTGCCAGGCCGACTCCGACTGCGCTCCGGGGATGTTCTGCCGCGCCGTCCGCGTGGATGGAACGCTGACCGGCTGCACGCTCCCGCTGGGGAACACGGGGAAGAAGGGCACCGGCGAGCCCGAGATCAAGTGCCCCGAGCTCGCGGCGTACAACGCGCAGAACGGCACGAGCTACCAAGAGGGGCCCGAGTCGCTGCTCCGGAACGTCTGCGTCAAGCGCGAGGGCTGCGCGCCGTGCGAGAGCACGGCCGACTGCTCGCTGGTCGAGGGCGCCGTCTGCAGGTCGATCGGCGGCGCGAACCACTGCGCGAAGCCCTGTCCAGAGGGCGACGAGTGCTCGTCCGACTTCGCCTGCACCGAGGGGTTCTGTGTTCCGCGCTCGGGGACGTGCACCCCGCCGCAGGGGGCAGCCTTCTGCCATTCGTGCTCCTTCGACTCCGACTGCGGGCCGGCGGGCTCGAGCTGGGCCTGCACGACAATCGGGGACACGACCGCCTGCCGCGACTTGTCGTTCCCGGATGCATGTACGGTCGATGAAGACTGCCCGACCTCCCCATCCGGAGCGCACGGCGAGTGCCTCGATGAGGAGGTCGGCCCGAGCAGCCCTCAATATCAGCGGTGCTTCTTTCCGAACGTCGACCTTGTCGACACCTGCTGGCCGTGAAGCTTCGGGGCCTCAGGGCCAGCCCGATTCTTTGTCTCGCCGCCCTGCGTCGTCATAATGCCGCCCGAGGAACGACACATGGCCGACCGAGTGCGTTTAGCTCTGCCTCTCCTCCTGTCCCTGTCCGTCGCCCTCGTCGCGTGCGGCGGCTCCGGCTCCGGCGCCGCGACACCGACTGCCTCCGCGACCGCCGAACCGACGGCTTCGGCGCCTGCCGAGCCGGATGAGGACGATCCGGCCCCGCGAGAGCTCGTCATCAAGGGCTGGTCCGAGAAGCCGGACTACAAGCCGGTCGTCGCAATCGGCACCGCCACCTTCAAACGGGACGGCAAGGTCCACTTGGTGCTCGAGCTCGCCGAGAAAGAACGAAGCTGCGCCACCAAGTACAAGGCCCAGAAGGGAGATCGGGCGCTGTCACTCGCTCTGCCATGGGAGGGTGGCGCGAAGCTCGACCTCTCGGCGCCGCCCCCGGACGAAAACTTCAACCCCAACAAGATGAAGACCTGGTCAGGCTCGCGTTGGGACGAGATCTCGAGCTGGAAGGCTCCCTTCGGCACCGTCACCGTCTTCGAGGCGCCGACCAAGTCGGGCGAGAAGGGTCGCATCCGACTGAAGCTCCGTTCCGGTCCGGTGAAGATGCGCGGCGATCTGCCCGTGCTGCTCTGCGTCGACGCGACGTAGTCGATCGCACATCGCGTCAGCGGACGACGCGGACAGTCTCGTCTGCGTAGATGGATACGCGCATCCGAAAACTGGCGAGCGTTGCGATAGTGCGTAACGCTTTCCATCATGCGGCAGTCTTCGGGTCGTGTCGTAGCTTGCTCGAGCTTGTTGGGGGTGATGACGGTGCTGTCGGGGGCGACCCTGTCCTGTGCAGGGACGGACTTCGAGCCGCGTGACCCGATCGAGGCATCGGACGAAACGAAGACACGCGACGACCCAGAAATCGATCGTCGCTCCGATGACACCGTGCCGGCGGCAGCGACGCTCCCGCGCGAGGCCGACGCCGCCGTCAAGCCGCGCGTCCCGAGCGTGACAGGAGTGTCAGGATTCGAGAAGATCTTCCAGAAGCCGGACACCAAGGCGCCGCTCATCGGCCTCTTCCGGGCGGGGCAGAGCGTCCCGCTCGCGAGCACCGAGCCTCTCAAGGGGCCCGGCGTGGGCCACTGCAAAGGCGGCTTCTATGCGGTGAAACCGCGCGGCTACGTCTGCGTCGGACAAGCCTCGACGCTCGACAACGACGACCCTCGCGCGCTCGCCGCGGCAGAGGTCGTGCCGGATCCGAAGAAGACGATGCCGTTCTTGGTCGGCACCATGGTCAAGCTTGCGCCGCAGTACAAGCGCGTCCCGACGCGCGACGAGCAGCGAAAGTCGGAGGCAGATCTCGACAAGCACCTCGCATCGCTCGAAGAGCTGGCGAAAAAAGAGGGCATCGATCTCACGAAGGCGGGCCGTGGGCCTTCGCCGCGGATCGCCAGGTACATCGAGCTCGCCAAGCCGGCGCTCGTCGCCGAAGACGAGGCGTACGTCGGCCGCAAGATGGCCTTCACGAGCGAGCTCGACGCCGAGGGCCGCACCTTCCTCGTCACGCCCGATCTCACCTTCGTCCCCAAGGACAAGGTGAAGCTCCAGACCGCGTCGAAGCTCAGCGGCATCGATCTCAAGAAGGGCGAGATGAAGTTTCCGGTCGGCTACGCCTGGATCGAGGACGCCGCGAAGCTCAAGCGAACGCAGGACAACAAGTTCGTCGAGACCGGAGAGGTCTGGACCAAGCAGAGCTTCATCCAGCTCAAGGGCGAGCTCATCCGGGTCAAAGGACAGAACTACTGGGAGACGTCCGAGGGCACGTACGTCCGCAACGACCTCGTCACCATCTTCAAGGACCGCGGCGAAGGGCGACCCGTGGGCGTCGGCAAGAACGACAAGTGGGTCGACGTTCGCATCACCTGGGGGACGCTCGTCGCGTACGAAGGTGACACGCCGGTCTTCATCACCGCGGTGTCGCCAGGACAAGACGGCGTGACCCAGGGGTCGAACAGTCACAACACCCAGCGCGGCACCTATTCGATCGGATGGAAGCTGATCACCGCCGACATGGCCGGCGTGGACAAGGCGAAGGCCTGGGCGGTCGACGAGGTTCCGTTCGTCGCCTACTACAAGGACAGCTACGCGCTCCACGGCGCTTGGTGGCACGACGACTTCGGCCGGCCCAAGAGCCACGGCTGCGTGAACCTCGCCCCGTCGGACGCCAACTTCCTCTGGAGCTGGCTCGACCCCGGGCTGCCGGAGGGCTGGTACGCCGCGGCCGCCTACTATCCGGAGATCAAAGGTACGACGGTCCGTATTCGTCCGTGACCCGCGGAGCCGCGTCCGCAGGCTCGTACGTCACGCACTCCGGCTCGCCGGCCCGCATCTCGACTCGGATCGCCTCGGCCTGGCACTCGTAGTCGAGGTTGTGCCGGCAAGAGGTGGCCTTGCACGCGCCCACGCCGGCACGCGTTACGTCCCGCGTATGGCGCTCGGCAGACATATAGGTATCGCAACCAGGGGTTTGGCCGTCCCCGATCGTGATTCCGCGAGCGTGGCAGGACGCGTCGGCGTTGTAGCCACACCCCGCCACGCCGCAGCTCCGAACTTCGGGCATCAACACGGTGAGCTTCATCGGCTGGCTCCTTTCCCCCACATGCGTAGCAATCCGCGCGCCGCCCTTTCCGAATGCCGGAGCCTCGTGCGACGTTTCGCTTCCATGAGATTCGATCGGTTGGGGGCCGTTTCCTCTCTGCTGTTTCTCGTCTGCGCTTGCACCGAGACGACCGAGAAGCCCGCGCCGTCGGCGACGGCGCCCGTCGTCGCGGCGTCGACCAAGGCTTCTGCTTCCGCGTCCTCGAGCGCCGCGAAGCCCGGCCCGCCGGCGCCCGAGCTCACGCACGATCCGGCCGCTCCGCCGCCACCGGCCAAGCCCGAGATCGAAGACGAGGGCTGGGTGCAAACGGTTTGGCGCCTCGACAGCAAGGGGTTCGTCGCGAGCGGCGGTCGCGGTCTCGTCATCCATTCGCTCGCCGGCGGTCAGGACGTCGTCATTCCCAAGGGCAAGGGGCTGCGGAACGCCGCGTTGTCACCGAAGGGCGATCGCGTCGCGGCGATGGACGCCGAGGGCGTAGCGCGCGTCTGGGAGGCGTCGACCGGGAAGCTCCTCGCCGAGGTGTCGTCCGTCGGGGAAAACGCTGGCTCGGTCTCGTTTTCTCCCGACGGCGGCGCCATCGCTGCGGTCGGCGAGACGTTCGTCATCTGGGACATCGAGAAAAAGGCCGAGCGCTGCCGGACCGAGGCGTCGTGGGTCTTCCAAGTCGTCTTCACCGAAGACGGACAGCAGGTGCTCGGCACCAGCGGCGGGCATTGGGAGAAGCGCAACGCGCAGACGTGCGAGAAGCTCGCCGACGGCTGGGCACGCACCGGGGGGACCTTCGGGTCGACGCTCGATCTGCGGGGCAGGTGGTTCGCGGCCGCCGAGGTCGACGGTCACGGCGTCGCGCTCTACGAAGGTCGCAGCTTCAAGCCGGTCGAAGCGCTCGCGCAGAGCCATGGCTGCACCGACCACGTCTCGCTCCTGTCGTTCTCGCCCGACGGCGAGATCCTCCTCACCTCGGGAGGGAGGCGCTGGTTCAAGTCGTTCCGCACCTCGAGCCGAAAGACGATCGCGGCGTACGACATCCCCAAACCGGACGAGGTGACCGGCCTCACGCCCTTCGACGACGGCGAGCGGCTCTACGTGATCCGCGAGAGGCGCGTGACGCTGGTGAGCGCCGTTTCGAAGCAAGAAGTGACGAGCTTCGATCTCGAAGAGGGTGAGGGCGGGCTCCAGGTGTCGCCCGACGGCAAGCACCTGCTCACGGTCGGGAAGGAGAAGGCGAACGTGCGCGACACGCTCACCGGCAAGGTGAAGTCGACCGTCGAGCTCCCGAAGACCTAGCCAGGCTGCTCGCAGCTACTGGATCAAGAACCAGCGGATGCCGGTCCGCACTTCCATGTGGAAGTGATCCTTGTGACCCCAGTCGTAGTGGGGCGTCAGGAGCAGATTGAACGAGCCCTGATCGGCGAGGTCGCAGACGAGACCGCGGAGGAGCTTCGCGCCGGCGGTGTCCTTGGTGGGCTTCGCCGCGCCTTCGCCGCACGTCTTGGAGCCGACGCGGCCGTGCCAGTCCGCGTAGACGCTGTACGTCTTGTTGTCGCTCTTCGTCCTCACGGTGGCGATGTCGATCGCGAGGCCCGAAGGGTGGCGCTTGCCGGGACGGATGAAGCCGACGCCGCGCTTCCGGTACATCGAGAGGTACTCGACCTTGTCGATGCCACGCTTGGCCATCACCTGAGCCATGTCGTCGATCGCGAGCGCGAGGCGGCAGTCCGCGACGGCGGCCGGCGAGGTCGGGTCGGGGTTCTCTTCGGCGCGCTTCGTGAGCTTGAAGTCGACGCCGCGAAGCTTTCCGGTGAAGCGGAGCGGCGTGTCGACCTGCTTGGTCGGCGGCTCGAGCTTGTAGGGGAACTTCCGCCGGTCGAGCTCCTCGAGGCACTCGTCGCCCGACATCGCCGCGTACTTGTAGGCTCTTTTTGACTCGACGTTCGGCGGCTCGAGGGCGAACCGGTTCTTCGCGTCCACCTCTTC
>JBGTSH010000238.1:0-16606 GCA_041940405.1 Polyangiaceae bacterium
ACACCGGCGCGCAGACGGTCGAGCTCGAGACCGACGACGCGCTTGCCGACCGCGTCGCCGAGATCGAGCTCCCGATCTGTTTGTGCACGAACAAAGCGCGTCCGGTAACAGACGCCATCCTCTCGGCGCTCGGCGTGCGGACGCGGTTTCGAGCCGTCTACGCCGGCGGTGACGGTCCCGAGAAGAAGCCCGCGCCGGGACCCCTCCTGACCATCGCCAAGAAGCTCGGCATCGATCCCGGGAGCCTCGTCATGGTCGGCGACGGCTCGCAGGACGTCGAGTGCGCTCGCGGCGCCGGCTGCCGCGTGATCGGCGTGGAGAGCAGCTACTCGCCGCGCGAGAAGCTGGTCGCCGCAAAACCGGACATCATCCTCGAGAACCTCTCGGGTGTCGCGGAAGTCGTGCGCCGCTGGTGCGACTCGACCGCGAGGCTATCCGTTCTTCGTCGCTGATGCACCGGTCCAGGGCGCACCTGGTCCTCGCGCACCCGAGGTTCCATGCGTCCTACACCTCGGAACCCACTCTCCAAAAGGGCGCGCGACCGGGCGACGTCGTGTATCCTCGCCTCGGGTTTCGCCCCCTCGGCACATGTCCGACACCTCCGTCATCGGTCTGAATCTAGCCGATCGTTTCCGCATCACCGGGGTCATCGGTGAAGGCGGGATGGCCACCGTCTACCGTGGCGTCGAGAAGGGAAAGCAGACCGAGCTCGCGGTGAAGATCATGAACCCCGACCTCGCGAAGGAGAGTCGGTTCGTTCGCCGCTTCCGCCGCGAGGCGAAGGCCGCGTCGATGCTCAAGCACCCGAACACGGTGCAGATTGTCGAGTTCGGCGTCGACCAGGGCTACGTGTTCATGGTGATGGAGCTCTTGCTCGGGCAAGACCTCGCCATGCTGCTCCATCGCGAGCGCAAGATCCCCGAGGCGCGCGCGGTTCAGATCGCGATCCAAGTGTGCCGCGCGCTCTCGGCGGCCCACGAGCAGTCGATCGTCCACCGCGATCTGAAGCCCGACAACATCATGCTCGTGCGCCACCCGCCGGGCGTGCCGCTCCCCGTCGTGGGCATGAGCCCGAGCGACTTCGTGAAGGTCCTCGACTTCGGCATCGCGAAGATCCTAGACGACGAGCCGGGGGCGCCCGTCGACTCGCGCATCGAGCCGATCACGCAAGAGAAGTCGATGCTCACGCGCGTCGGCACGATCGTCGGTACACCCGCGTACATGGCCCCCGAGCAGGGCCGGGCCGAGGCCGTCGACGCGCGGACCGACATCTACGCGGTGGGCGTGCTGATCTACGAGCTCATCACCGGCCGTGTCCCGTTCACCGGCGAGACGCCGATGCAAGTCGTGATGCGCCACGTAAACGAGCCGCCGCGACCGCCGTCGGAGTTTCATCCGGTGAGCCGCGACCTCGAGCGCCTCATCATGCGCGCGTTGGCGAAGTGGCCGTCCGAGCGCCAGCAGAGCGCCGAGGAGATGGCATTCGACCTTCTCGCGGTTCTGCCCAAGCTCGCGGGTGCAGGCGCGCCGACATCGGCGGCCGAGAGCGTTCAGAAGACCTTGGTGCTCGAGCCGTCGCCTCCTGTGCCTCAGCCCGCACCTCGACCGGCGGCGGGCATGCCCCCTCCGGCTCGGCCCGCGCCGCCGCCTCCCGCTGCCGGCCGCCCCCCGCCCCAGGCAGCTGCTGCAAGCATGAGCGTGCATTCGGGCGACGCGGCGAACCCGTTCCCCACCCTCAACATCGAGGTTCCGGACGACATCTTTCCGCCGGACCTTCCGGTGATTCCGGTTCCGCCGAAGGGGGACCGCGCTCCGCAGACGGCGGCGGTTGCGACGCGACCTCTTCCTTCGACGGATCCTTCGCCGACGCACAGGACCGACACCTCGGCGAGCCGCGGTCCGGGCCCTGCGGGACCTCCTGCTGCAGCTGTGGTGGGTCGCGCGCCGGTGGCCCGACCGCAACCCCAGGTCCCCGTCGTCGCCGCAGGGGCCTCGCGCGGGCCCGCGCTCGCGCAGACCCTTCAGTCCGAAGCGCCTCCGCCGCCCTCGAGCGATGACGATGAGGGGGCGACCCTCGTCAAGTCGCCGACCGAGGCCGACAAGGCGCGGATGTCGCTTGCCGAAGAGGCGATGGCCAAGGCGCTCGCGGGCGCGCCGCCGCCGCGAGCTGCGGTCGGCGTGGGCGTGCCGAAGCTCACCGATCCCGAGAGCGTCGAGCCGACGCTCATTCAGGGAAACACCGGCCCCACGCCGGCGGCCGTGCCCGGACGCCCGAAGGATGGGCCGCTCGATCTGCGGGCGCTCCAGGAGACGGTGCGGGTCGATCCTTCCGATGCCGAGAAGGCAGTCAAAGACGCCGTCGCGGCCAGGGGATCGATCCCGCAAGCGCCGCCGTCGCCCATTCCGCTCGCCTCGGTGCCGCCCCCGAATGCTCTGTCTCCGAATGCTGGGACCCTCGCCCTCGACGAGCCGCCCAAGGTTGGTGCGACCACCGGCTCGAACCGCAAGCCGACGTCCGAGCTGCTTCCGGTCAGCCTGCCGGAGGACCGCGCTTCGAACCGCCCCGAGCCGGCCGAGGCTGCCGCGCTCTGGAAGCCGAAGGCGAGCCGCAAGCTCGGGGGCGCCGCCGCCCTCCTCATCGGCATCTTGATCGGGACGGTGCTCGTCGCCACGGCCCTCATCGTCGCCATCTCGCTGCGTCGTTAGTTTCGCGCCACTCCGTTTCTCGAGCCACTGCGCGCGGGGCCCCAACCCCGCTTGCGAGAGACGAAATTTGGTCGGGCATGCGAGTTGCCCGAGCCGCCTCGGGTTGATAAGCACGAGGTATGGCCTACCTCCGAGATGCGATCACGTCTCGAGAGGGGCCGCTCCTCATGGGCGTGCTCAACCGCACGCCGGACTCCTTCAGTGACGGGGGACGGTTCCTCGACGACGCGAGCGCGCTCGCGGCGGCCGAGCTCATGCTTGCTGACGGTGCTGTCATTGTTGATGTCGGCGCCGAGTCGACGCGTCCGAACGCTCCTGCGATCCCGGCCGCCGAACAGATCGCTCGCATCGGAGGGGTGGTCGAGCGCCTGGTCGCGATGGGCGCGTTCGTTTCGATCGACACCACCGACGCCGAGGTCGCAACCTTCGCCGTGGATCGGGGCGCGACCCTGATCAACTGCGTGGACCTTCGCGCTGCCGGACCCCTCGCGGACGTCGCCAGCCGAGCCGGAGCGATGCTCGCCTTGATGCACAGCCGCGGGTCGATGACGACCATGGCCGGCTTCTCGCGCGCCGACGAGCGCGCCTACGACGACGTCGTCCGCGACGTGATCCGCGAGTGGACCGCGGCCAAGGACGTCGCCGTCGCCCGCGGCCTCGCCGAGCGCGACGTCATCCTCGATCCCGGGCTCGGCTTCCACAAGAGCGCGCGCCACTCGCTCGAGCTCTGCGCCCGGCTCGACGAGCTCGTCGGCTTGGGGCACCCCGTCCTGATCGGGTCGAGCCGCAAGTCCTTCCTGGCCATGGTGACGACGCCGCCCGGACGCGAGCTCCCGGCGCCCGACCGCCGGCTCGGCGGCACGATCGCTTCGTGCCTCCTGTGCGCCGACAAGGGCGCCGCCATCCTCCGCGTGCACGACGTCGCCGAGGTCAGGCAGGCGCTCGCGTTTGCCGAGCAGGCCCGGCTCGTCGAGAGGGGGGCGCAGCGTGCTTGAGTCGCTCGAGCGCCTCTTCGTCGGCCGGTCGGTGTTCGACATCGCCCGCGATTTTCTCGACATCTTCATCGTGGCCTATGTCGTCTACCGCGTCCTTCTCATGGTGCGCGGCACGCGCGCGATGCAGGTCGGCATGGGCCTCGCCGTCGTCTTCCTCCTCTACCTGGCGGCGAAGTGGCTGCAGCTCGTCACGCTCCTGAGCCTCCTGTCGTACGTACTCTCGTCGCTCATCCTGATCGTCGTGGTCGTCTTCCAGAGCGACATCCGCCGCGCGCTCATCCGCGTCGGCGGCCGCGCGTGGTTCACCGGCCGGCGCAAGCAGGAGCAGTCGCGCGTCATCGACGAGGTCGTCGCCGCCGTGACCGAGCTCGCCAGGCACCGCATCGGCGCGATCATCGCGTTCGAGCAGGACGCGAACCTCGCCGACTTCACCCAGCGCGAGGGCGTGGTGATCAACGCCGCGGTGACGCGCGAGCTCCTGGTCGCGATCTTCTACCCCGAGAGCGTCAACAAGCTCCATGACGGTGCTCTCGTCATTCGCGACCTGAAGATCGCTCGCGCCGGCGTCTTCTTCCCGATGCCCGAGCAGAAAGAGGGCAAGCTCGTCGACCGGAGCATGGGCACCCGCCACCAGGCCGCGCTCGGCATCACCGAGGAGACCGACGCCGTGGTCGTGGTCGTGAGCGAGGAGCGCGGCACGATCAGCTTCTGCTTCAACGGCAACATCGTGCCCAACATCGACGCAACGGCGCTCCGCCAGTCGCTCGTCGGCCTCCTCGAGCATCGGGCCGCGCGTGCGGCGGCGCGCGATGCCACGCGCGATACTTCGCCGGCGAGCTCGGGCCCGACGTCGACCCGTACGATCCCGCCGAGCGGCGGGACCATTTCGATCGCTCCGCCGCCGCCTCCGGTGCCGATCGTCAACGCCCCGACGAGCACGCCGCTCCCCAAGGTGAAGCTCGAGAAGAAGCTCGAGCGCTCGGGGGAGGCGACGACCACCCCGATCAAGGGCGTCAGCACGCCGATGCCGCGCGCGACGAAGAGCCTGCTCCCGACGCCCCCGAAGGAGACGAAGGAGAGCAAGGAAAGCAAGGACACGAAGGACACCGGCCGGTCGAGCGTATTGCCCGACGAGCGGCCGAGCGTTCTGCCCGACGAGCCGCCGGCGTCCGATCGCAACGCGTTCGTTCCCACGCGACCCACGCCGGCGGACGAGCCCGCCGCGGCCCGCGAGTCGCGCCCCGAGGAGAGCTGAGCCGTGAGGAGCCGCGCCGTCACCTTCGCCCGAGAAGCGCTGTTCGAGAACGTCGGTCTCAAGATCGTCTCGCTTCTCTGCGCGTTCGGGTTCTTCGTCTTCATGCGCGGCGCCGAGCGCGCGGAGATGCGCTTCGACGTCGGCGTCGCCTACAGCGTCCCGCCCGACGCCGCGAACCGCGTGCTGCTCAAAGAGCCGCCGGCCGAGATCAGCGTAAAGCTCGCCGGATCGCGCACCCAGCTCGAGGCGCTCCCGCGCGACCTCGGCACGATGGTGTTGGATCTGTCGACCGGGCACGGTGAGTTCGTCGAGATCGACGCGTCGATGATCCCCAACGTCCCGCCCGGCCTGCGCGTCGAAGAGGTCTTCCCCCGCCGGATCGAGATCCGCTGGGATGACGTGATCACCAAGCCGGTTCCGGTACAGGTCGGTCGCACGGGCGAGCCTCCGGCGGGGTATACCGTCCGCGGCACGACGACGACGAGCCCCGAGACGGTCAGCGCGACCGGGCCGAAGAGCATCGTCAACCTCATCCAGGTAGCGCGCGCCCAGTCGTTCGACGTGACCGGCCTCACCGAGGGGTACCACACACGAAAGCTGATGCTCGACCTCCCTCCTGAAGGAGTCGAGCTCGGCGTGAGCAGCGTCGAAGCGACGATCGACATCGGACGCGAAGAGCGCCTCAGCGCCTTCAAAGGGCTCAAGATCGACGTCATCGGCGCGCCCAAGGCGACGACCTCGCCCGAGCGCGTAACCGTGAAAGTCCGCGGTGCTCCCGACGTCGTGGCGAGCCTCGAGGCCGATCAGATCGCGCCGTACATCGAGCTCCCTCCGGAGGTGGATCTGACCAAGCCGGGGAGCCTTCGCGCGCGCGTGCAGGTCAACATCCCGAACGTCGACTCCGAGGTCGAGCCCAAAGAGGTCACCGTCAAGTGGTGAGCCGCGTCGCGATCGCCATGGCGCTCCTCTTGTCGCCCGCGGTCGCATGGGCACAAGACGCCGCGCCTTCGACGCCGGCGTCGCAGAAGCCTTCGCTGGTCGATCGCGTCATCGGTCGCTGGCGGCTCGCGTCCGGGGGCAAGCAGGGCAAGTCGCGTCCGATCTTTGCGCGCGAGCTCGCGTTCGAAGCGCGGCTCGAGGCGCTCGCGGCCGGCGAGTCGCCGTCGGCGCCGCTCACCGAGCCCCAGATTCGCGCGGCGCTCGCGCGACACGTCACCGAGTCGCTCCTCGCGGAGCTGCCGATGGATCCGGCGCCGACGCCGAGCAAGGTGGGCGAGCAGGCCTCGCGCGCTCGTCGCTTCTTGATCGCTCGCGTCGGCGGTGAAGACCGCCTCCGGGCTGCGCTCGAGATCGAACGCTTCTCCACCGACGAGCTCGACGCGCTGCTCCGCCGGACGGCCCGCGCCAGCCTGTATTTGGATCGGATGGTGGCGCCGCAGGTCGATCCGACCGACGTCGAGCTGCGTGAGATGCACGCGTCGGGACAGACGCCGTTCACCAAGCAACGTTTCGCCGACATCGCGCCCGAGCTTCGCCGCTGGGTCGTCGCGCAGCGTTTGGCCGAGGCGCTCGAGACCTTTTACCAGCGCGCACGCGCGCGCGTGGTGATCACCTGGGCGAAGCCGCCGCCTGCGGGCTGACGCCTGCGCACGCCGACACGATCAGCCTGTAGACGTCCGGATGATTCTGGAGCTCGTGGTGCAGCACGCCGCCGTAGGATTGGGTCTCGATCGCAAAGGCGCCCTCGACGATTCGTGGACCTGAGGCGCTGGGGACGCGCACCAGAACGTCGCCCGCGAGCTGTCCGAGCGGGTGCGCGGGATCGACGGTGATCGTCGCCGAGACGAAGTGGTAGGTGACCTTGTCGAGGAGCGGCACGCGCGTGCCTTCCCCGCGTTCGTACGCATCGGGCCCTGTTTTCGGTCCGGCCGCTAACGCGTCCGGATCTCGCCCGAGCCAATCGTCGTCGACGACGTACCCGTGTCGGAGATCTTTGATCCCCGCGCTGCGGCGCTTGAGGATCTCGCCGGGGATGCGCGTTCCCGCGGTGTCGATCCCGGAGAGGACCGCCGTCGCGAGGTGTCCGAGCTTCTCGAGCGGCGCGCCCTGGTGCGGCGACCCCAAGCAGAAGACGCGCTGGACGCGGTCGACCCACGCCATCTTCTCGAGCTTGGCGTGGTGGCACGCGCTGCGGAGGACGAGCCCGCCCATGCTGTGTCCGACGAGCAGGATCTCCTCGAGCGGTCCGGGCCAGGCGCGCACGAGCTCGTCCAATCGCTCGGCGAGGAGCCGTCCGTTCTCGGAGACGTGCCGGCCGGTGTTGTAGCGGGCGAAGATCGGCTCGTAGCCGAGGTCACGCTTCAAGAGCGTCCCGAAGTTCGCGTCCGCCGCGCCGTGGTACTTGTCCGCGCCCCAACACCACGACCACTCGGTGGTCGCGAGGCCGTGCACGAACAAGGCGATCTTGGTGGGCGGTGCTTCGAACCTCGCGCTGAGATCGAGCGAGCCTTGTGGCAGGTACTCGTCGCGGTGGCGAAGCACCATCCCTACATCGAGGCCGTTTCCGGCCTGATGGATCGTGTCGCCCATCACGCCGTTGATCGCGGCGGCCGCGGCGTCGCCGAGCCAGAGCGCGGTCCCGGTGACGTCGGATCGCATCGGGACGGGCGCGGTGGCTTTCGCTTCGAGCGCGCCCAGCACCTCGCGGACTGCAGCGATCTCGAAGCCGGCATCCAAGAGGAGCTTCACCAGCCGGTTGACCGCGCGAACGCTCCCCAGAACACCCGACGTGTAGGCGCGCCGCACGTCGTCGATGAGCTCGACCGGCTCCGTCGGGACGAAGACCGAGAGCACCCGCTTGACGCCTCGCGCCGTCGACTCGTGACCGAGCTCGACGAGGTCGACGGTCCAGTCGACTGCGTCGTGGACGAGGGCGCGGATTCCTGTGATGCGTTTCAATGGTCGGACCGGTCGGCGAGCGTAGCAGGCGCAGGCGGCTCGGCGCCCGTAGCCGACGGCCGGCGGCCGATCTAGGGTCCCGGCCCGTGAAGCATACCGCCCTCTTCGCCCTCGTCGCTTTGTCTGCCACGTTCTCGTTCGTCGCTTGCGGCGATGACCCCGCAGACCCCACCGACGACGGTGCGGGCGCGGGCACCGGCGAAGGCGCGGGAACCACCGCCGCCGAGACGACGGGCGGACCGACGACGACGACCACGGGTGAGGGCGGTGGCCCGCCGATCGAGCAGACCCGCGGCACGGCCAACGGCGACGTCACCTGGACGGTGACCTTCGACGCCGACGCGCAGGCCGCCGGCGCGACCGATTGCACGTACACGCGCCACTACGAGGCGATCCAGGATCAATCGGCCCCGTGGCTCTGCCCGGCTTGCGACATCGTGTTCCACGCCGACGTCGAGATGACCGCCGGCCAGCAGGATTGCTTCGCGCAGATCTCGCCCGACGCTCCTCCGCAGGAGAGCGAATGGATCGGCTTCGCCGGCAACACCTATTACCGCGGTGTCGGCATCAACATGACCGAGCAAGGCACGCTCGCCGGCGACGCCACGATGAAGAGCCTGACGCACGCGGTGCCGGATCTCGTCGCGCCTCTCGGCGGCACGTTCAGCTTCACGATCGCCGGCAACTTCACCCTCGGTGAAGAAGATGGCGATCCCATGCACGGCTTCGTGCCGCCGGCCACGTACGCGTGCGGCTGGCCCAAGGCGAGCCCGCCCGCGTACACCGGCGACTACACGCTCGCGGTCGGCAGCACGGTTCCGGATGGTCTCTTCATGGACCGCTGCGGCGAGACGGTGCGCCTGCACGACTTCCAGGGCAGCTACCTCCTGGTCGAGATGGGCGCGCGCGACTGCCCGCCTTGCCAGGCGATGGCCGCTGAAGAGGAGCAGTTCATCGCCGACATGGCGGCGCAGGGCATCACCGTCTACGTCGTCACGCTGCTCGCGCCCTCGCTCTCGAACACGCTGGGTGAGACGACGCAGCCGATGCTCGAGACTTGGACCAACACCTACGCGCTCACGTCGCCCGTTCTCGCGGACCGCGGCTGGGGCCTCAGCATGTTCGTCCCGATCTACGAAGCCGAGACCGGCTACCCGTCGATCGCGGTCGTCGCCCCGGATCTGACGGTCTTGCACGAGCAGGTCGGCTTCGGCTCGTTCGACGAGATCGAGACGATGATCCTCGCCGACGCACAGTGAGCTTGGGCTGAGCGATTACCGGCGATGCGACCGGGGCACGTGCTGCACCGGCGGATGGACCGGCGTGACCCTGCGTACCGGCGGCGGTGAGATCCGCCGAACCGGCTGCGGCGGTGTCACACGCGGAGGCGCCGGGCGCGGCGGCGTGACGTGACGGACAGGCGCGGGCGGCGCCACCCTGTGCGGTGGCGGCGGCGGCGCGCGCCGCACCTCGCGATGCACCGGCGGCTCGTAGCGCGTTCTCGCGGGAGCTCGCGGCGGCCGGTTGTAGGACTCGTACTGCTGGTATCGATCGTGTCGATCGAAGCGGCGTGGCGGGTGCGCTGCGTACCAGCGATCGTAGCCGGTCCGGTGGCTGTGATAGTGGCGAACGAGCGTGTTGTAATGCACGTACGTCCGCGGCACGTAGTGGATGTTCGCGCCGACCATGTAGTACGGCGCGCCGATGTCGTCGTAGTAGACGATGTTGTCTTCGTAGTAGAGCGGCGTATAGCCGTACGTTTCAACCGGGTAGGCGGCTGAAACTTCCGGCTCCGCGACCGTGACGGTTCCCGCACATCCCCCGGTGGCGAGGCCGCACGCGATGGCGACGGCGAGCAATAAACTTGGGGGGTTCATGACATGAGGGGAGCTGCAACCCTTGTGCCCCGTCGCCACGGGGGGATGCGCGGTCGCGATGAGTCGTTCCTGCTTGTTGTCGCATCTTCGCCCGGCACACGCGTTCGCGTCGTCGTTGCCCGCCAGGTTTGATGCCTGTCGCGGGCTTGACAGTGCTTCGTTGGTGATTATAGCCCTTTCAAGATGCGCCGTCCCATACAGCTCTCCTTGCCACGCACCTCGGGGTGGGGCGGCCGCCGCGCCGGTGCGGGCCGAAAGCGGGTCGGCCCAACCGTCCGTCCCTCGGTCCCGCATCGTTCACGCGGCCCGCACCGTTCGAGCGAGCCCGTGCACGTGACCTTGCGCGCGCGGCGAGGGCTGCCGAGCTTGCGAGCGCAGGTGCTTTTCACGGTCGTCGAAGCGGCGATCGAGCGCGCGCAAAAGGGCGAGTGTCGGATCACGCACTTTTCGATTCAGCGAGATCACGTCCACCTTTTGGTCGAGGCGTCGAGCGCCACAAGCCTCGCATCCGGGATGCGCGGGCTGGTCATCCGAATCGCGCGCCGGTTGAACGCGGCCCTCCGGCAGCGCGGTCCGGTTTGGGGCGATAGGTGGCACGGGCGCGCGCTGTCGACGCCTCGAGAGGTCCGCAGCGCGCTCGCCTACGTGCTGCTCAACGCACGAAAGCACCGAGCGATCCCGTTCGGTCTCGATCCGTGCGCGTCGGTGCTTTGGTCGGCCGACGCCTTCGCGGACCCTGTCTACAGGGATGGGCTTCGTCTTCTCGCCACCGAGCGCGCGCCGCCGGTGGCCCAGCCGAGGACCTGGTTGCTGTCTACGGGGTGGCGCCGGCTCGGGCTGCTTCGGCTCTCCGACATACCGCGGCCGCGGCGAGCGTGAGGTCGGCTGCCGCGTCTACTTCGCCTCGAGCGCGTCGGCGCACGGCACGCCGCTCACGCTGACGCCGAAGTGATGGCCGGCGCCCCACCGATGAAGCTCTTCGCTGACGGCGGTAACGGCGAGATCCGCCTGCGCCCAGTCCGCGACGGTGACGGAGAAGTTCCACTTGTCGAACTCGGTGCCTTCGGCGCTGCCGCAGGCACCGAGGCCCATCCCGATCGTCTGCACGCCGCGGTTCTTGAGCCGGGCGACGACGTCGCGACCGAAAGCGTCCGCGAAGATCTCGGGGCAGTCCGTCTCGGGGGCTCCTTCGAGCGGCGCGCTCTGGCAGCCGCGCGGCTTTCCGTCTTGGGCCATGACGAGGGTTCGCTTTCCCGAGCCGAGAACGCGAATGTAGGTGGCGCCGTCGCACGCTTTGGGCGGCTCGATCTTCACGCCGCCGGGGTTCTTGAACATGTCCGGTGTGCCGGCTGGGCCCTTGTCGCTGCACGCCTGCGGGGCGGCGGCCCCGCCGCCTTCACCGGGTCCTGTCCTGGGACCGGGTTCGGCGGGCGAGGCACACGAAGCGGCAAACGGCAGGATCGACAGGATGCGAACGACGCGCATGCGGCGCATCCTACTCGCAATCGGCGAACACGGAGTCGGCGAGCGCCTTGCCGACGACCTCGTGGCCCCTTTCGTTCCAATGGAGCTTGTCGGGCCACGCGTAATCGCCGCAGAGGTGCGACGCCTCGCCGCAGGAGAGCAGCGGGTAGACGTCGGTGACGGCGCCTACCTCTTTCTTGCCGGAGAGATTGCGGATCCAACCGCTCACCTCGAGGCTCATCGCATGCCGTGCCGGGTTGTACGCTTTGGCGCCGCCCCAGGGCGGCAAGGTCATCGCAATGACCACGATGTCATGCTTCTTGGCCATGGCGTACATGGCCTGGAGGTCCTCTTCGATCTTCTTCGCGGTGCGGCCGGCGGTCTCGTTGCTGAGGATGTCGCCGATGCCGCCGAGGACGATGGCGTGCGTGTAGCGCGGCTTCGCCTTGTCGGTGTCCTTCTTGTCTTCGCCCTCGCCGAGGATGTCGCGGGCGAAGCGCTTGCGCATCTGGTTCACCATCTGGCCGCCCTTGCCGTACGAGTCGAAGCGGCTCTTCGGGCAGCGCTTCTTCAGTAGCTCGAGGTACTTTCCTCCGTGCGACTTGGGATCGGTGAGCGAGTCGCCCATCGCTGCGACGACGTAGAGCTTCTTGCCCTTCGCGGCGGGGCCGGACGGGACGGGCGCCGGCGGCTCGTCGGCAGGTCCGGCCGAGAGGGCGAAGATCGCCAGCGGCAGGAGGCCGAACGCGCTCATCAGACCGACCTGTGCCTCAACCTATCCAAAGCCACGGCAATGACGATGATAGCGCCCGTGAGGATCTGCTGCACCCAGTTGGCGATGCCGAGCTGCGTCGCGCCGGCGGCGAGGACGGTCATCAAGAGTGCGCCGACCAGGCTGCCGGCGATCGATCCCTGACCGCCCGAAAGTGAGCCGCCGCCGATGACCACCGCGGCGATCACCGAGAGCTCGAGGCCCGCGGACCCGGTAGGGTCACCGACGGTCAGCGTGGCGAAATCCATCACGCCCGCGACACCAGCCAATATGCCCGCGATTACGTAGGCGCCCAGCGTTACTTTGCCGACGGAGATCCCTGCCAGGCGCGCCGCCGGAGGGCTCGAGCCGACGGCGATGAGGTGGCGTCCGAACCGTGCTCGCTCGAGGACGACCGCCACGCCGACGGTGAGGCCGATCGCGATCCAGACGCCTGCGGGGAACAGAAGGCCACCGCCGCCCGGCTGCATCGCCATCAGCTCGTCGAGGCCGCGGGGGTCGGCGTCGATCTTCTGCTCGTTCGCCAGGCCCTTCGCGAGGCCACGGAGCGCGCTCATGGTGCCGAGCGTTACGATGAAGGGCGTGATCCGCAGCGCGGCGACGAGGGCGCCGTTCAGCGCGCCACACAAGAGGCCCACGACGGCTCCGAGCGCGGCGGCGGCGAGGGGCCCGTATCCGGCGTCGAGCGCTTTGGCCACGACGACCGCGGCGAGCGCGACGACCGAGCCGATCGAGAGATCGATCCCGCCCGAGACGATCACCAGCGTCATCCCGATCGCGCCGAGCGCGACGACGACGGTTTGCCTGGCGATGGTCACTTGGGTCACGCCGCGCAGGAAGTTGCCGTCGGTCATGACGCCGAAGACGACGTAGAGGACCACCAGCGCGAGCAGCGGTCCCATCCACGGCCGAGCGAGAGCTTTGAGATTCATTCCGCTTCCTCCGGCTGCGCCGTCGGTCGGTGCCTACCTCGGTCTCGATGCTCGCTCGCTCGCATCTCGCCCTCCGGTTTCATGCGGCGCTCATCTGTTCGAGGAGGCGGTGCTCATCGAGCTCCGAGACCTCGATGGGCGGGCCCAGGACGCCGCGGCGCATGATGGCTACACGGTCGCATACGCGAAGCAGCTCGCCGAGCTGGCTCGAGACCCAGACGATCGCCTTGCCGCGCGCGGCGAGATCGTCGCAAAGGGCGTAGATCTGCTCGCGGCTCTTCAGGTCCACGCCGCGGGTCGGCTCGTCGAGGAAGAGGACGTCGGCGTCTTGGTGGATGAGGCGACCGAGGACGACCTTTTGCTGGTTGCCGCCGCTCAGCGACGCGGCGGGAGCGTCCACGCCCGCGGTTCGGATCGACAGACGCTCGACGAGCGCGGCCGCTACGCTCCGCTGCCGCGCCTCCGAGACGATGCCCCAGCGCGCGATCGGATCCATGTGAGAGAGCGTCAGGTTGTCGGCGACGCTCATCGCCGCGACGATCCCTTCGCGCTTGCGATCCTCGCTCGCCATCGCGACGCCGCGCGGCGACAGATCGCGAACTTCGCCGCCGGCGCGGACATCCAACCCGAACGCGACCCGCAGCGTCTCGGTCCGACCCGAGCCGACGAGGCCGGCGATGCCGAGGATCTCGCCGCGGTGGAGGGTGAGCGACGCGTCACGCGGGAGCGTCGATCCTGCGAGCGAGCGAAGCACGAGCACCTCGGGGCCTCGCTCGCGTGCGCTGCGAACCGGCGGGGCGGCGTCGGTTCCGAGCAAGAGCTTGGTCAAGTCCGCGATGCTCGTCCCCTTCATCGGCGACGATTCGACCGTCCGCCCGTCGCGCAGCACCGTGAAGTGGTCGGCCACCTTCACGATCTCTTCCAGGTGATGCGACACGTAGATCACCGCGACGCCGGACGACGCGAGGTCGCGCACCGCGGTGAGCACCCGCTCGGCTTCGGCGTGAGGCAGGCTGCTCGTCGGCTCGTCCACGATCACGACCCGCGGCGTCGCTTGCGCCAGAGCACGCGCGATCGCAACGATCTGCCGGTCGGCCGGAGACAGAGAGCCGGCGAGGGCGCCGACGTCCATCGAGAGGCCCAGGCGCCCGAGCGCCTCGGTCGCCGCTTTCGCGGCTGCTCGGCGATCGCGAAGCCCGAAGCGCGTCGGCTCGCGTCCGAGCACGACGTTGTCGGCGACGTCGAGGTGCTCGCAGAGGGTCGGTTCCTGCGGCACGATCGCTACGCCGGCCTCGCGTGCTGCCGGGGTGCCCTTGGGGGCGTACGGGCGGCCGTCGAGCTTCATGACGCCACCGTCAGGAGCGATCAGACCGGCGACGATCCCCATGAGCGTGCTCTTGCCCGCCCCGTTCTCGCCGAGGAGCGCGTGCACCTGGCCCGCTTCGACGTTCAAGCTCGCGGACTCGAGCGCACGCGTCGCGCCGAACGACTTCTTTACGCCGTCGATCACGAGCACGCTGTCGGCCCCTTCACTTGCCGAGATACGGCGTGAGATCCGGAGATAGAAGCTCCTTGATCTCGGGCTGATCCATGTTGTCTTTTTCGACCACGCGGGCGCCCGTGTCGATGACCTTCTCGAACGCCTCTTTCTTGACGGCCTGCGCCGCCGTCTTGAACGCCAGGTAGCCCATCTTCATCGGGTCTTGCAAGACGAGACCGTCGATGTGGCCCTCGCGCAGCGCGCCGACGAGCTTCTCGGAAGCGTCGAAGCCGACGAGCTTCACCTTGCCGGCGAGGCCGAGCTTCCGGAGGGCGAGGAGCATTCCGAAGGTCGTCGACTCGTTGGGACAGAACACGCCGGCGACTTCGCCTTTGTCGGCGCCCTTGGCGATGAGCACGCTCTCGCTCGTCGAGTGGGCCGACTCGGTCGTGGCGCCGCCGTACTGGTTGTCGCTCACGATCTTGATTCCGGACGCCTTGCCCATCGCGTCGAGGAAGCCCTGCTCGCGCTGGCTCGTGCTCGCCGAGCCTTCGAGGTAGCGGAGCAAGATGACGTTGCCGGTACCGCCGACGGACTTGACCAGCTTCTCGCCGCCGAGCTTGCCGGCCGCCACGTTGTCGGTCGCGACGTAGGAGACGTGCTCGTCGCCCTGCAGCGCGGAGTCGAAGATCACCACCGGGATGCCGGCGGCCTTCGCCGCTTTGACCGGCGGAAGGAGGCCCTTGTCGTTCAGCGGCGCGAGCACGATGGCGCTCACCCCCTGGGCGACGAAGCTCTCGACGATCCCGACCTGCTCCTTGAGATCGTCCTCTTTGAGCGGGCCCTTCCAGGCGATCTCCACCCCGAGCTCGCGCGAGGCTTTGATTGCGCCGGCGTTCACCGCCTTCCAGAATTCGTGGGTGGTCCCCTTGGGGATCACGGCGATCTTCGCCTTGCCTTTGCCCCCGCCGCCGCAGGCTGCTGCGCCCAAAGCGGCTACCCCAGAAAGGAACGCTCGCCGTTGCACGGCCCCAGCCTAGCGGCAGATGCCCTCGATCGGGAGCCAATAGCGGCCCACTTGCGCCGAGCTTGCCCTACCGATCGCCTTTGCTACACACACGCGGCACCCAAGGGTGCGCTCGCCGTTCCCAGAAGCATCCTATGACATTCAGCCGTAGACCCCTCGACACCACGCCGGACACCGACATCGCGGGCACCGTTCCGCGCCTCGAGCTCTTCGTCGAGAGCATGAGCGGAACCGCCGTCCCCTCGCTCGTCTACACCGAAGGCGAGGTCTTCCGGATCGGGGCGCACCGCTCCAACGATCTGGTGATCGACGACCCGCTGGTCTCGCAGTTTCACTGCAAGCTCCGCGTCGTCGAAGGGCTTTGGCGGATCGAGGATCTGACCTCGCGCAACGGCACCCGCGTCGACGGGGTTCGGGTTCGCGACGCCGATCTTCCGATGCCGTCGTGCCGCCTCCAGCTCGGCCAGTCCAGCCTTCGCGTAGCGGCTGCCGGGACGCGGACGACGTCGGACGCGCCGCCCGTCGAAAGCTTCGGCGCTCTGCGGGGCCACTCGCTCCCGATGCGAAAGCTCTACGCGCTGCTCGAGCGGATCGCGCCGACCGATGCGAGCGTCCTCATTCAGGGCGAGAGCGGTACCGGCAAAGAGGTCATCGCGACCGAGCTCGTGCAGCGCGGCCCGCGCGCCGACAAGCGCCTGGTCATCGTCGATGGCGGAGCGATCGCGCCCACCCTCGTCGAGAGCGAGCTCTTCGGGCACGTGCGCGGCGCCTTCACCGGCGCGGACCAAGACCGCGTCGGCGCGTTCGAAGCAGCCGACGGCGGGACGCTGTTCCTCGACGAGATCGGCGAGCTGCCTCTCGAGATTCAGCCGAAGCTCCTGCGCGCGCTCGAGTCGCGCGAGATCCGCCGCGTGGGCGACAACAAGCCGCGAAAGATCGACGTGCGCGTGATCGCCGCCACGAACCGCTCGCTCGAGGTCGAGGTCAACCAGAAGCGGTTCCGAGAGGACCTCTACTTCCGGCTGTCCGTCGTCACGGTCCCTGTCCCGCCGCTCCGCGAGCGCCTCGAGGACATCCCGGATCTCGTTGCTGCGTTCGCGGCTGCGACGGGCGTCCCCAACGCGACCGAGCTCTTCACGC
>JBGTSH010000239.1:0-16519 GCA_041940405.1 Polyangiaceae bacterium
CCGTCTGCACGGCACCCACTGTTCGTTCCTTCCCGGCGTCGGTGAAGCGACGACCGGCGAGAACCCCTGCACGGTGGCGATGTACAGCCCGTACTCCGCCCTGATGAAGGACAGCTTCTGGGGCGGCGTGCCGATCAGCCTCTTCGCTCTCGGGTCGTTCGCGTTCCTCCTCGCGGCGTCGCTGTACTTCGCGCTCGCCGGAGCGTCGGCTTCGCGTCAGGCGCGGCTCGGCTACTTCTTGGCCACGCTCGCCCCGGTCGTCGCGAGCGTCGTGATGTTCATCATCTCGATCACCAAGCTCGGCGAGATCTGCAAGCTCTGCGCGGGCATCTACGTTTCGTCGCTGGTGCTCGCCGTTGCGGGGTTTTTGGTGCTGTGGGCGCCCACCTCCGAGGACTCGCAGCCGGCAGGCGGGGCGGGCAAGCCGCCGAAACCGATCGACCCCGATCGAACCGAGCTCGATCCCGAGCCCTGGCACAAGAAAGACAAGAAGTCGGGCGCCCAGGCGACCGCGCGCACGGTGCCGGAGGGGAGCTGGCTCGCACCGGTGGGCCTCCTCGCCATGCTGGGCATCGCGACCGCAGCGCCCGCCATGGTCTATGCCGGCACGCTCCCCGATTACTCGGGGCGCATCCTCGGCTGCGGCACCCTCGCCAACACCGCACCCAAGAAGGGCGTGCTGGTGCGCGTGCCGACGACCACGCCGCTCGAGCCGGCGATCTCGTTCGAGGATCCGCTCTGTCCCGCGTGCAAGGCGCTCCACGATCGCCTGGTCGACGGCGGGATCTACGAGAAGCTCGATCTTCAGGTCGCGATTTTCCCGCTCGACAGCGAGTGCAACTGGATGCTCTCGCGGCCGCTCCATCCGGGCGCCTGCGTCGTGGCGCGAGCGTTCCTCTGCGCCGAAGAGGGAGGCAAGGCGCGCGAAGTGCTCGAGTGGTCGTACGCGAACCAAGAAGAGCTGACCCAGGCGGGCAAGCAGGACGTCGCCAACGTCCGCGCCAAGGTCAAGCAGCGCTTCCCCGAGCTCGACGCCTGCGTCGACTCGAAGGAAGTGAAGAAGCGCCTCGACGAGGTGCTCCAGTATGCGGTCGAAAACAAGATCCGCGTCTCGACGCCGCAGCTCTATTTGAGCGGGAAGCGTGTCTGCGACGAAGACACCGACATGGGCATGCGCTTCGCCCTCGGCAAGCTCGCGCCCAAGCTCTTGCAAGGAGGCAAGTGATGAAGATGCCCGTCGCGGTGGCAGCGCTGGCCGGCGTCGCCTTCGTCGGTGGCAGCTCGCTCTGGGTCGAGCATCAAGTGCGGAGCGCCAAGAAGCGCCTCGACGCTCCGCCCGAGGCGATCATCGCCGAAGACAAGCCCAAGGAAGAGGTCCCGATCGCGGACCACACCGAGGAGTCGTACTGCACACCCGAGTTCAAGAAGGTGCTCGCGCGCGTCGTCGACGCCTGCGGTCTCTCCGGTCAGGACGCGCGACGGGGTTGCGAGCCTGTCGACGTTCGCAACTTCGCGAGCATCACCGACGAGGACTTCAACGCCCTCTTTCATCCGCTCGTCGAGCGCGGCGGCATCATCCTCTTCGACGACAACTCCGAGAAGCTCGACGCCGGTGCCGAGAAGCTCATCGAGGAGAAGTGGGGCGAGCGAAAGGGCGCGCGCTACTTCTTCATCGTCGCGCGCGCGTCGAAGACCGGCACGAAAGAGGCGAACCTCGCTCTTTCGCAGAAGCGCGCGAACTCGGTCATGTTCCAGCTTCAAGAGCTGACTTCCAAAGAGGGCGCGGGCGAGACCGATCTCGACAAGAAGGTCGGCATGCTGTGGCTCGGCAGCCAGTACGCCCAGCTGCCCAAAGACTACTGCGGCACCTGGAAGCACTCGCGTCCGGGCAAGCCTTGCAACGATCAGGCAATCAACAGGAGCGCGTTCATCTCGTGGGTCGACTGCAGGCTTTGATTCTTCCGACGCTCGTGGTGGCGCTCTCTGGCTGCGCAGACGAAGCGCAGCCGGCGGGACAGAACCGCTCGCGGAGCGACGCCGTGATGACGTCGGCTTCACCTTCGGCCAAGGCGACGACCGCGGCGCCGAAGCCGTCGGTCAGCGCCGCGCCCAAGGCTCGCAAGCTCTGCGAGAACCCGCCGCCTGCTGCCGGGAGAGAGCTCCCCGTAGAGAAGGTCGCGCGCATCGGACCGAAGAGCGACACCCTGCCCGAGTCGATCGAGACCGGCGGTGGCAAGTGGACCTGGGTCAACCTCTGGGCCGGCTGGTGCATCCCCTGCAAGGAAGAGATGCCCCTCCTCAAGGCCTGGCAACAAAAGCTGTCGGGCAACTTGCGCGTGGCGTTCGTGAGCATCGACGACGACCTTCGCCTCGCCGACAAGTTCCTCGAGACGTTCGCCGCGCCGAGCTACCACCTGCCCGCGGACGAGCGCGACGCGTGGCTCGAGGGTGTCGGTCTCGGCGCCAACACCAAGCTGCCGAGCCACATCCTCTTCGATCCCTCGGGCAAGATTCGCTGCGTGGTCAAGGGCGCGATCGAGCCGAGCGACTACGGCGAGCTCGAGGCGATGGTGAAGAAGCAGTAAAGGATCCGCGGTCTCAGTGCGATCCCCTGGTTCACGGCGACCCCAGGGCGCAACGTTGTGTGGCTCCGGGCATTCTGTTTTCATCCCGGCTCCAACCTTTGAAGGGAGCAGGGACCTTGAACCGCACGACGCTCGTCTGTTCGTTACTTTTGGCCGGCGCCACCGCGGGCTGCTCGTCCAATGTCGGCGACGCAATTCGCCCGAAGGAAGGCACGGCATCCGAGGCGCTCGGCGAATCGAGTGTGGGCGCGTGCGAGGCGGACTACGCCAAGCCGCTGATCATCGACATCAGCCCCGAAGATCGGGGTGACCTCGAGGCGAAGCTGAAGAGCGGCGGCCCGGTCGTCCACTTCGACTGCAAGTCGATGAAGATCCTGCCGACCTGCAGGATGAAGAACGTGAAGTACAACTGGGTCGGCTACACGCCGAAGGCCCAGCTGGTCGAGATGGAGTCCGGCGACGATCTCGGCGCCGCGCTGCCGATCAACGGCATGAGCTTCAAGGCGGCGCTCGAGCGCGCCGGTCGGCTCAACCTCGCGACGATGACCGTCGGCCAGAGGAGCGCCGGCATGCTCGCGGTCGACCCCGCCAACCTCGAGGGCGACTGCGCCAAGGGCACCCACGTCATCAACTCGGTGTGGGTCGGGGCGTTCAAGCTCGAGACCGGCTCCAAGGGTGAGGTCATGGCGGCCGCCGACGTCTTCGGCGCCGAAGCGCACGCCGGCAGCAAGAGCGAGCGCAAAGCGATGAACTCCGACGGCGACGTCAAGTCGTGCGAGGGCGCCAAAGAGGACGCGAGCGCACCGCCCTCGGGCTGCACCGCGTTCGTCCGCCTCGAGCTCTTGAAGATTCCCCCCAAAGGCACCGGACCGAAGGCCGTCGCCGACGACGACCACGGCGGCGGCGATGGACCGGGCGCCGGACCGCCGGACAAAGAGAAGGCGGAGAAGCCCGTCTCTTGTCCGCCCGGCCGCGAGTGGAACGGCGTCTTCTGCGCAGCCGCCTCGCCTACAGCCAAGGCTGCGCCGACCTGCAACCACAAGAACCTGCCGCTGTGTAAGGAGCGCTGCGCCAAGAAGGACGGCCCGTCTTGCTACACGCTCGCTGTGGACGCGAGCAACAAGAAGAACGACGCCGACACCAAGAAGTTCTACGAGCAAGCGTGCAACTACGGCGACGAGCGCGGCTGTTCGGGACGCGCCTTCAAAGCCGTCATGGACAAGGACGAGAAGGGTGCCATCGACTGGTACTCGAAGGGCTGCTTCGCAGGTCACGGGGGGAGCTGCGCGTCGCTCGTGATGCGTTACAAGCTCGCCAAGGAGCCCGGCAAAGCATTCACGTCCGCGAAGCGCGCATGCGATCTCGGCGACCCCTACGGATGCACGCAGCTCGGCCAGATGTACTGGAAGGGCGAGGGCACGCCGAAGGACGCCGCCAAGGGCATCGCCATCTTCGAGGAGCAGTGCAGCGCCGGAAAGACATTCGCCTGCCAGACCCTCGGCACCGAGCTCGCCGAGGGCAAGAACGTCCCCAAGGATCCTGCGGCCGCAGAGAAGTGGCTCATCAAGGGCTGCGCCGCCAAGTTCGGCAACGGGGGCTCTTGCTACGCGCTCGGTGAGCTGCTCGACAAGAAGGGCGACAAGGCAAACGCCAAGAGTGCCTACGAGAAGGGATGCGACGCCAAGAACGGCATGGCCTGCCAGAAGATCGGCAAGCCGTCGCCTGGCGGTCCGCCGCCGCCTCCGCCGCCCGGTGGCAAGGGCCCGCCGCCCCCGCCGCCGCCCCCGCCCGGCAAGGGCCCGCCGCCTCCGCCGCCCCCGAAGAAGTAGCTCGTCGCAATCGACGGCTTACCGCACCGCTCGCCCGCCGTTCTTCTCGAGGTGCTCGAGGACGGCGCGTGCGAGCGGTCGCGTTCCATCGATGTCGTAGTGAACGCCGTCGGGGCGCAGCTCGATGCCGTCCTTCATCTTCGTGCAGACGCCCTTCGGGCAGAGCATCTCGGCGAGCTCGAGCATGCGAATCGAAGGGTGCTTCGCGGTGACGGTGCGGATCGATCGGTTGATGCAATCGACCTGCCCTCGATACAGCTCGGTGTCGTAGCGGCCGACCGGGTAGGGGACGGTCGCGACCCACATGCGCTGCTCGTGATCGCCCGAACGGGCGATCCACGCATCGAGCCGCTCCTCGAAGCGCTGGTGCCACGCCGGTGCGCACGCTTTGGTCCACTTTCCGTCGACGCGCATGCCGTAGAGGAACGCGCCGCCGAGGAAGAGGAGATTCACGTCCGCCTCCGGCGTCTTCCATGGCGCGGCCTCATGGGTGAGCACGCTGAAGCCGTCGTCACCTTGCAACGTGACGGTGATGCCGGGATCGCGCACCCCACGGATGCACCAGCCGATCGAGTTGGCAGTCGAGTCGCCGTAGACGGCGATGCGAAGCCGGATCTCTTGTCGGCCGTCGGCGAGCGCCGCCGCGAGGTCGTCGCGCATGGGCCGGAGGCGCGCCGGCATCGGATGGGCGTAGGTAGCGCCGGTCACCACGAGAACGCTCAGCGTCGCAGCCGCGAAGATCACCGGTTTCGCTTCGACGAGTCGCATGCGACCCGCGCGGATCGGCGCCTCGATCCAAACGTAAGAGGCCGTGGCGACAGCGAGGGTGATGCCGAGCCGCAGCGCTTCGAGGCCGAGCCCGTGGAGCGGCACCCGGTCGGAGGTGACCACGACGTGGACCGGCCAATGCCAGAGGTACGCGCCATAGCTGATCGTCCCGAGCCAACGGAGCGGCCGGTTCGAGAGAGCGCGCGCGACGATGCTGCCCGGACCGATCACCGCGCACGTGATGACCACCAGCGCGAAGAGCTCGGTGAGCCAGAAGCCTCCTCGGTAGAGGATCGCGTCATCGGCGCCGAGGAAGAGCCACGAGGCGGCGATCCCGAGGGTTGCGGCGATGCCGGCGACGTCGAGGGCTCGGACAGCAGGTCGCGAGTCGCGAATCCGCGCGACGGGCAAGAGCAACGCGAGGAGCGCGCCCATGCACAGACCCGTCGCACGCGTGTCGGTCCCGAAGTAGACGCGCGACGTGCGGGCCGGATCGTAGAGAAGCAACATCGCGACTGCAGATGCCGCCGCGAGGCCCGCGGTCATCGTGATCGCGCCGCGCCTCCCGAACCGACGGAGTGCCAGGAAGACCGCGAGCGGCCAGACGACATAGAACTGCTCCTCGATCGCCAGGCTCCACGTGTGCTGGAGCGGCGAGGGCGACGCGAAGAGATCCCAGTAGCTCTTGTCGGCGTAGATAGAGCGCCAGTTCGCGACGTAGCCCAGGGTCGCGAGCGCGTCCCAGCGAAGACCGTGGAGCTCGTCGCGCGTTGCGAACGCCTTGGCGTAGAGCGCGACCGCGAGGATGACCAGGAAGAGCGCGGGCAAGAGCCGGCGCGCCCGGCGCACCCAGAACGCGCGAAGGTCGATGCGTCCCGTACGCTCGTGCTCGTTCACGAGCAGCGCCGTGATCAGAAACCCCGAGAGGACGAAGAACAGGTCGACCCCCAGAAAGCCGCCGACGACGGGCGTCTCGGCGTGGAAAGCGAGCACGCCGGTCAGCGCGAGACCCCGGAGCCCGTCGAGCGCGGGCACGTGCCCGGCGAGGATGGGGCCGGCTCTTCGCGGGGGAGCGTCGGGTTGCAAAACGAGTCGACCAGGGTAGCAGGGTTCGCGTCGGACCTAGCCCGCCCGGAGCCGCTGCCTCGGCGCACGCGAGGGCTCGGAAGCCGCCGGAGCGCCCCGCGGAACGAACCCCGCGCGTACCAAATCCGCCTTCGTGACGACGTCGCCATCGGCAGCGAGGGCGGCGCGGACGAGAACGCTCTCGAGCTCGAGGTCGTTCCCGGGCCACGGATGTTCCACGAGGAGCGCGAGCGCTGCAGGATCGATGCCGAGCGGACGTTCTCGGTACGCCATCCCGACCTCGACGAGGTGGTGGATCGCGAGCGCGCGGAGGTCTTCGCCTCGCGCCGCGAGCGTCGGGATCGCGACGGCGCGATCGCCGAGCACGTCGGCCAGGCGTTCATCGAGCTTGCCCGACGCCACGAGCACGTCGACCGTACTCGGAACGACGACCACCAAACCGAGGCGGTCGTCGAGCGCCACGCCGATGTAGCTCTGCACCGGCCGCGGGAGCCGCTGCGGATCGAAGAGCACCAGCGTGCCGCCGCGCGCGAGGGCGAGCGGCGAGTCTTCCTCCGACCGCCACTTCTCGATCGAAGCGAGGCCGGCATCCGTCCCTCGGAATACGTGAATGCCGCCGCCGTGCCGCTCGGTCGCGAGGTGGTACTGCGCAGCGTGCGGAAGGGCGTCCACGCCCGGGGGAACGATCAGCGCGAGGTGATCGCTCTTCTGCGCGAACCTGGCGATCGCTTCGGCGGCCGCCCGCGACGCGGGGCTGTACGCGGCGACGCGCGCTCGGTCCGCGAGGGTGCGAGCGAGCGCTTCGGAGCGATCGCGGTGGCGATCGATCTTCGCTCGGAGCGACGACACTTCGGTCTCGAGATCCGCGGCGACTCGGCGAAGCTCGTCTTCTCGCTCGAGGGCGCGCGCGATCCGCGTGCTCGCCGCGAGCGCGGCGCCGAGCCGATCGGCGAGCTCACGGAGGGCGCGCACCTCGATCGCCGTGAAGGGACCGGTGCGAAGCGGGGCCGGCAGGCACAAGAGCCCGATCGGCAGCTCACCGTCGCGAAGGAGCGCAAGCGCCCCCAGCTCTCGCTCGGCCATCCAAGCGAGCGCGGATCGCACGTCGGCCCGGCGCACGGCCGCCGCTTCGGCCACGTCGAACCGGAGCACCTGCTCGGGCTCTTCGCTCGTCGCGGTCGCCAGCGACGCAGGCAGGATCGCCGGCGTCGTCTGCGCGTAGCCTGCGCGATCCACGGTCACGACCGACGGAGGTGCGAGACGAACGAGGAACGGCGAAAGCCGGCCGCCGTCCGAGAGGCTGCGGAGCTCGAAGAGCGCCACCTCGATCGCCTCGTCGGGATCCGGCCGCATCGAAGAGAGGCGCGCCGCCTCGAGCGCGGTCGCCCAAGGATCGGTAACCGAGCCGATGCGACGTGCGACCCGGGTGGCGAGCGCTCCGCCGACGGCTGCGAGCGCTCCGCCCAGGACGGTGATCTCGACGGCGGCCCAGGGAAGCGCACGAAGCAGGGCTCCCGCGCCGAGCGCAGCGGGACCTGCGAGAGCGGCTACCGAGAGAACGCGCACCGACAGTCTGCCCAATGCCTCCGGATCGCGCGCCGCGGCGACGGTGCAGGAGAGGACACCGGTGAGCGAAGCAGCGATGGGCAGGACGACCTCGATCGGCGCGAGGCCCAGCGCGCCGACGGCAGTGGAGGCCGCGACGATGGTGCCCGCGAGCCAGGCGAACGATCCCAAGCGCTCCGGTGCCCCGAGCTCGAGCCGGCGCGCGCGGCGGGCCAGGGTCGCGAGCGCGACGAAGAGCGCGAGGCTGCCGAGCCCGCTCGCCGACGCGACGTAGGCGTCGAGCGGGCGGAGCCCGTCGACGAGGATCGGCGGCTCGCCGAAGACGGCGCTGCGAGTGGCGAGGACGAAGGCGGCGGAGAAGCCGAGACCGGCGAAGATCGTTGCCTGGGCCGAAGAAACTGACGATACCGTCAGGATACCGGTCTTGCCTCGCGCTCGCGCGAGGGCGAAGAGGCCCGCGCAGACCGCGATGCCTGCGCCCAGCGCGAGCGCCGCGCGCGGACCGGGTAGGTGTGGCGCCGGGAGGCCGAAGCAGGCTATCGCGAGGCCGGTGGCCGATGCCCTCGTCGCCGAGAGGACGGGCCGGCGTGCCTCTTCGTCCGGCCCGGTGCCCGACGGCATCGTCGCCCGCCACACCCACGCGAGTGCCACCGCGAACGGGACGAGCGAGGCGAACGCCCAGGCGGGAAGCGCAGCCGCGCGCACCGCCGCGGCGGCCGCGTAGCCGAGCAAGGCGAGGGCGGCGAGGTACGAGCGCACGGCGCGCGCGTTCTACCACGGCGGGCGCGCTGACAGGCTTCAGGTTTCAGGGATCAGGCAACAGGCAGAAGCGAGGCTTTTCCTGGTCCCTGTCGCCTGACCCCTGTAGCCGAATCGCGCTTCGCGATGCTTTAGAGGGTCAGCATGTAGGCGACCAAGTCGCGAATGTCCGCCTCGCCGAGCTGCGAGGTGAACCCGTGCATGTCGCCGCCGCCGCACGCCGGATCGAACCTCTCGAAGAGGGTCGGCGCGCAGCCGTCGTGCATGTACGGCGCTCGGGTGCCCAGGCCCACGAGGCTCGGCACCTGCGCCGAGATGCCGGTGCCCACGTAGACCGTCGTGCTGTTCGTTCCTGAAGGACCGCCGTGGCAAGAGGCGCAGAGCGTCTCCTCGGACTCGAAGAGCGCGCGTCCCCGTTCGACGTCACCCGCTGCTCGTGCGAGCGCCTCGGTCGTTCGCACCGGCGGGATGTTCTCGAGCCAGGTCCTCAGAGCATCGGTGCGCTCCGCGCTCTGCGGCAGTGCGCCCATGCGACGCATCATGACTTCGTCGAGGAGCACGTCGAGCGAAGCGAGCTCGCCCTGCCAGTGGAAAGGCGCGGTCCCCGCCAGCGTGCCGGCGAGCGATTGCGTGCGGCGAGCGCCGACGTCCGAGAAGCTCCAAACATGACCGTCATCGCGGCCCTCGGGATGGCAGGAAGCGCACGCCAGGCCGCTCGCGCTCATCGCGGAGCCTTGGCCGTGGAACAGATCGAAGCCCGTGTCAGCTCGCGGTGCACCCCCGAGCTCGATCGTAGAGATCGTGACGCCGTTCTGGACCAGCGAGAGGCGAGCGGGCTCTCGGCTTTGGACGACGAGCAGCCCGTCGGGCGCGTAGGCGATCGCGCTCGGCCCTTCGGCGAAGCCAAAGCCGACGGCGACCTGGGCCCCGAGCGCCGAGGCTTCGTATTCGAAGACGCCCCCCCTCGTCGGATCCAGCAACGCCAAGCGCCCCGTGCTCGTCGAGCCGGCGATGTCGACGGGCAGCGTCGTAAAGTCGAGGTCGGGCAAGCGCGTTTGCAGCCTGATCCCGGTCGTCGTGACGACCGACAGCTCACCCCGGACGAGCGGCGGCCGGCCGCCCCCCGTGTAGGCGGGCGTCGACTGGTCCCCCATGTCGATCGGATCGGTCAGGGCCATCGTATGAGCCATGTACGCGTTTCCATCCCCGGATGGGATCATCCGCCACGCCACGCTCGGTGCGAAGTCGACGAGGTTTCCATCGAAGTCGTTCATCGTGCTGTGCGCGGGCCGGATCGCGAGCTCCACTGCGCCCGTCGGACCGATCGAGAGGACCTGCGCGCCCCGCAGCGTCGAGACCAAGAGGTGGTCGCCCGCCACGACGACATCCCGAAGATCGGGCTGGATGATCCGCGAAGCGACCGGCGGGCTGGTGAGATCGCTCGCAGACAAGCTGACGAGCTCGCCGCCCGCGCAAGCAACGTGAAGGAGATCGGTCGCAGGATCGTGCGCGATGCCGCGCGGCGCCGAGCAGACATCCCGGCGAGCCAAGAGCTCACCGCTGGCGAGGTCGATCGTGGCGATTGCGCCGCCGCGGCGGAGCGCGACGTGCACTCGGCCGGCGCCATCTTCAGCCGAGCGGCCGGGCTCGTCGCCGGGTTGAAGCAAAAGCTCACGCGGCGTTCCCGCGGGAATCTGCACGAGCATGACGCGATCGCGGTCCGGATCGGCGGCGACCGCGATCCCATCGTTCGTGATGAGGAGCGTCCCGCCGGTGAGGGGAGGCGGCCGCACGTCGGCGATGACCGGCGCCGTGTTGTCGCGAAACTCGTCGGGGATGGTCTGGGGATGGTCCGTACTACCGTCCTCTGTTTCTTCTGTGCACGCAGCGGCGGCGAGGAGAGCCACGCACAAGAACCCGACACGCATCGTGTGACGCATCATCTTCACGCTCCCTCCGACATCGTCGACTTCAAAGGTGGCCGCAGCAGCAACAGGTGGCTCACGGCTCGCTCCCGGGGATGAAATCCGCCTCGGGGATGAAGCGCTCGGTGGTGTCGTCGGCGTCGGTCTCGCCGTGCAGAAGCCCGAACGCTGCCACACCGTCGTAGATGACGAGCGGTAGAGACATCTGGGCACCGTCGTCCCACTGAATATCGAGGCGGAAGCCAGCATCTGCGCCGCCTCCGGTGTTGTCGTCGAGCGACCAGAGGCCGCGATCCGCCGGCGCCTCGCTGCAGTGGACGATGTTCGCGGACCCCACATACGGGTTCGGCGCGCGAAACAGGCGAAAGACAGTACCGTCAGGATAGAAGAGAACGCCGACGGGGAAGTCTCCGGTGCCTGATTCGTCGCAGCGCCGCCAGGTACCAGCGAGGAAGTCGGAGGCGGCGGAGATCGACGGCTCGACGTGGTCGCCCGACTCGACCTCGCAGGAAGCCCAGTCGTAGAACGAGCCGCACGGTGACTCTGGGTAAATGCCACCGCCCACGACGCCGGTCGAAGCGACGGTGCTCCCGCCCACGGCGATGGCCGCCGCGCCGACGTCTCCGAAGCCGCCGGTACCGCCGACCGCATCGATGGACTGCGTGCAGGCTCCGGGCAAAAAGAGCATGCCGAGGAGTGTCAGAACGACGAAGAGAGGTTCTTTCACGGCTCCACCACGACGCCGAGGGACGCAGCCCCGAGCGGGCAATAGGTCGAACTGACCGTTCCGAAGAAGCGGATGTCGACGGGAGGAAACGCCGCCCCGCCGAGCGCGCTCGCCTTCAGGCTCACAGGTCCGCCGATCCGCGCGCGCAGCTCGGCGCGTCCGTACGTTGCGACGAGCGGCTTGTCGCCGGTGCGCTCGTCCTCCGGGCGCCGGGCCGTCCCGGACACGTGCAGGTAGTTGAAGGCGAGCCCGGGATTGAGGAGGAGCGCGAACGTCTCGTTCGCGCGCCCGACCGGCGCCGTCGCGAGCTCGGCGGCGAAGAGCGCCGAACGAACAGCCGCCGAGTTGCCGCTCATCTCTTCGATTGTCGCAGCGACGATCGGCGCCGAGCCGAAGAAGCCGACCCCGACGTAGTCGTGCGGCCAGTACGTCGCGGTCGCCTCGATCTGCATGGATACGCCGGGCGCTTGGAAGCCGATCGCGGTCGCCACGCCGAAGTCGAACGGCGGCGCCTCGCGCGGTGGCGGCTCGGGATCGACGACGACCGCATCGAGGGTCGGAGACACGCGATGCGGAGGCTTCGGCGACGCCGCTTCGGCTTCCGGCGGCATGACGACCGCTGCGGGCGCCGGCTCGGGCGCGGCAGAGAGGGAAGGGCTGACGAGCAACGCCCGCGCGAGCTCCGCCACCCGCAGGGCGCGGGTATCGTCCGGTCCGCCGGCGGGCACGAGCACCGCGAGCGCGCTCGCGCCGTTCGCCACCGTCCAGATTTCGATCGACGCCTGCGGGTCGTCGGGGATCACGATGACCAGCTTGGACCGCACCTCCGGAGGATCCTTGCTGCGCGCTACGGAGAGGCCGGCGAGGCTCATCTCCTGTGCGAGGCGCTCGAGGAGCGGCGACTCCGTGGATGCGACGACAGTAACGAATTTGTCATCACGATCGCCCCCGGGCGCGGGCTCGTCCGCGCGCCCCGGAAGAGGCGCGGTCAGCGCGATCGCGAGCGCGCACACGACCGCGGACCTCACCCTCCACCCCCCGCACCCTCGTCCGGCGCCCCTTCCGACAAGACCTTCTTGGCGAGGCCCGCGTGCGCCCCGTTCGGGTGCGCCGCGAGGTACCGCTGGGCGAGGGCGCGCGCGCGCTCGGTGTTGCCGCTGCCCCGTGCGGCTTCGATCGATCGGCCGAGCGCCTCGGGCGCGAGCGCACCCGACGGCCTCTCGGCCAGGTACACGCCGAACCATCGCTCGGCCTCGCTCCACGAGCCCCGGCCGTCGAAGGCCATCCGTCCCATGTGGTACGCAGCGATGGCGGCCGCATCGGAGCCCTTGAAGCGCGACCGCGCGGCTTCATAGAGCTTCTGCGCCGCCCGAGGGTTGCCCGCGAGGCGCGCCGCCGAGCCGAGCTCGACCAGCTCGTTGCCCGTCGCGCCGTCGACGGCGGCCGAGAGCCCCGACTTTTCCACGGCGGTGAACGCTTCGCGCGGCTTGCCTTCGCCGAGGAGCGAGCGCCAGCTGGGCGCTTCCGCGACTGCCGTCGTACCGGCCGCCGACGCGCTCGGAGCCGTCGCAACCGGCGCGGGCTCGGCGCCGGGATCGGGCGCGTTGCTCGCGGCGATGGCCGGCAGTGCGGGCAGGTCGGGTGACGGCATCGAAGCGGGATCGCGGTCCGCGGCCGCTTCGGCCGAGGAGCTCGGGCACGCGAGACGCGTTCGCTCCGGTGCCGCGACGACGCGCGTCGCGCGTTCGATGCAAGGCCCTTCGACGCGGATTTTTCCTTCCGTCATGCTGATCGCGAGCTCTTCGCGGTCCGCGTCCCAGCCCAGATCGAACTCGGTGCCGATGACATGCACCTCGAACGGCCCGCTCCTGATGACCCAGCTCGTCCGATCGCGGTGGACGACCTTTACGTGGAGGGTGCCCCGCTCGACGAGCAAGGTCGCGCCGTCGCGCTCGAGCTCGGCGACGCGGGCACGCGCTCCAGATCGCACGACGACCTCGGAGCCGTCCGAGAACGAGAGCACGGCGTCGCTGTCGTCCCGGCCCACCCAGTCGCCGATCGTGCCTGCCCTCCCGTCGACGGCGTACTCGAGCTGCGGGCCTAGCGACCACCTCTGGATGAGGAACGCCGCGGCGAAGCACGCGGCCAGGAGCGCCGCGGCGAGCAAAGCACGCGTGCGTGTGCGCGCGGTTTGCGTTCGCGCTCGCGCACGAACCCCTGCGAGCCGGTCCTCGACCTCTGGACGCTCCACCTCACGCAGCGCCGCGTCCTGCTCACGGGCCACCGCGCGGCCCAGCTTCACGAGGTCGCGCTTGCTCAGGCCCATCGGCTTCCCGCCTCCAGCCACGGTCGCAGGGTCTCGTCGCCCTTGCATCGCGCGACGAAGGTCTCTTCGGCCCGCACCAGGCGCCGCTTCACGGTCGCGAGCGATCGCTCGGTCGCGGCGGCGACCTGCGCGAGGTCCATGCCTTCGATGTAGCGGAGGACAAAGCAGATGCGTTCGTCGACGTCCATTTCGGCGAGGACCCGGTAGACAGCCTCGAGCGCTTCGCGGCTCTCCGGATCAGTGGCCGCCGCCGGCTCGGGCAGCTCCTCCGGTGCGAAGAAACGGAGCCATGCGTGCCGGCGCCGCTTCCGCAGGACCTCGCGAGCGACGAACACGGCGACGCTCGTCACGTATGCTTTGAGGGCGCCGGCGTCGCGGATCTCCGGGGCGCGCGCGAAGAGCCGTACGAAGACCTCTTGAACGTGGTCCTCGAGGTTTCGGGTGTCGCCGAGGACGCGGACGATGATCCGCTCGACCAGCCCGGCGTAGGTCTCCAGCAGCCAGCGCTCGGCGTCGGCGTCCCGCGCCCGCAGACCGGCCAGCCGCTCCGAAGCCGTGGGCTCGGCGGGTGGCGCCGAGGGCGGTACCTCGGGCAGAGGCGTGACGAGGCGAAGACGCGCGCGCACAGGCGTAGGTGGGAGCAAGGGACCCCCCAAAGCAGTCGAAGCTCAGTGGCCGCCGGCTCTCGAAACGGCTCACCGCCCCGGCCGAACGACCTGAAAAGCTTACGCTCGCGCGCAGGACCCGGCGAGCGAGACGGTGAAAGGTCAACGGCCGGGCGGCGTTGTCCGCTCAGGAGACCTTCATGCCCACGCGCGCCAGCCGACGTATCGCCGCCCTCGCCGCCGCCCTCGCCGTCGTTCTGGCCGCGGTCGGCCCGGGTTGTGCGCGCGGCACCCGAACCCACGACGCGTACGACGTCGTGCAGCACGCCTCTCGCAAGAACGTCGCGGCGTTCGGGTCCGAGGCCGAGCTCGAGAAGTTCCTGAAGGATCTCCGCGACGCGCAGAATCGCGACCGCGCCAGCATGGATGACGAGGGGCCCGGCCTCGCCGGAGCCCAGGCCGAGGCCTCGGCTGCCCCCGCAGCTCCGCCCCCGCCGCCCGCCGCAGACGGCGAGGAGTCGGTCACCAACGTCCAGCACGCCGGGGTCGACGAGGGCGGCATCGTCAAGGTCCACGGCGATCACCTGGTGGTGCTCCGCCGCGGCCGGCTCTTCACCGTTCGAGTAGGCGACGGATCGCTGACGCCGGTGTCATCCATCGACGCCTTCGGCCCGGACATCGACCCGCAGGGCACGTGGTACGACGAGATGCTCGTCGGCAAGGACAAGATCGTCGTCGTCGGCTACAGCTACGAGCGCGGCGGCACCGAGCTCGGGATGTTCGACATCGCCGCGGACGGCGGCCTGAAATACCGCGCGACCTACCACCTTCGCTCGAACGACTACTACTCGTCGCGCAACTACGCGAGCCGCCTCATCGGCGACAAGCTCGTTTTCTACACGCCGCTCTATCTGTCGCTCGGCGACGACGACGTCTTCCGGTCGCTGCCGGCGCTCCGTAAGTGGCACAAGGGCGCCAAGGACACCGAGTTCTCACGCATCGTGTCCGCGACGCACGTCTACCGCCCGATCGTCCCCTCCGATTCGCTCTCGCTGCATACGGTGACGGTCTGCGACCTCGCCAAGCCCGAGCTCACGTGCGACGCCAAAGCCGTCTTCGGGCCGCCGGGGCGCGTCTTCTACGTCTCGCCCAGCTCGGTCTTCGTATGGGTGACCGGGTGGCATGCCGTCGGTGAGCGGTCGGTGCAACAGTCGCTGCTCTACCGCATGCCTCTCGACGGTTCGGCGCCGAGCGTCTTGCGCGTCGCGGGCGCGCCCGTCGACCAGTTTTCGTTCCTCGAAGGCTCCGACGGCAACCTCAATGTCGTGGTGCGCGCCGAGGGCGACGGCGACGCCATGTGGGCCGCCGAGGGGACCGACGGCGACGTCGCGCTCCTTCGCGTTCCGCTCGAGAGCTTTTCGGACGGCGCCGACCGCGCGCCGAAGAGTGCGTATCACGCGCTCCCCAAGCCCAACGGCTACACCTTTCAGAACCGCTTCGTCGGCGACTTCGTGCTCTACGGCACCGGCAACGGCTGGGACATGCCGGACAAACAGAAGGGTGAGCTCTACTCGTACCGCTTCGCCGACGCCGGCGCGCGCGCGTCGAAGATCTCGCTCCCCCACGGCGTCGATCGCATCGAGGCCCTCGGCAAGAACGCCCTCGTCGTCGGCACCGACGGCAAGGACCTCTCGTTCTCGCCGATCGGGCTGGACGGCGATCCCTCGCCGGCCAAGCGCTACACCCGGCCCAACGCGTCGCAGGGCGAGCTTCGGAGCCACGGCTTCTTCTACAAGCCCGACGGCGACGACACCGGCTTCATCGGTCTGCCGATCGCAGAAGCGGGCCGCCCCGGCTACGAGCACCTCTTTCAGCAGTCGGCGTCGGTGCTCTTTCTGCGCAACGACGACCTCGCGCTGTCCGAGCTCGGCACGCTCGGGGCCAAAGCCGAGAACGCGGCCGACGACGGGTGCAAGGCCTCGTGCGTCGACTGGTACGGCAACGCGCGCCCGCTCTTCTTGAAGGGCCGCATCTACGCGCTCCTCGGCTACGAGATCGTCGAAGGATCGATCGACGGCGGCCGCATCCACGAGGTGAGGCGCGTCACGTTCGCGCCGAAGCCCCCCAAGCTCGCTCGCTAGGGGCCGTTTCATACCTGGGAAGTCTCCCAAAGCAATCGGGCGCGGGCGCGGGCACGGCTGAAGATTGGTCACATCCTGTGAGCGGGCGTGGGCGCGGGCGCGGGCGTGGGCGTGGGCGAGCGCGCGGGCGAGAGCGAGAGAGCGACAGAGCGAGAGAGCGAGAGAGGGGTTGGCTCGCTCGGGCTTCCCATCTTGCCGGTGT
>JBGTSH010000240.1:0-16490 GCA_041940405.1 Polyangiaceae bacterium
CGAACGCCTCGTTGAGCTCGACCTGATCGATCTGCTTGCCGTCGATGCCCGCAGAGGCGAGCGCGCGCTTGGTCGCGGGGACGGGGCCCCAGCCCATGATCTGCGAGTCGCACGCGGCGACGCCCATGCCCGCGATGCGGGCCAGGGGCTTGCCGCCGTGCTTCTTCGCGTCGTCCTCGCGAGCGATCACCATCGCCGCGGCGCCGTCGACGACGGCGCTCGCGTTGCCGGCGGTGATGATGCCGCCCGGCTCGAACGCCGCGGGCAGGCGGGCCATCTTGGCGATCGAGGCGTCGTCGAGGATGTGCGTGTCGTGCTTCACCGTGACAGATTCGTTCTCTTTCTCGACGGTGACCGGTGTGGTCTCCTCGTCGAACCAGCCGGCATCGCGCGCCTTCTTGGCGAGCTGGTGAGAGCGGAGCCCGAACGCATCGGCTTCTGCGCGCGAGATCTCGTAACGACGGCCGAGCTCTTCTGCCGTGTTGGCCATCGCCATCTTGGCCGACGGGTCGTAGAGGCTCATGAGGAGCATGTCTTGCAGGTGCACGCCGCCGCCGAGCGTCTTGGCGTCGATGGGGCCGTACTTCTGCACGGCTTCACCGACCTTCTTTCCTCGCATGTCGTAGAGGCAGAACGGGTACTGCATCGACTCGGCGCCGCCGACGACGACGAACGGTCGCTCGGTGTCGTGACGCATGCCGGCGAGGATCATCTCTGCGCCGACGGCGACGGCCTCTGCTCCGCTGCCGCAGATGCGCGCAACCGTGAGCGCGGGCACGTCTTTGCCGAGGCCGCCGCGCCAGGCCATGCCCTTCGCGCCGTAGATGCTGTCGCGATGGCTGTGCTGCGCCATGCCCATCACGACGTGGCCGACGAGCGCTTGGTCGACCTTGGTGTTCTTCAGCGTCGCCTTGATGGCGAAGCCGCCGAGCTGCGTCGTCGAGAAGCGCGAGAACAGGCCCGGCTCCTTGTTGTCGACGAGGATGTCGGCGCGCGGCGTTCGCTTCGCGCCTTCGAGGATCACGATGGAGTTGGTTTGCGACATGATCGTTCTCCTCTGCCTCTTCACTCGTGAAGGAACGCCGCGGGGACGCGCGGACCGTTCTGAACGAAGTTCTTCATTCCGATGTCCATGTCGACGGTCGCCTTGCAGCGCGAGAAGCCGTCGGCCTCGATGACCAGGCCCTCGGCGAGCGGCTTCTGAAGGCCGCGGCGGACGACGTCCACGAGGATCGAGTCGATCGCGAGCGAGCGGTGGCCGATCGACGCTGCGGGGAGCTTGTCGGGGACGCTCATCGGCGCGGGGTCGACGGCGGCGAGCTTCGTCTCACCCGCGATGTGCTTCCTCACGAGCACCTTGGCGGTCGCGAGCGGATCGGCCGCCGGCTCGCCGGTGGCCCAACCCCACGCGCAGGCGTCGGCGGCGCCGACCGAGCGCGCGGTGCGGAGAAGGTCGATCGCGCGCTCGAAGCCGATGAGGCGAGGCAGGCGCTGCGTGCCCCCGTAGCCGGGGATGATGCCGAGGTTCACCTCGGGCTGGCCGAGGAGGAGATCCTTGCCGACGACGCGCGCGTGGCACGCCATCGACAGCTCGGCGCCGCCGCCGAGGACGGGGCCGTCGACGGCCGCGACGATGGGCTTCTTCGACTTGCCGATACGCTCGAAGATCGGGTGTGAGTCGAGGCACGTCTTTCGACACGCCTCGGGATCCGGAAGGACTGCGAGCTCTTGGATGTCGGCTCCTGCGAGCGCGCCGTCGTAGCTCGACAGCACGATGCCCTTCACCGAGGCGTCGGCCTCGAGCTCGGCGACGGCGGCGTCGATCTCCAGGAGCGTCGCTCTGGAGAGCGCGTTCTTCACCTCGGGACGGAAGACCTTGATGACGGCGATGTCACCGTCGCGCTCGACGAGGATGTTCTTGCGAACGGTGCCGAGCTTCTTGTCGAGGACCATCTTCGGCACGTGAAAGCCGGGGTGCGTTTCGGCGTAGCGCGTGCAGATCTCGCGGACGCGATCGGCGCCGTAGCCTTCCGCCAGCTCGAGCGTGCCCTTCGAGAAGCCGAGGGCCATGCGCATCAGCCAGTTGGTCTCGGTCGGCGCGCAGACGTCGTTCTCGAGCAGGAAGTAGGTGCGCGCGAAGAGCACCGCGAGGATGCGGTCCATCACGGTCTCGGCGAGCTTCTTGTCGTACGCAGCGTCGCCGGGCGCGCTCCGGTCGTGCCAGGGCTTGTCGCCCTGCTTCTTGAGGATCGCTGGAGGCGCGAACCAGGGAGAGCCGGTCGGCGCCTTCTCCATGAGGACCTGGCACTTGTGGACGAGCAGGTTGCCCTTCGTCAGATCCATCACGTTGAACGGGCCGCCGCCGCCGATCGCGTCGTTCACGATCGCGTCGACCTGCGCCGGCGTTGCGATGCCTTCTTCGACGATGCGCGCGGCTTCGGAGATGTAGTTGCAGAACACGTCGTCCGCTGCGAAGCACTCGACGTCGGCGGTGATGATCGGTACGCGACCGAGCTTCTCGATCGTCGCGACCATCCGCGCGTCGTTCTCGGCGTGGCCGCTCTTCACGATCTCGATCGGGAGCGAGCGCCACGCCGGATAAAACGGGTGGTTCACGAAACACCGCTCGGGGTGCTTGGCCGAGGCGGCGATCTGCTTGCGCGGCAGGCCCGACGTCGCGAAGCCGACCAGGCACGACGGCTTCACGATGCCCTCGAGCTCCGCCAGGATCTTCTGCTTGATGCCGAGGTCTTCGCTCGCCGCCTCGAGCACGTAGTCGCAGTCCTTGAGCGCCGAGAGCTCACGCGTCGGGACGAGCGCACCCAGGATCGCCTTGGCCGCCGCAGGCGCGATCTTGCCGCGAGCGACGCCCTTCTTCACGTAGCCCGCGATGCGCGCGGCGCCGGCGTCGAGCGCCTCTTGCTTGATGTCGACGAGGAACACCTTGGACCCGGGCTCGCGCGACAGCGCGGTCAGAAACCCGTAGGCGAGGTCCGGGCCGATGGCCCCCGAGCCGATCACACCGACGATCATGGTTCGCTGCTCCTCGTGCCCGCGGCGAAGCGCCCCGGGGGAGGGAACCCTAATGTCGGGGAGGGCCGGCGCAAAGGGCTATGGAGCGGGAGAAAGCTTGCGATCCAGGACGTCGATCAGCCCGTCGAAGGTGTCCCGCATGGCCCAAGCCTGGTCCGAGGCGGTCTTGAGCGCAGCCGCTCGCCGGCGCCCCGCGGCGAGCGCCCCTTTGGGGCCCCTGCAACCAGCGCCGAGCTTCCGCTCGGCGCTCGAAGCGGCCCCATCGTAGATGTGAAAACACGCTTCGACGTTCCCCTGGTTGTAGAGGGGAGCGCCTACCTCGATCGCGTTGGCGATCATCTGCCCGAGCAGGCGCAGGTCGCCCTCGCCGCAGCCGTTCAGGAGCGCCAAGTCGTGCTTCGGGATCTGACGTTTCGGCGGGGCCGGCAGGTTCTGCCGCTTGCCGACGAAGTCCGACCACGACACCGGCTCCGGGTTCTTCATCAGCTCGGCGAGGTAGGCCGAGGGGACCCCGAACGCGAGGTTCTGGCCCTCGCGGGACAGAGCAGTGGCAATCCCGATCACGCGGCCCTTGTCGTCGAACAGCGGGCCGCCGGACGAGCCGGGGGCGATGGGCGCCGAGATCTGCAGCACCGTGAGCCGGGGATCGACCTCGCGCACCGCGCTCACCAGCCCGTCCGACACGGTGTCCTCGAGCCCGAGCGGATGGCCGATCGCGACTACCGGATCGCCGGCCCGAACCTTCGCGCTGTCGCCGAGCGGAAGCTCGGGAAGGTCTTTGGCTTCGACGCCAATGAGCGCGAGATCTCGGTCGGGATCGATGGCGATGATCGAGACCACCTTGAGCTCCGTGCCGTTCTTCAGCACGATCTTCATTTCGGCGTCGGCCTCGGCCAGAACGTGCAAGTTGGTCGCAATCCAACCCTCGGACCGCACGATGAAGCCGCTGCCCAACGAACGCTTGCTGCGGATCGCAACCACCGAAGGCAGCGCACGAGCCGCGATGTCCGAGGGCCTCAGCGATTCCGGCGCCGCCGCGCTCGCGCTCGGCGCCGCAGCGGGCGGGCGCGCCACGGGCTTGGCGCTGTCTACCGGCGGGCCGGCCGAGCATGCAGCACAGACCAGCGATGCCACGCAAACCAACGGGAACAGGCCCATCCAAAGGCGTGCGCTTCGGGGTCTGAGCTGGAGTGCTGCAAGCACGCCCAGCAGCGTACCAGCTCGCTACCCCGTGTCCCTTACCGCCGCTCTCCAGGACCTTGTCCGTTTCCTCTGGACTCCCCCGTCCTGTTTGCTACTTAGCGGCGGCCCTAGGCCACCTTAGCTCAGTGGTAGAGCAACGGTTTCGTAAACCGTAGGTCTCGAGTTCAAGTCTCGAAGGTGGCTCCGAAGAACTCCCGCCGAATCCGGCGGGGTTTGCGTTTCTGGAGCTCCTTCGGGGGCCGAAGTCGAGAGCTCGGCTCACCCCTTCACGCAGAGCACCTGCTTGAGCTCGTGGACGATCTCCACGAGGTCTTGCTGCCGCTCCATGACCTCTTCGATCGATTTGTACGCGCCGGGGATCTCGTCGAGGACGCCGCGATCCTTGCGGCACTCGACGCCGCGCGTCTGCGCCTCGAGGTCGCGGAGCGAGAAACGCTTCTTTGCCTCCTCGCGGCTCATGCGCCGGCCGGCGCCGTGCGACGCGCTCTCGAACGACATCGGGTTGCCGAGGCCCCGGACGATGTACGAGCGCGCGCCCATCGAGCCGGGGATGATGCCGAGCTGACCCTGCCTGGCCGAGATGGCTCCCTTGCGCGTGACCAGCACGCGCTCGCCGAAGTGGGTCTCTTCTGCGACGTAGTTGTGGTGGCAGACGATCGGCGTATCGAACCTCGCCTGAGGGAAGTGCTTGCCGAATGCGCCGAGCACGAGCTCGAGCATCTTCTTCCGATTCTCCCAGGCGTAGCGCTGCGCCCAATCGAGGTCGCGCCGGTAGTCGTTCATCTCCTTCGTGCCCGAGAGGAAGTACGCGAGATCCGGATCGAGCAGGCGCTCGTTGTGCGCGAGGCGCTTCGCCTTGGCGATGTGGATTTCGGCGAGCATCTTGCCGATGCGCCGCGAGCCGGAGTGGAGCATCACCCAGACGCGCTCCTCTTCGTCGAGGCAGACCTCGATGAAGTGGTTGCCGCCGCCGAGCGTGCCGAGCTGGCGGAGCGCGACCGACTTTTCGGACTGCACCTTGGACGCCAAGCTCGAGAACTCGCGGAAGAGCGGCGCGGAGCGCGCGGCCTTGTCGGCGCTGTCGTGCATCGCGAACCCGGTGGGCACCGCGGCTTCGATGTCGCCGCGCAGCCGCGAGAGCGAGTCGGGCAGATCCGAGGCCGAGAGCGAAGAGCGCACCGCCGCCATGCCGCAGCCGATGTCGACGCCGACCGCCGCAGGGCAGACGGCGTCCTTCATCGCGACGACGCTGCCTACAGTTGCGCCTCGACCGAGGTGCACGTCGGGCATCGCCGCGACGTGGCGTACCACCGCCGGCAAGCTCGACATCTTGCGAAGCTGCGTCAGCGCGGCCGACTCGACCTCACGGATGTCGGTCCAGACCAGGACGTCGACGTTCATGCCTTTGAGGCGTTGGGGGAACATGGCGGGCTCACTCGGCGGATCGTGAAGGATCGCGCCAGCGACGGATGGATCGTGGCCGCTCTGACGGGGCTCGTCCAGGTCAGCCTCGGTCGAGCGCTTCTTGCGCGAGATAGGCGATGAAGTCCCGCGCGAGATCGAAATGGGTCTCGAGCACGCCGAGGAAACCTTCGAGCTCGATGCGGCTCGCGACGATCTCGGTGGCGGCGCGCGCTTCGTACGAGCGCGGAAGGCGAGCGATCGAGTCGAGGATGCCGAGCACGAAGCCGGAGCCCACGTCGACCGAGTCGCCATCCTTGCTCGTGGCCGTGACGACGCCGTAGTCGATGATGACCCAATGCAAGGACTCTTCGCCGATGCGCCAGAGCACGTCGCCGGGCGCGGTGCGTACGCTGGTCCAGCTGCGCGCGAGGGCGATGACCGCTTCGACGCTGGCTCGCTTGAAGATGGGGGCGGTGCGCATGCCCATGACGCGCTCGACCAATCCCCGCGGCGCGTCGCGACGAACGCCTGGCTCGGCCGGCGGTGCGGCGTCCTTGGCGACCGGAAGGTTGCCGCGAGCGCGGACGAGCGATTGGGCCCCCAGGCGCATCGTGTTGCGCACGATCGGAAAGTGATCTTCGAGCGCGCGTTCGAGCGTCTCGGCGGGGAGCTCGAGCACGATTGCCTCTGTCTTGGCGATCGCCTCGACGCCCTCTTCGCGCGCCATCAGCGCGATCCAGCCGACGACGTCGTGGCGCCCCGCGACCTTCGCGGGGCGGTCGCCGCGCGTCCACCGGACCTCGCCTTCGATCACCACGTAGACGCGGTCGATCGGCGCTGCGGGATTCAGGATGCGCTCTCCTTCGCGGACCCGCCTGACCCGGGCGTGCTCGGCGAGGAGGGCCAGCGCCGCGTCTTCGATCGGCGTGAACGCCGGAAGCGACCGCATGAGAAGCAGGTTGTCGCGGACGCCGAGGACCGGCGCACTGACGAGCATCAGGCGGTTCGCTCCGCTCGAACGCCGGGCTCGGCGAGGTGGAAACGAACGATCTCCTGCGTGCTCTCGCCCTCGACCTCGAGCATGTGCTCGAGGAGCTGGTCGTAGGACGAGCGCGAGCGCACGTGAAAGCCGCCCGCGGCGAGCAGCCGCTCCTCGTCGCTCAGGTCGTCGAGGAGAGCGACGATCGGGCGGCGCAGCCGAACGTCCACGACGCTGGCGACGAGCTCGACCGAGCTCGCGCGGATCTTCTGCGACGCGGAGCGCAGCCCGCGGCGGACGCTCGCGAAATCGACGTGCGGGTGGTAGAGGCCCAAGAGGCGCAGGAGCCGATCCCTCAGGCTGGATCCCTTGTCGCGGATCAGGTCGCACAAGAGCTCGTGGCCCGGCGTTCGCCGGCGCGGCTCTTCCTTCGCTCCGGCCTCGAGGATCAAGCGCTCGTCGATGCGCCGGAAGGCTCGTTCGAGCGTCCCGTGAAGGATCGGCTCGAGCTCGGCGCGCGAGAGGCGGATGCGCGGGTCGCGAGCGACGAGGCCTTCGAGCTCACGGAGGATTCTGTAGCGCACGATGCCTTCTGGCTCGCGCCCGAGCGCCTCGACGAGGACGCTCGCGGAGGGCCCTCCGAAGGCAGCCATCGTCTGCGGAAGCGCCCAGCGGACCTCGGTCGGGAGGCTGAGGTCGGAGAGGGCGCGGCGCACGGCCTCGAATCCCTCTGTTCCGTAGCCTACGAGAGCCGCCTGCGCAGCGGCGCGGGTCTGCTCGCTGCCGACGGCGCGGACGAGCGAGGGGAGGTAGGCAGGCTCGCGATGCTCGGACATCGCGAGGATGGCCGCGAGGCGTACTTCGCCCTCGGGCGCTCGGGCGAGCCTGACGAGAACGTCATCGAGCACGTGCCGCTCGCGGCGCCCGATTGCCTCGGCGAGCGCGACGCGCGTGGCTGGCTGACCGTGCTGCTCCAGCTCGGTCAGGCGATCGGAAGCCTCCTGTCCAACGATGTCGCCGGAGGCGACGAGCTGAACGACGATGGTAGCGCGGACCTCGGGCGCGTCCTCGAGGGAGAGCCTCTGGTAGAGGAGCTTCGGGTCGTGCGAGAGATGCGAGCGGGCGGCGACCGCGGCGCGGCGCACGCCCGGAGACGGATGATCGAGGATCGCGTCGATGGCGCTCGTCGCGCTCGTTCGGCGGCTTCGTACGAAGGACAAGAGCGCTCGCTCGACCACCGCGTCCGACGTGTGACGGAGGAGGAGGAGCGGGACCAGGCGCTCCTTGCCTTCTCGTTCCAGCGTGTCGATGGCGGCTATCACCTCGGCGTCGTCGGGACTGTCGAGGGCGGCGACGAGGGTCTCGAGCGACGCGAGGTCGAGATCAGGGAACGCGCTGGCGCGCAGTGTCGCGCCCGGACGGAGGCTCGCGCCGAGCAGATCGACGTACGGTCTTCGCAGCGCGAGCGCGCTGGCGATCCAGACTCCAGATGCCAACACGAGCAGGAGGGCGACGACCTCGATGGGCGCTCCGGCGGCCCCGACGGCAATGATGAGGAGCGAGGCCAGCGCTTGCCCCCCGCGCTGGCCGACGACATCCAGCATCGCGCGAAGCCTCGCGCGCAGGCCGTCGGGAATCGGCAGGTAGAGGAGCTCGCTCGCCGTCCTGTGCAGAGAGTAGCGGAGCGCGCCGTCTGCGCCTTTGATCGCGAGCGCTGCTCCGAGACCGAGACCGAGGAGGAGGCCGAGGCCTCCCGACAGAAGACCAATCGGCAAGATGGCGAGCGCCGCGCCCACGGCGAGCCGACGCAGGAGTCTCGGGACAAGGAGGAGCTGGGCGATGAGCGACAGCACGCTCAGGCAAAGGCTCACCGCGCCGAGGAAGAACGCGAGGTCTTTCTCGCTGACCGCTTCTGCGACCGTGCTCTTGAACACGAAGTCGACGAAGGTGAGCGCGCTCGCGGAAGAGAGGCAAAAGAGCGCGAGGTTCTTCGCGTAGGGGTGCCTCAGCACCCAGCCCGCCTCGCGCGCGAGATCCAGCTTGGGCGCCTTCGGCGATTCGCGGGGCGCGCTCGCTACCGTGACGGCCAAGACCGAGGCGGCACCGGCGCTCACGAAGAAGCCGAGCGCGGCAACCAAGAGCAGCCCTCGTGCGGGCAGCGCCCGCGCGAGCGCAGTCGCTGTCGCGCTTCCCGCCAAGGCGCCGAACGCGCTACCGGCGCCGACGAGAGGAAAGACTCTCTTCGCGCGCGTGATGCTCACCGTCTCGGCGAGGACCGACCAGAGATGCACCGACGTGAGCGCCACGACCACGCCGGAGCCGACATACAAACCGTAGAGGCTGAGCGCGCGCGAGGCAAGCATGACCCCTTCCGCGCTCGCGGGGATTTCGAGCCAGCAGACGAGCGTGCCGATTCCGGCAAGGGCGGTCCAGCCGACGAGCGACGACTGGTGCGAGACGCGGCGGAGCAGCTTCCCTTCGGAATTTGCGATGCCGAGCGAGAGGGCGGCGATCGCGAGGTACACGAACGGCAGGTGCGCGGCAGGCAACCGTGCGAGGAAGAGCGCATCGCGCGCCGTCTCGAGGATCGTGTGGCTCGCGATGAGCGCCGTCAGAAATGCGAACGCCGCCCACGCCGGCCCCCGCTCCTCCGGTCTCGTCCCGAGCATCGGCACCGGCCCCTACCGGCGTCGTCGTCGCAAGAAGACGAGCACGCCGGCGACGACCGCCGCGAGGCCGGGGGCCGGCTCCGACGCCAGCCCGGGGAGCGCGCAACCACATCCGCTCTTCTTGGGCTCGACGGGGCGCGGAGGATTCGCTGGCGTGCGCCCCAATGCCTCCGACCTGCCCGATGCGCGAGGCTCGTCCTGATCTGCGGGCGCGAAGGTCGTGCGGGCGATGTCCATCTTGGGATGCGAGGGGTAGGCGAGCGCCGCGACCTCGCCCTTGATGCAGCGCTCGATCTCTTCGTGCTTCGGATCACTGGTCACCGTCGCGCCGACCGCCTTGCCGTTCTGGACGGCGACGCAGATCACCACCTTGGTCGAATCCGGAACGCCGCACGTGTTCAAGAACGTGCCGCTGTTCAGCACCGCGCCGTACTCGCCCGGGCCGAGGTCGCTCTGGGGCTCGGGGCCGCTCGTTCGATCCTCGACGTAGTCGGCGATCGCGCGCTCGCACGAGGGCAGCTCGGCAGCCTCTTGTGCCATGACGACGGCCGGATGGACGAGGGACAGCAACGCGACGAACGCGACAGAACGCATGGCCGGCAAAGGTACGACAAGAGACCGCCCAGCCGGGAATTGGAATGCAGCCGGGGAGCGTCCTACAGTCCGTGCCGATGCGCCTGCGTCTCGTGGTCCTGGGCCTCGTGGTGGCCGCCGCGCCCTGGGCGCTTCCTATCGGAGCCGAAGCGGAGGCGCGCGCGGCCCCGCGAGTCGCGAAGAAGAAGGACCCACGCGCCGCCTACCCCGAGCGCGTCGCCGCCCTCGAAAAGAAGCGCAGAGGGCTCGCGGCCGCGTTCGCCAAGGCGAAGACCGAGAAGGCAAAGCAGAAGGTGCGCGACCGGGCACGCGCAGCCGTTCTCACGGCGATCCGCAGCGACATCCTTCCGGCCTGGGACGGGACGGCGTGGGACTACTACGGCACCACGACGACGCCGGGGGAGGGCGTGATCGCCTGCGGCTACTACGTGACCACGGTGCTCCGCGATTCAGGGTTCAAGGTCGAGCGCGCCAAGCTCGCGCAACAACCCTCGGAGCGCATCACCACAACGCTGGTGCCCGAGTCGGAGATCTGGTGCTTCCGTAGAGGCGACGAGGAGGCAGTCGTCGACGCGATTCGAGAGAGGGGTGACGGCCTCTACGTCGTCGGGCTCGACGACCACGTCGGTCTGCTCGACGTCGCCGGTGAGCAAGTACGGTTCTGTCATGCATCCTACGCAGGTAAGGGCGAAGCACTCTGCGAGGATCCGCTCTCTTCGACGCCCTTCGAATCGGACTACCACGTCGTCGGGCGTCTCTTTTCGGGCCGCATGATCGACGCCTGGCTCACCGGCACCACAATCGAGACGCGCACGAAGTAGCCCCGACGAGAGCCGAGTCCTTCGCCTCACGTCGCGCCTTGCGACCCCTGCGAGAGCCCGACTACCTTCACCCGGGTCCATGAGCTGGGTCACCATCCTCTGGTCCATGGCGGCGGCTGCAGGCCTGACGCTGGGTGGGGTCCATCTCGTGGTGTGGCTCTACGACCGCGCGGCGCTGGCGAGCCTCGCGTTCTCGGCCGTCGCGTTCTCCGTCGCCGGCATCGCGTGGACCGAGCTCGGGATGATGCACTCGACCACGCCCGACGAATGGGCGCGCTGGGTGCAGTGGTTCCATGTACCCAACGCCGTTGTCATCGTCGGGACGTTGGCCTTCGTTCGGCTTCACCTTCGGACGGGCAGCATTTGGCTCGCAGGGGCCATCGTCGTGATCCGCTGCGTCGTGGTCGTCGCCAATTTCTTGCGACCACCCAACTTCACTTTCCGCGAGGTCTCGACGCTCCTCGATGTGCCCTTTCTCGGCGAGCGCGTCGCCGTACCAGGCAAAGTGGTGCTCAGCTCCTGGCAGTGGCTGCCCACCTTCGCGTCGCTGCTCTTCGCGGTGTTCGTGGTGCATGCGGCCGTCTTGCGCTGGCGCATGGGCCAGGGTGAAGAGCGCCGACGTGCGCTCGTCGTGGGCGGTGGCGTCGTCGCGTTCGTGGTGCTCGGAATCGCCCTCTCGCAGCTCGTGGTCCTGGGTCTCGTGAAGATGCCGATCTTGGTGACCCCGCCCTTCTTGGCGCTGCTCACCGCGATGGCCTGGGACATGACCCGCGACTTGCTCTCCAGCCGGTGGGCTCGACGCGAAACGCAAACGCTGCGCGACGAGCTCGCCCACGCAGGTCGCGTCACCGCCATGGGCCAGCTGGCGTCGGCGGTGGCTCATGAGCTCCGCCAGCCCCTCGGCGCGATCCTGCGAAACGCCGAAGCCGCGGACATGATCTTGCAGAAGGGCGCACCGGATCTAAATGAGCTTCGCGAGATCGTGGCCGACATTCGGCGCGACGATCGGCGTGCTGGTGAGGTGATCGCGCGCTTGCGCGAGCTGCTTCAGCGGCGCACGGTGCATCACGACTCTGTCTCACTCGACGCGCTCGTCCGCGAGACCGTCGATCTGGTCCGACCTCACGCCGCCGAACGGCGTGTGTCGTTGGAGTGTGTCTTACCGGCTGACTTGCCGCCCGCTTCGGGCGACCGCGTGCAGCTCTCACAAGTTCTCCTCAATCTCATTCTCAACGGCATCGACGCCGTAGACAGCGGCTCCTCCGACCCTCGGAGAGTCGTCGTCTCCGCAGCGTCTCGAGGTCCATTGCTCGAGCTCTCCGTCACCGATTCTGGTCCGGGGATTTCGCAGAAGCACCGATCGCGGCTCTTCGAACCGTTCTTCACCACCAAGACAGATGGCATGGGCATGGGTTTGACGATCTCGCGCAGCATCATCGAAGCGCATGGCGGTCGGCTGTCGGTCGAGCACCCCGAAGGCGTCGGTGCCCGCTTTCGACTCGAGCTGCCCGTGGCGCCCCCCGGCCCGGAGAGCCTGAATTGAGCGCCGAGCCGCGGCCCGTGGTTCATGCGGTGGACGATGATGCCGCCTACTTGCGCGCCGCTTGCCGGATGCTCTCGGTGGCCGGGTTCGAGGTGAGGGGCTTTGCTTCGGCCGTCGAGCTCCTGGCTTGCGTCACGCCGTCGGCCCGGGGTTGTGTGTTGGTCGACTTGGTGATGCCCGGAATGGATGGGCTGGAGCTCCTACGAGCGCTGACGAAGACTGGAGCTGACATGCCTGTCATCTTTCTCACGGCACGAGGCGACATTCGGTCTGCTGTTCGGGCCATGAGCCTCGGCGCGCTGGACTTCATCGAGAAGGATGCACCCGCGGAACAGCTGCTCGGCGCAGTTCGACTGGCCCTCGAGCGCGACGAAGCGACCTACGCGGCGCGTACCCATCTCGCGGCGTTGCGGCAGCGTTTCAGCATGCTCAGCGATCGAGAGTCCGAGGTTCTCGGCCACGTGCTCCGCGGAAGGTTGAACAAGGAGATTGCCGCAGAGCTCGACATCAACGAGCGCACCGTCAAATTTCACCGCACCTCCATCACGACCAAGTTGGGTGTTCAATCGGTAGCCGAGCTCACCAAGCTCGTTTACGAGGCCGACCTGATGGAGACGCTGCTCGCGACCGCGTCGCCCCAGGGTCGTAAGCGCGACTGAGCATGCGCCAAGTTCCCCTAAGGGCAGTGGCGCGCGCATGCGCCACATTTTAAGGTTTCTACAGGCTGGCTCGTTGCCCGGGGGGGAGAGTCAGCCTTTCTTCTTTTGTCGTCTCGTAGGCCTCGACGGTCGTTCCTCGCAAACCGATCGACTCGAGCGGGCGCTCCGCCCCACGGCAGCTACGTCGACGCAGCAGCCTGCCGCATGCGCGCGCCAGGCTGTGCCAGGGAGGCGTTACAGGGCGAACGACGATCCTGTGCATTCCGCGAATTTCTTGGGAGGAGCACGGTGGCGCGACGTTTGCTGACGCTTGGCGGACGTACCATGGGCAGGCCCTTCTTCGTCGGCGGCGAGCTTCGAGTCGCGCGGGCAGTCGGAACCTCGGATTGGAGCTCGGTCGATCTCGAGCCGTCGCTCCTCCGGATCGACCCGATCACGCGCCACCTTCTGGCGGGGTACTGGACGGACCTGGGGCGAACGAAGCACGCCGCCGTGGCGGCGCACGCCCGGCTGGCGATGCAGCTTCTCTCGCTCGGCGCACCGCCGGAGCTGGTGGCCGGCGCGCATGCTGCGATGGGCGAGGAGCTCCGCCACGCGCGGTTCGCCTTCACGATCGCGTCGGCGTTTCGGTTCATGCCTGTCGGACCCGGTCCGCTGGGCGTCGACGACGCGTTCCAGGGCTCGTCCGTCGAGTCCGTGCTGCTCGACGTCATTCGTGCCGGCTGTGTCGCAACCACGGTCGCGTCGATGGAGCTTCGCGAGCTCTTGGAGAAGGTCGAAGACTCGGCGCTGCGGTTCGTCGTCTCCGAGATGGCGCGCGACACGGCCGAGCATGTCGTCTTCGCGTGGCGGACCTTGCAGTGGCTCTGCGACGAGCTCGGCGAGCCCGCCCGGGATCTGGTCCGCTCCGAAGCGAGCCGCATCGCGGGCGAGCTGACCGAGGCGCGGTCGGAGCCGCCGCCGGCGCACGTCCCCGACGAGACGCTGCTTCGTGCCGGCTACGTCAGCGCGCGCGTCCGAAGGGACGTGAAGGTCGCGGCGCTCGAGCGGGCGCTCTTCGGCCTTCGGGCCGTCGCCGACGACGCGATGGGCGAGGGCGAGTCGGAGCGCGTGACGGTGGCGTAAAGTCGGTCTGTCCCGGCTACTTCAAGCCCCACGTCGGGCAGTCGGTGGACACGGCGACGCTCGGCGTGCCGCATTCCTGGCAGGCGTGGACGGCGTAGCGCCTGCCTGCGAGCACGTCCTGCGGCAGGCCGGAGCCCGTCCGGTATGCCTCGGCGATCTTCATGCAGGCGTACTGATCGCAGTTCTTCCAGCACGCGTCCTGGAACTTGATGAGGTCCGTCGGCGAGATTGGCGGCGGGACCGTTCCGCTGGGCGGGGGGGTGGTTGCGGTCCCGGTCGCCGTCGAAGTCGGCGCGGTGGAGGTCGAGGTCGCGGTGGTCGTCGTGGTGCCCACCGGCGCCGTGCTCGTGGGGGCGGTCGGCTTCGGCGCCGAACGGTAGCGGTACGGTCGAGGATTGCGCGAAGGCTCTTCGCCGCGCTCGCGCGCGCAAGCACCGCCGAGGACGCCTGCGATCAAGCAAAGGGCCGCGAGCGCCCTCGTTGAAGCGACCCAGCCGCTCATGGGGTCGCAGACTTACGGGCGCCGCTCTTCGGCTTCTTCGACGCGGAGGCGCGGGACGGAGCGCTCTTGGGTGCCTTGCCCTTCGCGGCGCTCGCCGGACGCTTCTTCGAGGACGGCCCCGCCTTCTTCTTGTCGCCGCCGTTCGCGTGCTTGGTCCCGCCGTCGCCGCCATTCACCTTGGTCGCGACCTTGGGGGCGGCGGCACCCTTCGAGGCCGGCGCCTTGGACCCGCCCTTCGCGGGGGCACCGCGTCCGGGGCGCTTGCCCCGACCTCGTCCTCCGCCGCCTCCGCCGGCGGCGTTGCGCTCGCGGCGATCGGCCAAGAGCTCGATCGCGCGGTCCTCGGAGAGGGTCTCGACCGAGTCGTCGCTCCGGAGGGTCGCGTTCGTCTCGCCGTCGGTCACGTAGAGGCCGAACTTGCCTTGCTTCACCACCATGGGCTTCCCTGAGACGGGATCGTTGCCGAAGGTCTTCAAAGGAGGCGTGCCCTCGCCACGGGCCCTGCGGAACTTGGGCTGGGCGAAGAGGGCCAGCGCCTCGGGCACGGTGACCGTGAAGACCTGATCCTCGCTCGCGAGGCTGCGGCTGTCCTTCTTCTCTCCGCGGCGGACATAGGGGCCATAGGGGCCGAGAGCGGCGACGATGGCGTCGCCGGCCTCGTCGTGCCCGACCACGCGCGGGAGCGACAGGAGCCGCAGCGCGTCGTCGAGGGTCACCTCTTCGGGCTTCATCGACTTCATCAGGCTCGAGGTCTTCGGCTTCTCGTCGCCCCCTGCCTCGCCGAGCTGCACGTACGTCCCGAAGCGGCCGGTCTTGATGTAGACGGGGAGCTTCGACTCGGGGTGAACGCCGAGCTGCTTGTCGCCGCTCGGGGCCTTGAGGAGCTGGTCGGCCCGTTCGATCGTGAGCTCGTCCGGCGGCAGGTCCTCGGGGATGCTCGCGGTCTCCTCGCCGCGCTGGAGGTAGGGACCGTACTTACCCACGCGGATCGTGATGTCGTTGCCCTCGCTGTCCTTGCCGAGAGCGAGCGAGTTGATGGCGCGCGCGTCGATCTCTTCGAGGCGATCGGCGACCAGCGTCTTGAGCCCGAGCGTCTGGATGCCCGAGCCGTCGCCGGCTTTGCTCTTCTTGTCCGCCTTCTTCTTCTTGGCGCCGCCTTCACCGAAGTAGAAGCGCTCGAGCCAAGGGCCGGAGTCCTGCTGGCCCTCGGCGATCGCGTCGAGGTCGTCTTCCATCTTCGCGGTGAAGGCGTAGTCGACGAGCGCGTCGAAGTGCTTCTCGAGCAGGCCGACGACGGCGAACGCCTTGAACGACGGGACGAGGGCGGTGCCCTTTTTCCAGACGTAGCCGCGATCGATGATCGTGTGGATGATGCTCGCGTAGGTCGAGGGGCGACCGACGCCGAGCTCTTCGAGCTTTTGGACGAGCCCGGCCTCGGTGAAGCGCGACGGGGGCTGCGTCTCGTGGCCCTTGGCCTCCATCGCCGTCGGGGCGAGCTTCTGGCCGTCGTCGAGGCGGGGCAGAGGACGCTCGCGGCTCTCGAGCTCGGCCGCCGGATCGTCGCTGCCCTCGACGTACGCGCGGAGGAAGCCGGGGAAGGTGATCGTGTGGCCGCTCGCTCCGAGCTCCACAGAGGTCCCGCGATCGAGCTGGCCGGCGATCCTGACCTGCACGCTCTCGCCGAGCGCGTCCTTCATCTGGGATGCGATCGTGCGCATCCAGATGAGCTCGTAGAGGCGCCTTTCGTCCTCGCCCACGTCGCGCGCCACCTCTTCCGGGAGGCGGAAGACGTCGCCCGAGGGGCGGATGGCTTCGTGCGCTTCTTGGGCGTTCTTCACCTTCTTCGCGTAGGTGCGCGGCGCGTCCGGCAAGAACTCCGCGCCGTACATGCGCTGGATCTGCGAGCGCGCCGCCGACAGCGCTGCCTCGGAGAGCTGCGTGGAGTCGGTACGCATGTA
>JBGTSH010000241.1:0-16388 GCA_041940405.1 Polyangiaceae bacterium
TCGTCCTCGAGCGCGATCACGGCTTCGAGACGAGCGTCCTACCCGAGCTCGAACGCGCGCGAGCGAGCTCGCGCGGTGCCGCGCCGCGCCTCCGCGCCGTAGGCTCCGCGCCACACGGAGCGGAGCACCACGAGGCGGCGCCACTCGCCCCACCGTCGGCCTCGCGGCTCGCGGACGAGCAGGCGGCGCTCGCGCGCGCCCTCGCCGGCCTCGATGCAGCCGACGACGTCGACACCGCCGGCGTGGCACGCGCTCGGGAGATCCTCGTCAGAAAGCGTGTCGAAGAGCTCCTGCCGCTCCTGCCACGGCTTCGCGATCGCAACGGGACGGCGACGCTGGCACACGAGCAAGTACTGGCGACCGCGCGCCCACAGGTGCGAGCAGCGATCGCCGACGCGCGCGCCGTAGCGTCGCGCGCGGCGAACGATCCGCTCCTTGCAGACGCGGCGCGCCTCGACGGCCTCGCCCTCGACGCTCGCTTCTCTTTCGACGATCGGGGTGCCGTGCCGCGGCGCGCCCCGTTCGTCGGCAGCGTCGAGATCTCACGCGGCCGCTGCTACGCGCTTCGCGGCTTCGGCACCGAAGCCCAGGTCCACTTCTTCGTGCGGGGATAGATCATGAGCGACTACTTCTACCGGAGACTTCCGCGAGCGATCCAAGGCCGCACCGAGGAGCTCGTGATGACGCTGAAGGAGCTCCTCGGCGACGACCTTCGCTCCGTCGTGGTGCATGGCTCGGCCGCGCGCGACGACTGGAAAGAAGGGGCGAGCGACATCGACGTCATCGTCGTGCTCGGTCGATCGAACCGGGACATCTTGGAGAAGATCGCGAGCCCGCTCGCCGTCGCGCGCGGCGCCGCTCGCGTCGAGGCGATGATCTTGGTCGAGGACGAGATCGCCCGCGCCGCCGACGTCTTTCCGCTCCTCTACGACGACATTCGCCGCAACCACGTGGTGCTCCACGGCTCGGATCCGTTCGCGAGCCTGGTCGTCGAGAGGCGGCACATCCGGCTCCGCATCGAGCAGGAGCTCCGCGATCTCAAGATTCGCCTGCGTCGCGCGGTGACCGAAGCGGCGGGTCACCAGGGCACGCTCGCGGCGGCGGTGACGCGCAAGGTCCGCCAGGCGCGCTTTCCTCTTCGTGCGCTCTTGGGCCTGCTAGGCGCCGAGTGCAAAGACGACTTCGAGACGGTCATCACCAAGAGTGGCAAGCGCTTCCAGCTGGACGTCACGCCGCTCCTTCGATCGAAGGAGCGCGCGCACGAGGCGGTCGACGTCCTCGCCGACTTGCTCGCAGCCGCCGTGAAAGCCGTCGATGCCCTCGACGAAGGAGCGGCGGCATGAGCGCGCTCCTCGCCTCCGCGGGCGGACCTTGGGCCGAGACCTTCGACTTCTTCCCGTTCAATCTCGCGTCGGGACCCGAGTTCCTCATCGTCTACGCGTTCATCGTCATCCTCGGGATCCTCACGACGAAGTGGGCGCAGACGTTGGTGCTCGGCCTTCGAACGCCGCTCCGTCCGCCTCTGGCGCGCGCCGAGACCTATCGCCACGCTGCCACGCAGCCCGTCCACCTCGTCAAGGGAACGTTTCCGGCGATCGAGGACGCCCTGCACATCGCATTTCTCCGTGCCGAGACGAAAGGCGTCGCCGACGCGATCCTGACGCGCGCCACGGCCGAGGGCTGGCTCCGTCCCGGCCCGCAGCCCGGAACGCTCTCCGTCTATCCCCTCCCCGCAGACGCCTCGTCGACATCGCGCGAGCTCCTTGCAAACCTTCACGCCACCTGGGTTCCCGCGGAGACCGCGGCAAAGGCCGCAAAGATGGTCGCCGAACGAAAGGCTGCGGAGCTCGAGCGCGACTTGGAGGGGATGGGGCTCATCCACACGCCCAGCACACGATTCTGGGGAGCGCTCGTGTACTTGGCAGGCGCAGCGGCAGTGATCGGAATCGGTTCGATCCGCGCGCTCCGCGGCATGGAGCTCGGTCGCCCCGTGGGCTTTCTCTTCGTCGAGATCTTGGTCGCCGCGGCGGCGTTCTTCGCCTTCCGCAAGGTGCCGAAGCGCAGCGCCCACGGCGATGCGTACCTTCGCTGGATCACCGACTCGACGGTCTCGCTCCGTCTGGACGTCCTCTCCGGCCGCGCCCACAGGCCGATCGACTGGGCCCTGGCCGGCGCCACGGCCGGCCTCGTCGCGATTCCCGTGGTCGCGGCCATGTGGCCTACGGAAGCCCACGCGGCGACGTCGTCGTTCTTCGGATCGAGCACCGGCGGCTCGTCGTGCTCCTCGAGCTCGTGCTCGTCGTCGAGCTCCTGCTCTTCATCGAGCTGCGGTGGCGGAGGCGGGTGCGGATCGGGCTGCGGCGGCGGAGGCGGCTGCGGCGGTTGAGGATCCGCTGACAGAATCCTCGGCGGTCGCTCGCGAGCAGCTGAGGATCGCTAAGTGGCCGATTGCGTAGGGTGCTGGGAGGAGCATCCAAGCGCATGAAATCCACTCGCCGCAAATCGTTGGGCCTCGTCACCGCTAGCGCGGTCGCCGCCGCGTTCGGCGTCATCGCTCCGCAAGAAGCGCTCGCGGCCGGCGGAGCGCTCAAAGTGAAGAAGGCGAAGGTCGCCACCGTGACGCTCGAGCTCTTCCGCGTCGGCGACAAGGGCAGGACCAGCGTCGCGACGATCAATCTCTCGAAGGTCGCGGAGAACCTGCAAAAGCTCGGCTCCTTCGAGATAACCGTCCGAGCCGACCGCATCGTCGGCGAGAAAGGGATCGACGAGAAGCCGGTCATCCTGGCCCAGCAAAGCCTCACCGTCGAGAAGGACTGATCCGTCATGTCAGAAAAGCCCATCCGTGCTCGTTCCCGCCGAGCGTCGTTGAAGCTGGCTGGTGCCGGTGCGGTCGCTGCCGCATTCGCTACCCTCGTACCCGACGAGGCGCTCGCCGCAGACCCGATCAAGGTGAAGCAGGCCAAGGTCGCAAGGGTCAGCGTCAAGCTCTACCGAGTCACCGAGAAGACAAGGACCGTCGTCGCGACCATCGACCTGGAGCAGATCGCGACGAAGCTTCAGCAGGCCGGCACCTTCGATGTAAGGGTCGAGGCCATCGTCGCGCCGGACATGAACGAGAGCGTGACCTTCTCCGAGCGCAAGGTGGTCGTCGAGAAGGCCTGAGGGCGCTCTTTTACGCGCTCGCGCGTTGAGGACGCACGCCGCGCAGCTCGCGCAGCTGCTCGAGATAGCGCGTGAGCCGAGCGTGCTCTCCGACGAGCTCGCCGCCGAGGGGGGTTCGAAAGAGGTAGAGCAGCTGGCTCGCGAGAGCGAAGTCACAGAGCCGCGGGCGATCGCCGAGGAGCCACTCGCCCGAGAGGAGATCGACGGCTGCGTCGAGGTGGCGACGCAGATCGCGCTGGACATGCTCGGGTGACTTTCTTCCGAGCCCTTGCGCGTGAAGCTGCTTGCGCGCGCTCCCTCCGACGGCCGGCACGAGCGCCGGCCGAAGGACGGCGGGAAAGAGCGATCCTGCTTCGCGCCGTCCGCGCGGCTCTTGCCACCGGTAGTAGAGGCCGAAGAAGTAGAGCGACTCGTCGGCCCAGTCCTCGATCACGTGGCAGAGCGCGCGCGACTTCGCGTCGTCGGGCAAGAGCGGCGGCTCGGGGTGCCGCGCGTCGAGCGCGTGACAGATGTCGGTCGAGTCCGCGACGAGCGTGCCGTCGATCTCGAGCGCGGGGACCTTCCGCGTCGGGTTCTTCAAGAGGAGCTTCACGTAGGCAGGACCGTTGATATCGAGCCGCTCGAAGCGTTGTCCCTTGAAGTCGAGGACCGCCCTCACCTTGATGCAGAACGGTGACGGACCGAAGTCGAACAAGCGATAGGTCACGGCCGTCGCTAGATCGGTCCCCGCGAGGCCGCTAGCCCGCCGCGGGACCTTGGACTAGGGTCGCGCGCAGGTCGCGCTCTACCAACTTGAAGCGACCAGGAGCACTTCGATGCAAGCTTCTCGTTTCTTTGGTTGGCTCTCCGTAGCCCTCGCGGTCTGTGTGACCGCGGCGTGTGGCGATGACACCGGCTCCGGCGGCGCCGGCGGCTCGGGCGGTGAGCCCAGCACGACGACGTCGTCGACCACGTCGGCCAAGTCGTCGACCTCGACGACCACCACCGGCTCGTCCACGTCGACGAGCACGACGAACACGACGAACACGACGACGACCACATCGTCGACGGGCGGCGGTGGCATGGCCGAAGGCGGCGGTGGCGGCGACGGCGGCGGTGGCGGGATGCAAGGGAACCCGTCGCAACAGATCGCGGACGTCCTCGCGACCGCGGATGGCGGCGGGCTGACGCTCCCGATTCAAGGCGCGCTCGTCACGTACACCAAGCCGGTCCTCGGTCTGGACCCTGCCGGCTTCTTCCTCCAGGCCGATCAGGCTGGACCGGCGATCTTCGTCGCCGTCGATCCCGCCACGCTGAGCCCGGTGCCCGTCGTCGGCGACGAGGTCGACCTCACCGTTACCGACGTTGTGACGAACACGGGTCTCAAGCAGATCACCGGCATCACCGGCTTCTCGGTCGTCTCGAGCGGCAACTCGATCACGCCGCTCGTCGCCGACGTGAACAACGCTGCAGACCTGGTCTCGAACCTCGACGCGTACACGAGCCGCGTCATCACGCTCGACGCGGACATCGACCTGGACTTCACGACCGCGGGCAACCCGCAGGTCGCGGCGAAGATCACCACGATGGGCGTCGACGATCCGGACCTCCGCATTCGCATGCCCGAGGCGGTTCGAGCGACCTACGATCTTCAGCCGGGCTGCGCTGTCACGCTCGACTACGGCGTGATGTGGCGCTTCAACGCCGTCGCCCAGCCGTCGGCCCTCCAGGCTTCGGACCTCACGATTGTCCTCTGCCCTGCGCCGACCGTCGTCAGCGCCATCGCGCTCTCGTCGACCAGCGTCCTCGTCACCTTCGACCGCACGCTCGACGCGGCGACCGTTCAGGCGGGCGACTTCACGTTCAACAACGGCCTCACCGCGCAGGGCGTCATGGTGAACGGCAACGAGGTCACGGTAACGACCAGCGCGCAGGCGGGCGGCACGTACACGGTGACTGCGGCCAACCTCGACGACGTGCTCGGCTCGCCGGTCGGCAGCCCGAACAGCGCGATGTTCTCGGGCTTTGTTACCGGCGCCACGATGCTCATCAACGAGGTCAACGCGAACATCTCCGGATCGACGGACCTCGTCGAGCTGCTGGTCACCGGCGCCGGAACGACCAACGGCATCACCCTCGGACAAGAGAGCAACACCGTGACCACGCTCGCGACGTTCCCCGACGTGAACGTCGCGGTGGGCGATCTCATCGTGGTGCACCTCAACCCGGCCGCCGCGACCGGAGCGGCTCCGGGCTCCGAGACCACGTCCAAGAACCAGCACGCGAACGCGTCCTTCTCGGCGAACTACGACAACGCGTGGGACTTTCACGGCACCGGCACTACAGGCCTCGTCTTTTCCAACCGTATCCTCCGCATCGACGGCCCCGGCAGCGTGATCATCGACGCAATCCCGGTCGTGCTCACCGGCCAGTCGCCGATGGCCTTCCCGGCCGACCTGCAGGCGCTGCAGGGCCTCGGTCTCTGGCTGCCGGCGAACTGCGGCGGCATGTTGTGCGACTACGCTTCGACGCCGACTGCCATCGATATCTCGGTCAACTACTTCGGCTCCGGAAACAGCGCGACGGGCAACAGCATCCAGCGCAAGCCCGGCTTCGACACGATGCAGGCAAGCGACTGGAACGCTGCTGCCGCGCACAGCTGGGGCCAGCCGAACCCCTAACCGCTCGCGCTACACCGGGCCGCCGTCGTCTTTGGTCGGCGTGCCCAAATTGAACGGGATCCGGAAGTATCGGATCCCGTTTGCGTGTGGCCTCGGCAACCGGCCCGCGTCCAGGTTCACCTGCAGGCTCGGGTACAAGAGTCGCGGCGTCTTCAACGTCGCGTCGCGCGCATTCCTGAAGCGAACGAAATCATCCTTCGAAGTCTCGCTCCGAAGCTGGACGTTCTCGGCCCGCGACTTGCCGATCGTCGTCTCGTACCTGAGCTCACGACCATTCGGCAGGTAGTCGTGGCAGGGGAAGACGCGCAGCGCGTCGCCCAGGCCGTACAGCTTGTCGTGCACCGAGACGTACAGCGCCTCGGCACTCCCGTGTGGAAAGTCGCAGCGGCCGGTCCCGTAGTCCTCGATGAAGAGAGCGTCGCCGGTGAACAGGGCGTCGCCGATTCGATACGTCACGCAGGCCGGCGTGTGGCCCGGCGTCGCGACCACGCCGATCTGCAGCGTGCCCGCCTCGAGCACGTCACCTTCGCGAACGAGTCGATCGAACTGTGACCCGTCCGTCGCGAAGCTCGACGACAGATCGAAGACGCGCTTGAAGCTCGTCTGCACGTCGGTGATCTGCTCGCCGATGACGACCGCCGATTCGAAGCGTTTCCTGAGCCATTGCGCGCCGCTCAAATGATCGGCGTGAGCGTGCGTCTCGAGCGCCAAATGGACGCGCAGCCGCTCCCGGCGCAGGTACGCCGCGACCTTCTCGAGGGACGCCGTGCTGGTCTTCGACGCGACCGGGTCGTAATCGAGCACCGAATCGATCACGACGGCGTCGCGCGAGGCGGGATCGTGGACGACGTACGTGAGCGTGAACGTGGCGGGATCGTGGAACGCCCGGATGTTCATGAGTGCCCCTCTCCGGACGGAGTGGTGCACCTCACGTGCCAAGCCATCGTCCTCAGCCGGACGGCGACGCTTTGAGGAAGAACGCGAGAAGCTCGCGCTCGACCTCTGCCTTGCCGAGCAGCTGCGCCGCGGTGAGCGCAGCAGCGAGCGCGAGACCGTCGGTTCGCTCCGCCTCGGCCGGCGTGATGAGACCGTCGCCGGTGAGCTTGCAGGTGGTCACGAGGAACTTCCCCTGATCCTTCGGGACCAACTTCGCCATGTCTCCGAGCGCCGTGGCCCCGCCGGGACAGGCCTTGGTCCACGCGCTCACCGCCTCCGGGGTCGCCAGCCCTTTCATCAACACGAGCCGGCGCCCCTGCGGCGGCACGCTCTGCAAATCATCGAATGCCTTGCGGAGCGGCTCCGGCAGCTTCCCTTGGGTCAGCTCCGCGATCGCCGCTCCGGCAAACGCTTGCCGCGATTCCGCGGGCTGCGACTGCATGCTCTTCATCGCCTCGCGGATCTTGTCGGCCCCGGGGCCGGCTTCGGCCTTCCCGGAAGGAGCGGCTGCGGTCGGGCCGCTCGTGCTCGTCGCTACCGGCGTCGGATTGGCCGCCGCCGATTGGGAAGGCGTCGTCGCGCCCGGTGAGGACGGATCGGTGCAGCCCGAGGAAACGATCGCTGCGAGAGCAAAGAGGACCGTCCGCATCCGCCGAGTCTAATCGAATAGACTCCGCCGCGATGACCGTCGAGAAGATCTTCGGCGCTTTCCTGATCCTCGATCTCGCCATCGGGCTCCTCGGCTGCGGCGGCGATGCACCGGCGGTCGCGGCCCCTCGCGCTTCCGCGTCGGTCTCCGCTGCCAAGAGCGCCGGCGCGGCGCCTGTACCAGGCGCGGCACCGACGGCGCCGATGGACGACGACGAGTCACCGCGTTGGCGGCGCCGGTCGATCGCCGAATCCGAGCGCCGTCACGAGCCGTGGGGGGATCCTCTCCCGCGTGGCGCGGTGGCTCGGCTCGGAACGACGCGCTTCCACCACGGGTTCGCTTCGGTCGCGGCCGGTCCTGACGATACCGTCATCAGCGCGAGCGACTACGACGGTCAGATTCAGAAATGGGACGGACGGACCGGCGCATTGCTGGCCACAGGGAAGGTCGCCTTGAAGAGCACGCCGGACGCCGCAGCCGGCGCGCCGGGCGGCTCGGCCGTCGCGTTCGCGGACTACTACGAGACCGTCATCGTCGATCCCAAGACCCTCGCGACCCGCGCCAAGATTCGGATCTTCGGGGAGCGCGACGGTCGAATCGAAGATCTCGCGTATTTTCCGGACGGCAAGCTCGCCATCGGCACATGCTCCAAGTCTGCCGGCGAAGCGATCCGCATCTTCGATGCGAAGGGTACGGCGGTGACGACCATCGGCGTGCCCCGCCCCAAGGAGAGCTACCTCGAAGCGTGCGCCGGCCCGATCGCCGTTTCACCCGACGGCAAGCTGATCGCTGCCGCCACCGGCGGAGCTGCGCGCGTGTACGACGCGGCATCGGGCCAAGAGGTCGCCTCTTTCGGCGTATCGGTCGCCGTCGAGGGCGTCGCCTTCTCGCCGGACAGTCGGCTCGTGTACGTGGCCAGCTACTCCGATGCCGTGAACGCCTACGACGTGAAGACCAAGCTCGCGGTCCGCTCCTTCGGCTTCTATGACAGCCAGGTCGACGGCAGCCCTTCCGGGTTGGCCGTCTCACCGGACGGCAAGTACCTGGTGCTTCCGCTGCACGAGACGCGGATCTACGAGACCGCGAGCGGCGTCGAGCTCGGTCGCCTGCCGCGTGCCGACGGAGGCAGCCAAGAGCGCACCGTGGCCTTCCTTGGAAAGACGGGCAGCGCGGCGATCCTCGCCTACCCGCTCTCCGCTCCGGACGTCATCGGCCGCTTCGACCTGACGACGCGCAAGGAGATGACACCGCGAGACCTCGGCCGTCATGACGGAGGTGTCACCTTCGGGGCGCTGTCCGCCGACGGTGCGATTGCGTACACGTCCGGCGACGACGGCACGATTCGCCGCTGGGACGCGCGAACCGGAGCGCCTCTCTCGACCTTCGCCGACCCCGACAGCGTGGGCGGCCGCCCGATCGCCGTCGTCAAAGGGGGGCTCATCGCATCCATCGGCGAGGTCGACCGCAAGGAGCGCCATCTGCCGCAGCGGTGCGACGTGCTCCTCCACGATCCGGCGACGCTCACGGTAGCCGCGACGATCGCGGTCCCGACTCCCCCGAAGCGAGAGAACGTCGAGCCGTGCTACGCCGTGGCGATCTCGGCCCGGCCGGGCGACACGCAGGTGATCGCCTTGTTCGGCGGCGCGATCGTGACTGTCGATGTGGCGTCGAAGAAGCACGTCTCCACGATGGAAATCGATCTGTCCCCTCGCAACGGGCTCGCGCGGCTGAGCGGGAACAAGGTCGCCCTCGCCGGCCGGGACGGTGCCGTCGTCATCGTCGATCTCGGCAAGAAGTCCATCGACAAGAGGATCGAGGTCGCCGCCCGGAGCATCGCGGCATCCGCGAAGGGAACGTCGTTCGCGATCCTGGACGACGCCGAGCTGCTCGTCGTCTACGACGCCGCCGGCAAAGAGGTGGCAAAGAGCAGAGCAGCCGACAAGCTGAAGCTCGACACCGCCCTCGCTTTCTCGCACGACGGCTCTCGAATCTTCGCGGGCTATTTCGACGACGCGGGCTCCGGCGTCGCGGTGTTCGACGCAAAGAGCGCGAAGCTCCTCTCCAAGCTCGAGAAGCTCCACACCGCCTTTCGCCCCCTCCCGCGCCTTCTCGTGCCGAGCCTCGATGGCAAGCTCGTCCTCGAAGGCTCTTCCGATGCCACAGCGCTCGTGCTGGACGCGAGCGCCCTGTTGCGAGGTGCTCCGTGATGACGCGCGTGTTCTCTCTCTCGGTCGTGACCCTGCTTTCGGCTCCGGCCATGGCGTGGGCCGCTCCCAAGGTCGTCGATGTGGCTACCGGCCTCGGAGGCATCTGCGCCATCACCGAAGACGGCGCGATCTATTGCTGGGGTGAGGGCCGAGCGTTCGACGTCGACGGCCGAATCGCGACGAAGCCTCACCGAATGGGCAAGCTGGCGGCCCGGCAGGTCTCGATCGGGCGCCACCACGCCTGCGCGCTCGATCGCAATGGCGTCGTCTTCTGTGCGGGCCAGGACGATGTCACCGCGCCGGCGCGCGGCGCGTCACAGGACCTACCCGATGATTCGCCGGATCCGGGCGCGGCCGCGTGGGGAAAGATCCCCGGGCTTCCGAAGGCCAAGAGCATCGTCTCCGGTGGATTTCACGCGTGCGTCCTCTCCACGACCGACGACGTCGTCTGCTGGGGCTACAGCGGCGAGAACCGGACCGGCCACACCGATTTCGGCCCCAAGAAGGTCGCCGGTCTCGGCGCGACCCGCGCGATTGTGGCGTCCGAGCAGGGCACCTGTGCGCTCGGCGCGGACAAGAAGATTCGATGCTTCGGACAGCTCTATTTCGCCGAGGGGATCGAGCCTCAGAAGAAGGTCGTCACCCTCGCCTTTCCGCCGGTCATTTCGCTGGCGATGGACGGCGGGTGGGTGTGCGGGCTCGCCGAGGATGGGAAGAAAGCCCATTGCCTCGGAGCCGCCAAAGAGTGGACCGGCCAGGAGACCGAGAAGCCCTATTCGCTGAATCTGCCCGAAAAGGCCAAAAGGCTTCAGCACGGGAGCGGAGACCTCTGCATCCTGGGCGAGTCGGGCAAGGTCCATTGCATCGGCCTCACCGCCTCGCTCTTGGGACGGACCGGGATCCTCGAGCCCAAGGTGTTTCGGGCTTATCCGGGCGCGGCGGACATCTGGTCGTTCTCCGGCATCAACGCCTGCCGGGTAAGCAAAGAAGGCGCCCTCGAATGCGCCGGGAGCGCCGAGGAGATGCCCGAGCCACGCGAGTGGGAGCAGCGGATCGCAGTGCCCGTGCTCGGGCTACAGAACGCGGTCCAGATCGTCGCCGGCGATCAGCACGCGTGCGCGCGGCACCATGACGGTACCGTTTCCTGTTGGGGCGGCTCGTGGGAGGATTCTGCGCTGCCGACGAAACGTCCCGGCCTGAGCGACGTCACCAATCTCGCCGCCGGCGGCGACACCACGTGCGCTACCAAGAAGAGCGGCGACGTCGTCTGCTTTCAGCCGGCGCAGGTGCAAAACCAGCCGTCGGTGGTGAGCGCGCCCAAGACGTCATTCGATTCGATCGCGATCGGATCGAGCCATGGCTGCGGCATCGCCTCGGGTGAGGTGCGGTGCTGGGGCGCGGCCTATTCCGGCGCCCTCGGCTTCATCGCCAAGGAGGAGTACCCAAAGCCGTCGGAGGTGCCGTTGAAGGTGCCGGGCATCGAAGGAGCCGCCGCGCTCGACGCTGGCGCGGCAGCGACCTGCGCCATCACCAAGACGGGTGAGGTTTGGTGCTTCGGCTCGAACGACGAGGGCCAGCTCGGTCGCGGAACGCGCGACAAGGCCGCGACCGCGAGCCGCGTCGGCGGCGTCGTGAACGTCACCCGCGTCGCCGTCGGTCACCGCTTCACGTGCGCAGCCGACAAGGATCGACGCGTCTCGTGCTGGGGTCGCGGCGCGCTCACCCCGGTACCCTGGCCGGGAGCCAAGGACGTGATCGATCTCGACGTAGGCGGCGGAGGTCGATTGTCGCGCTGGCCCGCCTGCGTCGTTCGAGCGAGCGGAGCGGTCGAGTGCGGCGCCCCCGGGACGGCCCGGCAAGTTCGCGGCGTCGCCAAGGCGAAGTCCGTCGCCGTCGGAGACGAGTTCGCGTGCGCGTTGGTCGAAGGCGGGACCGCAGTCTGTTGGGGCAAGCACCGCTACGGACAGCTCGGCGATGGACGCGCTCCGGTAACGACGGTCCCCGTGCCCGTGCGACTCCCCTGAGCCGACCGCGGCCTTACGCCCCGCGCTCGGGTCTGCGCACCGGCTGAACGCCCGAAGCTTTCGGGGCACGCCAGCTGCATCGCTTCGCCCTGCTTCGATCACCGAAGAGGGGAAAGACGAATGACGCACGACCTCGCGCTCGAGAAGGGCTTCTTGTCCTTGCTGCCCGCCGTCACGATCACGCTCGCGCTCGGCTGCTCCGACGATCAAGCAACCACCGCGGACGGCGCGGGCGGCGGGACCCTCGACGGAAAGAAGGTCATGGATCCGATGACCATTCCGAAGTTCGTGCAAACGGCGCCGGTGCCGGCGGTGCTCGATCCGATGGGTCAGTCTGCTGGCATGACGGACTACCGCATCGTCGCGCGCCAGTTCGTCCAGCAGGTGTTGCCGGCCCCGATGCCGGCGACCACCGTCTGGGGTTACGGACGCGACGGCGATCCGTTGCCGGGGACCGGAGCGGCGTCGAGCTTCGGCTTTCCGGGTCCGACCATCGAGGCGCGCAGCAACAGCCCCGTGCGCATCACCTGGATCAACGGCCTCACCGACGACACGGGCGGGTACCTGCAGCACCTCTTGCCGGTGGACGCCACGTTGCATTGGGCCGACCCCGGCGGAGCCGGCCACGAGCATCATGGCGGCGGCGCCCGGTATACGGGCCCCGTGCCGATCGTGACGCACGTGCACGGAGCCCATTCGTACGACCATAGCGACGGGCACCCGGAAGCTTGGTTCTTGCCCGCGGCGACCAACATCCCCGACGGGTTCTCGAGGCGCGGCCCGATGTACAGATCGCAAGGAGAAGCGGGAAATGGCGCGGCGACGTTCGAATACCCGCTCGACGAGAAGGCCGCGACGCTCTGGTACCACGACCACACGCTCGGCATGACGCGGCTCAACATCGCCGCCGGGCTCGCCGGCTTCTTCATCATTCGCGACGAGGTCGAGGATGGTCTCGACCTCCCAGGCCCGGCGCCGAGAGCCGGCGATTCACCGGACACCCGCCATTACGAGATCCCGCTGGTGATCCAAGACCGAACCTTCGCCGAAGACGGATCGCTGCTCTATCCCGACTCACGCACCGACTACGACGGCTACAAAGGCCCGTTCGTTCCGGAGACCGAAGTGTCGCCGATCTGGGGCCCGGAATTCTTCGGCAACACGATCGTCGTCAATGGGCGGGCGTGGCCGTATCTCGAGGTCGAGCCGCGCCTCTACCGGTTTCGGCTCTTGAACGCTGCCGACGCGCGAACGCTCATTCTCTCGTTCGATCGTGCGGGCCTCGAATTCGTCCAAATCGGCGGCGATGGCGGCCTCTTGCCCGACGCGCCGCTGCGGCACACGCAGATGGTGGTGGCGCCGGCGGAGCGCATGGACATCCTGGTCGACTTCTCGATGCTGACGCCGGGCGACGCCGTCACCCTCCTCAACAGCGGCCCCGACGAAGCGTGGGGAGGGCCGTACACGAGCCCGCCGCAAGATCCTGCGAACCCGGAGACGACCGGACGGATCATGCAGTTTTCGGTCGTCGAGCCCACCGGACAGGGCAATGCGGGTCGCATCCCCGAGACGCTGCCTTCGATCGCGTCCCTCTCCACCACCCTGCCCCCACGCGATCTGTTGCTCGTCGAGCTCTCCGTAGAAGGCGACTTTCCGACGCACGATTATCTCGGCACGGTGGCTGTCGGTCCGGTGCCTTGGGCGGCGCCGGCCACCGAGATCGTCAAGCTGGGCGACACCGAGATCTGGCGCGTCGCGAACACGACCGGTGACGCGCACCCGATCCACATCCACCTCATCGACTTTCAAGTGCTCGATCGCACGCCGTTCGACGCCGACGCCTTCGAGAAGGCCGAGGTTGCCTGGCTCGACGGGACCGGCCCACAGCCCGTCCTCGAAGATTTCTTCACCGGCCCGCCGGAGATCGCGCTGCCCGCCGAGACCGGACCGAAGGACACGATGATCATGTACCCGGGCTATGTCTCGCGGCTGATCGCCAGGTTCGACCGAGCGGGGACGTACGTCTGGCACTGTCACATCATCGAGCACGAGGACAACGACATGATGCGGCCCCTCGTGATCGTCCCTTGACAGACTTCGACAACTGTCGCATTAACAGCACCGTTGCAAGGCCACGACGTAAAGCAGCTCGCGCGGGCGTTCTCTGCGCTCGCGCATCCCAACCGCCTCAAGCTCTTCCTGAACCTGCTCGAGGAGAGCCGGCTCGACCTCGCCAAGGGGCGGAGCCACGACTGCTTCCTGGTCAAGCTCCTCGACAACCTCAACATCGGCGCTTCCACCGTCAGTCACCATGTAAAAGAGCTCGAGGACGCAGGCCTGATCGAGACCTCGCGTGAGGGGAAGAATCTGGTCTGCACCATTCGCCCCGACACGATGCGCGCGCTCGGCGACCTCTTCGCCAGCGTGAAGACGCGCTGACGCCGGCCGCTGTCTGATTTCGGCCCGCCCTGATGGCGGGCTCTTTTTGGCCCTAACACTTCGACAGTTATCGAAACGTAGAGGAAGACATGGAATCCCATCAGGAGATCGCGATCCCCAAGTTCGGCGCGCCCCACGTCCTGTCGCTGCAAGAGGCAGCGACGAAGCCGGTCGGCGACGACGACATCCAGATCAAGGTGAAGTACTCGGGCATCAACTTCGCCGATCTCCAGATGCGGCTGGGCTTCTATCCCGACGCGCCGAAGCGCCCGTTCGTCCCGGGCTACGAGGTGAGCGGGCACGTCGAGGCGGTCGGACGGAACGTTCGCTCGTTCGCGCCGGGCGACGCGGTCATCGCCGGGACCTACTTCGGCGGGTATGCGTCGAGCGTCACGCTTCCGGCGAAGCAGGTGTTCCCCCTCCCCTCCGATATCGGCCTGGCCGAGGGCGCAGCCCTCCCGGTCGCGTTCTTCACCGCCCACCTCGCGATGTTCGAAATGGCTCGCGTGCGCGCAGGCGACCGCGTCCTCGTCGAATGCGCGACAGGCGGCGTGGGCACGCTGGCGGTGCAGATGGCGCGCCACCACGGGGCCGAGGTCGTCGGCCTGACCTCGACGGCATCGAAGAAGGGCTACATCGAAGCGCTCGGCGCGCGCGCCTACACGACGGACGAGTTCGCGAAGGACGATTCGATCCGCGGCTTCGACTTCATCCTCAATGCGTCCGGCGGCCGCAACATCACCAAGCAGCTCGGGCGGCTCGCGATGACGGGGCGGATGGTCTGCATGGGCCTCAACTCGGGCGTCAAAGACGGCAAACGAAGCTTCTTGCGGATGGGATGGGCCGCGCTGTCCACGCCGCGCCCGTCGGTGCTGTCGCTCATGGACAAGAACGCCGGCGTCTTCGGCCTCAACGCGCTCCACATCCTGCGCGACGACACCTGGGCCACCCGTCTGACGGAAAAGCTCGCCGGCGCGAGAGAGATGCAGCTCGCCCCCCACGTGAGCAAGGTCTTCCCGGCAAAGGCCGCCGCCGAGGCGCACGAGTTTCTCGCTACGCGGCGTGCGCTCGGCAAGGTCCTGCTCGAGTGGCCCAGCTGATCAAACGGCAGGGCTGATCGGCGGCGCCGGCGCGGTCAGTTCTTCGCTACGTTCTTCGAGCACTTCGCCGGCGCGTTCTTCCTGGGGGCGTCGACGCGTATCCGAACCTCGACCGCGTCGGAGACGAGCGGGTCCAGCGAGCCGTCGCTGACGGCCCCGAAGACGCGACGATCGATCTCGAACTCGGCCGACAAGTGCACTCTGCATTCGTCGACCTCGATCGCCACCGGCACCACGAGGCTCTTCTTGGTGCCGTGAAAATCGAAGTCTCCGTACATCTGATAGCCGCTCTCTGTCTTTCGCAGCGCGCGAGAGACGAAGCGCGCCGTCGGATGCGCGTACACGTGGAGGAACTGATCCTTGGCGATGTCGGCGACGATGGGGATCGTCGTCTCGATGTTCGTGGTGTCGACGGTGACGTCGATCGTCGAGGCTTCCGGCCGGCTCGGTGAAACGACGACGACCCCGCTCGAGCGGGTGAACCGAAGGGTGTGGCTCGAGCCTGCGGAGACGTCGGCCTCGACGGTCACGCCGCCGGCGGCCAGCTCGTACTTCTCGGCGTCGGAGCTGGCAGCGACGGCTTCGGGCACCTCGGTGACGAGCGTCGCCTTGGGTGCCGACGAGCAGCCCGCTCCGGCGGCCGTTCCGAGAAGGGCGGCGAGCACCAAGCCTGCTTGTCGCACAAGCATCCTCCCTTCTTCATGACACTTCATCGACGCCTTGTCCCGCGGTCACTCTTCGATGGCTTCGCCGGCGAGGATGTCGTGGAGGCGTGGCGCAAAGGTCTCGACCACGAGCTGATCCACCTCTTCGGCGCTCGAGAGCTCGAGCACACGCTCGGCCACACGCTGCGCCTCTTCGACCGAGACGCGGCGGAAGGTCTCGCGGATCTCGGGGATCGCCGAGACTTCCATCGAAAATTCGCGGACCCCGAGGCCGAGGAGCACGACCGCAGCGAGCGGATCGCCGGCCATCGCCCCGCAGACGCTGACCGGGCATTGCCAGGTCTCACCGGCGCGCACCACACGATCGATGAGGCGCAGAACCGCGGGGTGAAAAGGTGAGGCGAGATACGCCAAGCGGCGGCTCGAACGGTCGACCGCCAACGTGTACTGGATCAGGTCGTTCGTTCCGATGCTCATGAACGCCGCTTCGCGTGCGAAATGGTCGGCCAGCAGCACCGAGAGCTGACCGGTGCCGCAGCCGACGTC
>JBGTSH010000242.1:0-16370 GCA_041940405.1 Polyangiaceae bacterium
GCGATGGTCGCGGCGACCGCCGGGGTGAAGCGATCATGATGCCGAGCGCCGCGTGGACCGACGGGTCGAGCCCTTGGACCCAGGGCAACCTCCGGATCGCTCGAGCGGCGCTCGATGCGCTCGAGCGCGACGTCATCGCGCGCTATCGAACCGAAGAAGAGGCGTGCGGGTATCTCGCCGGACCCGCAGACGACGGGCTCTATTGCGACGAGACGGTGAGCCTCCCGAACCTCGCCAACAAGCTGCACGCCATGGATCCCGAGGCGTTCTTTCGTACGGCGCGCACGTTCTTCGCATTCAACGAGAAGAAGTTCGACGACGCAGTGAAGCGCGGGATGGAAGTGGGGCGGCCGGTGAAGGTGCTCTACCACTCGCACCTCGACACCGGCGCGTACTTCAGCGCGACCGACGCGTCGGTGCTCTCGTTCGGACAGCCGCCCGAGACCGAAGGTGGACCGAGCACGCTCGGCCCCGGCCCGCAGTGGCCGCTCGCCTTTCTGGTGACCAGCGTCCTCGGCGACGGAGCGGACCCGCGGGTCGCGGAGCATCGCCTGTTCGTCTGGACCGGCGCCGCGTTCGTCGAGTCGCCATTCTCGGTCGTGGGCTGATCGGGCCGCGACGATGAGCTCGGCGTCGTCCCAGGGCCGGATCGGATCGACCGTCGGTAAATACCGCCTCGTCGAACAGCTCGGAGCCGGCGGCATGGGCGTGGTCTACCGCGCCCGCGATCTCACGGAAGACCGCGACGTGGCGCTCAAGCTCCTCTTGCCGGAGCGCGCAGGCGACGCCGGCGCAAAGAGCCGCATGCTGCGCGAAGCGCGCGCTGTGGCGGCGGTCGACCACCCGAGCATCGTGTCGGTGCTCGACGTCGGCGAGAATGACGAAGGCGTCTACATCGTGACCGAGCTCGTCCCGGGCGAGACGTTGCGGTCGCGCCTCGCGTCGGGTCGTATCCCGAGCGAGAGCGCGAGGTCGATCGCGACCGAGATCGCCTCGGCGCTCGCAGCCGCGCACGCGCGCGGGATCGTCCATCGCGACGTCAAGCCCGAGAACGTCATGGTCACGCCGGACGGCCGAGCGAAGCTCCTCGATTTCGGTCTCGCGAAGCTGTCGAACGCGCCGGTGGTCGAAGAGGACAAAGGCGCCGGCACCGTGTCGCTCAGCACCGCGGAGGGGCGCATCCTCGGCACGCCCGGCTACATGTCGCCGGAGCAGGCCGTCGGCCAGACGGCCGACGAGCGGAGCGACGTGTTCTCGTTCGGAGCCTTGGCGTACGAGATCCTCACCGGGCGTCCGGCATTCGACGCCCCCAGCCAGGCCGAGCGGATGATCGCGACGGTACGCGACGAGGTGCCGCGGGCGGACAGCATCGATCCCTCGATCCCGTCACCTTGGCCCTACACGGTCGCGCGGTGTCTCTCGAAGAAACCCGAGGCCCGGTACGAGAACGCGGGCGCCTTGGTCGAGGCGCTGCGAAGGGGCGCGCTCTCCTCTCGGGCCGATGCGCGCGCGGCGGGCCCCGGGCCCCGGCGGGTTCTTCGGGCGGGAGCCGTCGTGGCCGCAGCGAGCGCCGCGGTGGCGGCTGCGCTGGCTCTCGGCCTGCGCACCGAAGCTTCGCGAAAGACCGAGGACGCGAAGGGCGAGCCGACCACCGTCGCGACGGCATCGGCGTCCGCAGCCGTGCCTCCGGGTTGGTCGGCGCCGCGGCCGTGCAAAGGCGAAGCGGGCGCTGCGCTCGAGAGCGGCGTTCAGGATCTTCGTCAGGGAAATTGGGCCGGCGCGCACGCGAGCTTCAAGCAGGCGCTCGAAGCCGATCCGACCTGCGGGAGCGCCGCGCTGCGCCTCGTGATCACCGGCTACTTCTACGATGGGCCGGACGTCGTCCGCGGGAGCTACCGCCGCGCGCTTCAGCTTCGGGCGTCGCTGAACGAGCGGGACGCGGGCTACCTCGCGATTTACGAGCCGCTCCTCGCTCGCGATCCGCCGGATGAGGCCGAGTACCTGAAACGGATCCTGGCGCTCGCCGACAGCTACCCGAAGGACCCCGAAATCCTCGGCGCCGCGGCGTTCGCGCTCCTTCGGGGGCCGCGCGACTGGGACAACGGAAGGAAGCTCGCCGAGCGCTCTGTCGCCGTCGATCCGGGGTTCGCCGACGGCTGGCAGGCCCTCGCGCGCGCCGAGTTCTGGGCGAACGACGAGAACCTCGTCTCTGCGGCGCACGCGCTCGACCGATGCATGGAGGCCTCGCCGATCGGGACCGACTGCATCGAAGAGCGAGCGATGATGCACCTGGCCACCGGCGAGTGCACGGAGCTCGAGCGGCTGGCTCGGCTGATGGTCACGCGCGATCCGAAGTCGGACACGCCCCACTGGTTCCTCGCCCTGTCGCTTGCGTCTCTCGACGAACCCAAAGGGGCCGTCGAGGAGGCGCTGCGCCAGCGCGCTGCGCGCCTCGAGGAGCCCGAGCGATCGCGGCGCGAGCGCTTCGATCGGGTGCGCGTCGACGCGGCGTACGGCGACTTCGACGCGGTCGAGGCAGGGCTCGCGGAGCTCGAGGGCTCCCTCGGCGGCGAGTCGTTCGCCCTCCACGCAGAGCTCTCGCTCCTCGCTGGTCCGTTCTTCGAGGAGACTGGACGCGTCGGTCGCGCCGCCGAGGTCGCCGACGCGCTCCTCGCGGCTCGTCGGGCGATACCGACGGACACGTACTCGTATCGCCTTCGATACGGCGTGCACCACGCGGAGCCACACGCGCTCGCGACCCTCGAGCGAGCCGGAGCCCTTTCGCACGCAGACGTCGAGAAGCGCCTCGACGCGTGGCAAAAGTGGACGCTCGGTCTGAAGAACTACGACGTGCGGACGACCTGGGCGCTCACCGACGCGCTCTTCGCAGAGAGCGCCGAAGAGGCGCGGGAGGCGACCCGGACGCTGCCGCGGATGCCTGTCGTCAACATGAATTCGTCGATGAACCTCGCCGTCGGCCGCGCGCTGCTCCTGGCGGATCGCGGGAGCGACGCCCTCACGTATCTCGACGCCGGCGCTCGAGCGTGTCGTGCGCTCGAAGAGCCTTTCGCGCGGACGCATGCGCTGCTCCTCGCCGGTACGGCGCGCGAGGCGGCCGGCGATCGCGAAGGCGCCTGCGCCGCGTACCGCAGGATCAAAGCGCGCTGGGGCGCAGCGCGCGCTTCGCGAACGGCAGCCGAGGCAGCCAAGCGAGCACGCGGTCTCGCATGCCGGTGACACATCGACTACGGGTAGCGAGCCCGCCTCGAGCGGGCCGATGCGTTATGCTTGCCGCCTTGCGGACCGCCCGCTGCCTGACGTTCGTCGTCGCCCTGGTGTTGCCGCGCATTGCGTTCGCGTCGCTGTCCGACGACGCCCGACGCGCGACCGAGGTGCTCGCAGAGAAGGGAGCCGTGGGCATCGAGCGCCGCACGGTGTTCCTCGAGGAAGGCCACCCCACGGCCATCCATCGCGCGGGCGCGACGGGATGCAGGGTGGCCGTCATCCTCTCGTCGCGATCGGTCTCGTTCTTCGGGGTGCTCGGAACCGTGACGAGTCCCGCCGACGCGCCGCCTCAGAAAACGGGCGGCCCCGCTCCGCCCCGGCGTCGCGACAGCATGGGCGGGTTGCTCGTCATGTCGACGTGCACCGAGCCGCTCGTCGCCGCGGTCATGCTCGCGTCGCCCCGCGGCGCGCTGGAGATACTGACGGCAGAGATGCCCGCGGAGCCCACAGATCTCGCGTCCGAGCTCGGTCGTGAGGTCGGACCCGTGGCGCCGCGCGGCGACCCGGGCCCTCCGCTCCTTCCTGCGAGCTTGATCGAACGACGCCGCCGCGCCGAGGAGCGCGCACGCGCCGAGGGCGCCACGAACGTCTTGCCGCTGGAGATGAAGGCCGGGCAGGGCGGCAATGGCGAGCTCGGCATGCGCCTTCCCCCCGGCTGCCATCGCCTCGACGTCATGGCCGACGCGAGCGCCTCCGAGTCGGGCGTCGTTCCGCCGATCGACGTCGACGTCGAGCTCCGCGACGTCGCCGAGAACGAGGTACTGGCGCGCGATCGCGGCGAGACGCCCGACGCTCGGGTCGAGGTGTGCGTCGCCAAGGTGAGCGAGGTCGCGCTCACGTTCCGCGGCGCGCCCGCTGGCGCGCGCGTCCTCGTGAGCGACGCCATCTGGCCCCTCCCGTCGTGGATCCCGCAGCGTTGGGGGCCCGCCGCTCAGGCGGCGCTGGCCACGGCGGTCCGCAAGCGAACGAGCACGATCGCTGCGCGGGGGCCGATCGCCGAGACGCTCGGAGCGCAGGGGTCGACCCAGGTCGCCATCGAGGTCGAGCCGGAGCGCTGCTACATCGCGTCGATCGCCCTGATGAAGGGGACGTCGCGTGGGCTTCGCCTCGCAGCGGCTGCGTCGGCGCGCCCGAGCAGCGAAGAGGTGTCTGCGTCGGCGGGCTCCCCGAGCGTCGTCTTCTGCGCCGAAGGAACCGACCTCGCACGTCTGACGATCGACGTCCCGGGCTCGAGCGTTTGGTGGGTCCTCGCCGTCTGGCGGCTGGGCGCTCTCGGTGCCTACGGCACAGCTTCCTCCGAGCCTCTTCCGCTTCCCGCAGAGGGGACGCCATGACGCCGAGGTCGCTCTCGCTCCTGTGCGCTCTCCCGGTCGGCGCCGCTGCCGCCTGCCACCATCCGCCGCCGTGCAAGAGCGAGCCGCGCCCGCCCTCGGTCGTCTCGCTCACGGGTGCGGCCGAAGCCTCCGAGCTCCTCGAGCCGGGGGCGAGGCTCTCCCGGGAGACGGGTGCGTCGGACCTGTCGATCGTCGCGAGCGCGCTCGGCGCCGAGGGCGATCGCGCCGGCGGGTTCGTCGCTGCCCCGAAGGAGAAGTGCCTCCTCTTCTTCGCGCGCGGATCGACCGGCGTCGGCGATGTGGATCTCTTCACCTTCCAAGATGACGGCAGCCCCATCGTGACGGACGAGTCGGCGTCGGACCAAGCGGCGGTGGTCGTGTGCCCACCGCTGCCGGATCGGATCTACGCCTCGGCGCGCATCGCGTCCGGATCGGGGCTCGTCGCGCTCGGCGCGCAAGAGGTAGACAAGTCCGTCGCCGAGGTGGCAGCGCGAGCCATCGGGGCGCGAGCTCGCGGCGGCGAGACGGGAAGGCTCGAGTCGTGGCCCGGGCTCGAGGCGAAGATCGTCGCGCACCGAAAGGCTCTCGGCTCCGTTTGGGAGGACGTGCGGCGCTTCGCTGCTCCGGTCGACGCGCGCGCTCCGACGCGTACGACGATCACGATCGAGGCCGGCCGCTGCGTCGACGTGCTCGTCGTGCCCAGCGACGAGGTTGCCAACGTCGAGCTCGTCGCCGAGAGCGAGGACGGGCGCATCGCGGCACGGGGCCTCTCCGAGGGGCGCGATCGTTCGCTCGTCCTCTGCTCCGAACGCGGGGACGTCGTCACGATCTCGGCGCGCCCTCGTGCGTCGGCAGGGATGGCGGCGTTCGTGATCGCGCGCTCGCGCGAAGGTGCGTCCTCCGAGCTCGCGCGCACGCAGCGCATCGACCGGATCACGCAGAGCCTGCCCGTCGACGGCGCGCGCGCCGACCTCGCCAAGGTGCTCGATGCAGGTTGGGGCAAGGGCAAGGCGGTCGGGTCCGGACAGGCGAAGGTCGGAAGCCGTACGAGCGTCCCGGTCCGTCTGCCGAAAGGCTGCGCGCGCGTCGACGTGATCGCCGGCTCGCCGCTCGGCCCGGTCGGCGCGGCGCTCTGGGATGCCGACGGCAAGCTCCTCGCCGAGGCGAGCGGCAGCCTGCGAGCGACGCTCTACGCGTGCGGCCCGGCGCGGGACGCGCGCGTCGACGTCGAGTCCCGTGGACGCATCGGGCCCTTCGGCGTCGATCTCCGGCAGTGGGCCGAGCCCGGCAGCGAGCTCTCGAAGCTCCCCCTCGCAGGCGCTCGCCTCCTCGAGCGCGTCGTAGGCTCGGCCGAGAGCGCTCCCGAGCTCGCCCGCAGCGCCTCCGGCGTCGAGCTGGCCGCCGCGAAGCTTCACACCTCGAGCTTCATCATCCCGCCGAGCACCTGCACGGACGTGATCGTCGCGCTCGACGAAGGCGGCTCCGGGATCGATCTCAGGCTCGTCGACGAGGCGTCGGGGGAAGACATGGTCGGCCGCGGACGGTTCGTCGCCAGCCAGCGCCTCTGCTCCGGAAGCTCGCCCCGAAAGGCGCGCATCGAGCTCCGCGTCGACACCGGCCCGGCCAAGGCGCTCGTGCTGAGGCGCGAAGGCAAGTAGCAAACCGTCCGCGCCGGCTCCGTGGTACTCCGCAGAGCATGCAGATCCGGGTGGACGGCAAGGTCGCGCTGGTGACGGGCGGTAGCAGGGGGATCGGGCTCGCGATCGCGAAGGCGCTCGCCGGAGGTGGAGCCAAGGTCGCTATCGCGTCGCGCAAGCCCGAGAACCTCGCCGAAGCCAAGGCCCAGCTCGCGAAGGACGGTCTGGAGGTCGAGACCTTCGCGACGCACGTCGGAAAAGAAGGCGCGGCGGCGGAGCTCGTCAAAGCCGTCGTCGACAAGCTCGGGCGCATCGACGTGCTGGTCAACAACGCCGCGACCAACCCGCACTTCGGGCCCACGATCACCGCCGACGACAAGATCTTCGACAAGACCTTCGAGACGAACGCGCGCGCGTACTTCTCGCTCGCCCGCGAGACGGCGCGACACCTCGTCGATCGCGGCGCGCCGGGCTCGATGATCTTCGTCTCGAGCACGCAGGGCATCCTCTCGTCGCCGCTCATGGGCGTCTACGGCATGACCAAGGCGGCGGTGATCTCGCTCACCAAGACCCTCGCCATCGAGCTCGGCCCGTCGGGGATCCGCTGCAACGCGATCGCGCCCGGCCTCATCGATACGAAGTTCGCCGCGGCGCTGGTCCAGAACGACGATCTATCGAAGCGGTGGATCGATCGGAGCGCGCTCAAGCGGATCGGAAGGCCCGAGGACATCGGCGGCCTCGCGCTCCTCCTCGCGTCCGACGCATCGAGCTACATCACCGGCGAGACGATCGTGGTCGACGGGGGCTTCACCGTCTCGGCTGCTTGATCGGACGGTCCGCGTCCACGTCGGCGCGCATGCGCTTGCCCTGCGCGGCGAGGGCGTCCTTCACCGCCAGCGCCGCCTTCGTCTTGTGCATGTCCGCGCGATAGACGAGGTGAATCCGATCCTCGAAGCAAGGCAGCTCCGGGTGGACGCGCACCAGCTTGCCCGGGTGGCCGTAGGCCGCCACCCTCCGCGGCAAGACGGAGACGCCGACGCCCGCGAGCGCGATCGATTTGACGAGCTCGAAGTCGCCGCACGCGATCACCCGGCGAGGCGTCGAGCCCAACGCTTCGAGGCGGCTCATGAGCTGCTGGCTCTCCGACACGCGCGCGGCGTGGACGAGGGGCCCTTCTTCGATCCGCGCCAGCGCATCCTCGAGAGAGTCGCTGCGCGGCGATGACGAGAGTACGAAGAAGTCGACTGCGTCGTCGAACAGCTCGATGAGGACGAGGTCGGGGTGCGGCTTGGGGTTGACGACCAGCCCGAAGTCGACGGCGCGATCGACGACCGCCTCGGCGACCGCGGCGGACGACGCGTTGAAGATCGCGATCTCGATCGCCGGGTGCTCGCCGAAGAACCGGCGCAAGAGGTCCGGCAGGAAGTACGCCGCGAGAGACTCGTGGCTGCCGATGACGAAGCGGCCCGACTCCTGATCTTCGAGACCGAGGACGCGGCGCTCGGCGCGCCCGAGAACCTCGAAGACCTCGGTGGCGTCGTGCGCGAGCGCGCGTCCGGTCACCGTCAGCCGCACGCCCGTGCGATCGCGAAGCAAGAGGGTCGTGCCGTAGTGCTTCTCGAGGCGCTGCATCGCGGCCGTCAGCGACGGCTGGGTGATCCCCAGCGACTTGGCGGCCGAGGTGAGGCTGCCTTTCTGCCGAACCTCGAGGAAGTAGCGGAGGTCATTGAGCTCCAGGGCCATAGATGGTGTCTATGGTACCCATTGTCCGAGGTCCCCTTCGTCGATTCCTGCGCGATGGCGAATCTGCCGGAGCGACGTCGAGTCGCGACGCACTGGTTTCTTCAGAAAGGGAGCAGAGATGAAACTCTCTACAACCGAGAGGCGGGCGAGATCCGCCCTTTTGACCTTGGGCTTGACCCTCGGATCGGTGGCAGCGGTAGCCGCCGGCTGCGGGGATGACGGTGAAACGGGAGGCGGGGGCGCGGATACGACCGCAACCACAGGAGCGCAAACCACCGCCGGACCCGGCGGAGGGCAGGGTGGCCAGGGCGGAACCGGCGGCGGACCGGGCTACACCTGCTCCACGACCAAGCTCGGGGAGACGCGAGGCAGCGCCATCGCGCTTGCTCCCGACGACTCGGCCTTGGTCATCACCAACCGCGACGTCGGCAGCGTCACGGTCATGTCCGTGCAGTACGAGGACGGCCTCCCCCAGCTGCAGAAAGGCCCCGAGTTCGATCTCGGTGCAGACAGCGAGCCGTGGCAGGCCGTCGTCGATGGCTGCAGCGATCGCGCCTACGTCGTGCTCCGCAACGCGAACAAGGTGGTCGCGATCAACGACGTCTCCACCGATCCGACGCTCGGCCCCGAGGTCGACGTAGGCTCGGAGCCGACCGGGATCAGCATCTCGCCGAACAACAACCGCGTCTACGTCGCGAACTGGGTACAGGGCACGGTCACGGTCATCGACCCGGCCGACATGTCGATCGCGGGCGAGATCGATCTCAACGCGACGCTCGCGGACTCGGGGCTCATCGGCGATGTCGATCCGCGCCCCGCGCTCGCGCACCCGCGCTCGATCGCAGTCACCAACGACGGCGACGAGGACGACACCGACGAGACCATCCTGATCACCGAATGGTTCGCGCAGCGCATCGCTCCCGAAGGGGCGAACGGCGCAAACGCGGACACGAGCAAGCAAGGCGTCGTCTACCGTGTCGCGTACGGCGAAACGACGGCTTCCATCGTGGACCTTCCTCCGGTGGCCGACACGGGCTTCGTCGATCATAACGGCGGCGTCACGGGCTGCTTTCCGAACCAGGTCGGCAGCATCACGACGAAGGACGGCTACGCCTACGTGACATCGACCTGCGCCTCGCCGAAGGGCCCGATCGGCGTCTTCCAGGCGACGGTCACATGCACCACGGACGCGCAGTGCGGCGCCGTCGGCGGCAGCTGCAACGTCGCGGCCGGAACCTGCAACCCCAACGTCACCGACGTGAAGACCACGACGCACCCCGCGCTCTCGATCATCGACATCGAGACGGGCGCGACCGCGACGCACGTCCTCGACGCCCTCTTCGACGCACCTGCCGTCGACTCGGCGCGCATGCCGCACCTGCCGGCGGATATCGCGTTCTTCAACGACTTTGCCTACATCGCCGCGCAAGGCACCGACGCCGTCTTCCGTCTCGAGATCGACGGCGATCAGATCGTCTCGGCGGGCTCCCAGCTGAACGACTTCATCAACCTCCGCCGCGACACGAGCGACACCGTCATCAAGAGCCCCGTAGGGCTCGCGACGAACCACGGTGCCGATGCGTTCGGGTTCGCCATCGCCGACGGAACGCGCGAGGTCATCGCGCTGGCGTTCGCCAACCAGGCGATCGCGTCGCCCACGGCCGGCGAGTTCGTCATCGCCGCGAGCGCCGATCTGCCGGCGCCCGGCACCGACGACGAGCGCCGTCTCAAGGGCAAGCGCTTCTTCAACACCGGGCTCGGTCGCTGGTCGCTCGCCGGCGAGGGGTGGGGATCGTGCGCCGCTTGCCACATCGACGGCCTCACCGACAACGTCACCTGGTACTTCGCGCGCGGTCCGCGCCAATCGACGAGCCTCGACGGATCGTTCGCGACGAGCGATCCGAGCGACCAGCGCATCTTCAACTGGACCGCGATCTTCGACGAGGTCGCCGACTTCGAGCTCAACACGCGCGGCGTCTCCGGAGGTCTCGGCGCCATCGTCGACTCCAACAACGCGCGCATCAACCTTGCCACCCAGACGCCCCCGCAACAGGGCCTGCAAGGCTCGACCGAGGACGTCGCCGATCCCGGTGGCTCGAGCGCACACCCGCACTCGGTCCTCGAGGACTGGAACGAGATCAAGCTCTACATCCAATCGATCCGCGCGCCGCGTGCGCCGGTCGCGCTCGACCAAGCCGACGTCGAGGCCGGTCGCGCTCTCTTCACCACGGTCGCGCAGGGCAACTGCGTCGGCTGCCACAGCGGTCCCAAGTGGACGATCTCGACGGTCTTCTATCCGCCGGGTGACGGACCGAACGCGGCCACGGCGAGCCCCGACCCCGGAAGCTTGTCGAACAAGTCATGGAACGTCGATCTCAACGGGTTCCCGCAAGCCATCATGCCTGTCTCGGCGACCGAGCTCGCGAACGGCAACGCGAGGATGCGCTTCGGCGCTCCGCCCGGCGCCGAGCAGCTCCAATGCATCCTAAGGCCCGTCGGCACGTTCGGCGTCAGCCCCGCAGAAGTCGGCGTGGTCGAGGTGCGGGCCGACATGACGACACCGGCACAAGGCGCCGCGGACACCGGTCGCGGCTTCAACCCGCCGAGCCTCCTCGGCATGCAGACCGGCGCGCCGTTCTTCCACGCCGGCAACGCGCGGTCTCTCGAGGAGCTGCTCGACGACACGCTCTTCGCGAGCCATCACCGATCGGCCGTCGCATCCGTCTTCTCTCCGGACGAGACGCAGAAGCGGCAGATCGTCGCCTTCTTGCTCTCGATCGACGAGTCGACCGACTTCGAGCCGATCCCGGCGAAGGGCGCGAGCGGCGGCGATCTGTGCTTCTTCCCGTAGCTCACACACCCCAGGCGAAGATTTCGGCCCCTCGCCGGGCCGAAATCTTCGTATGGTGGTGCCCTCGGACTAAGCTTCGTTCGTCACTTCGCTGTTCATCAAGGAGAGACCGGTCATGGCGCTTACAAGAAAACAGTTCATCCAAGGGGCTCTCGGCGTCACGGGCACGGCTGCAGTCGCAGCGGCGTGCGGCGACGACGAAGGCTCGGGGGGCAGCACGACTGCGACGACGGGCCCGACCGGTCCGGTGACCGTCGGCAATGGCCCGTCCTCGTCGACCGGCGTGCAAATGGGCTGCGGCACGACGATCGGGACCAATCACGGCCACTCGATGATGGTGACCGAAGCCGACGTGAACGCCGGTGTCGACAAGGACTACGACATCATGGGCACGTCGATGCACACCCACACGGTGACCATCACCGCCGCCAACTTCGCGACGCTCGCCATGCAGGGCGGCGGGACCATCATGGTCACGAGCAGCGATGCCGGCCACACCCACAACATCACGGTGAACTGCAACATCGGCTGAACCGGCGTCTGGTTTCGCCGACCGAGCCCGCTCGCCCTGGGACGCCCAGGGGAGCGGGCTTCGTCACGTCTTGAGGGCAATTCAGCACCAAACCGTTGACCCCGGGGGCCGCTTGGACGTACGCGAGAAGCCATGACCTCTGCGCGTGCCGAAGGGAACGGCGCCCAGCTCTTGGGCCACCCCACGGGCCTCTTCACGCTCTTCTTCGCCGAGATGTGGGAGCGGTTCTCGTACTACGGCATGCGAGCGCTCCTCGTCTTCTACATGACGAAGGGCTTCCTCGGCATGGGGGACAAACAGGCGTACGCCGTGTACGGCGCGTACACCGCGCTCGTCTACATGACGCCGTACTTCGGCGGCATGCTGGCCGACAAGCTCCTCGGGCAGCGCCGTGCCGTCGTCTTCGGCGGCCTCCTCATGGCAGCCGGTCACCTCTTGATGACCATCGAGACGAGCTTCGCTTTCTACACGGCGCTGGCGCTCCTCATCTGCGGCAACGGCTTCTTCAAGCCCAACATCTCGACGATCGTCGGCGGCCTCTATCCAGAGGCGCAAGCCGCAAAGAAGGACGGCGGCTTCACGATCTTCTACATGGGCATCAACCTCGGCGCCGCGATGTCGCCGATCCTCTGCGGCTACGTCGGCGAGACGTACGGCTGGCATTACGGGTTCGGGCTCGCGACCATCGGCATGCTCATCGGCGTCGCCGTGTTCATCGCGCCGACCAAGCTCACGCAGATGTTGATCCTCGGCGGCGCGCTCGTCGCGGCCGTCAGCATGCCGTTCCTTCAGGACAGCCTGCTCCAGCTCCTCGTTCGTATCTTCCTCGCCATCGCCCTCGCCGTCGCGGGCGTCATCGCGTTCTTCGCGCTCGGCCGCGGCGGCTTGCCCGCCGAAGCGGGCCAACCGAAGGACCCCGAGGCGGCGCGCCGCAAGCTCGGCGGCGTCCTGCGCGCCGACGTCGCCGTCTTCCTCGGGACGATGGTCGCGGTCGCGGTCTTCGCGTTCATCGTGCAAAAGAGCACCATCGCCTCGTACACGCTGTACGCCGTCGGTGCGATCGCGCTCGTCTACATCCTCTACGAAGCCATCGCGCGGAGCGGCATCATCGAGCGACAGCGCCTCTTCGTCATCCTGATCCTGATGTTCTTCTCGATGCTCTTCTGGGCCTTCTTCGAGCAGGCCGGGAGCTCGCTCAACAACTTCGCCGACCGCAACGTCGATCGCGTCTTCGAAGGAAAGAAGGTGACGGATGCGGACGTCGGCACCGACATCAAGCTCCGCATCCAGCCCGCGCCGAAAGAGCCGGACATCGCGGCGCTGCCGCTCCTCGGCCAAGAGCAGCTCGGCTACGTCAACGCTCACGCTTCGTACCTTCCCCTCCTCGAGAAGGCGGTGCGCGCCGACGCCGAGAAGGCGATCGCAGCAAAGGAGACCGACGAGGCCAAGGCGAAGGAACGCGAGAAGACGGAGAAGCTCGTCGTCAAGTTGCACGAGGACCAACGCGTCACGATGACGGCACTGTCAGCGCTTCGGTCCCAGGCGGGCAACGACAAAGCTGCGGCCGACGACAAGGTCGTCACCTGGACCGTCGCCAAGGAGCACGTCGGCATGGGCCTCGGCATGGCCGAGATCCCCGCGTCCGAGTTCCAGGCCGCCAACCCCATCTTCATCCTCCTCTTCGGCCTCGTCTTCAGCGCGCTCTGGACCTGGCTCGGCTCGCGAAAGCTGGAGCCGTCCACGACGGTGAAGTTCTCTCTCGGCCTGCTTCAGCTCGGTCTCGGCTTCGGCGTGCTCTGGTGGGGCGCCAAGGGCGCCGACGCGCGCGGCATGACCGGCATGTCGTGGCTCCTGCTCGCGTATCTGCTCCACACCACGGGCGAGCTCTGCATCTCTCCCGTCGGCCTCTCGATGGTCTCCAAGCTCTCACCCATTCGCATGGTCTCCACCATGATGGGGGCTTGGTTCCTGGCGACCGCCTTCTCGCAGGACCTCGCAGCGGCGATCGCCGGCCTCACAGCCGTCGGCGGCCACGGCGACGAAGCCGCGCTCATCCCGCCGCCCATCGAGACGGTCGCCGTCTACGGCGACGTCTTTTACAAGATCACCATCGCCGGCATCATCGCTGCGGTCGTCTGCTTCGTCCTCTCTCCCTTGCTGACCAAGTGGATGCATCAGGGAGAAGATGCGGAGCCGATGAAGGGCGGGCACTGATTCTCCGGCTCTGATTCTCCGGCTCTGATCTCCGGCTCTGCTGCCTCCTGCGTCGATTGTTGGGGGTCCGAGAAACCCTGTCGACGGGCTTGCAGCTCCTGTAGCTTCTGATCGATGGCCAAGGCTCTCGTCTGCCCCAACTGCGGTGCGCCGCTGGAGCCCGACGGTTCCGGCGTCGTGGAGTGCAACTACTGCGAGCGCCACATCGTCGTGGGTGCTGGGGCCGCGGCGGAGCGACCGGCAGCTCGGGCTGCCGTTGGTCCGCCGCCTCCCGCTCCCTCCGAGGACGACGCTCACAAGAAGCCTCGCCGCCGGAACGCGTCTGGATCGAAGCTGCCACCGACCGCGAGGATCTCGCTCGCGCTCGTCTTCATGCTCGTCGTAGGCGGCGCCGTCTGGTGGCTACGCGTGCAGAAAGGAGGAGCAGCCTCGAGCGAGGTCAAAGGCGAGGAGCTCGCGCGCAAGCTAGAGCTCACGGCAACCCCTGACGAGGTCACTGCGCTCTTCGGCGCTGCCATGCACCCCAACGCCCGCCCCAACGACGTCACAATCGACTTTCAGCCGGGAGAGGGAGCGATCCGGCGGATGGAGCTCCACCGCGATCTACCGGGCAAGAACCAGATATCGACCGTCACGGTCTACTTCTACAAGCACGACAGGGCCGCGACCGCCGCGCGCATCCGAGAGGTCGCCCCGAATCGCCTGCGCGCGCAGAACGCCTCATCCGATCGAGTCTTCTTGGGCGACGCCGTGCTCGACATCACCCCCACGTACCTCAAGATCTGGCACTGGGACAGCGTCCACCCGTCGAACGGCGACTACGCCCTGTGCGCCGAGCGCCTCGCCGCGTATTGGGCGCTCGCGCGCTGGGCAGCTTTGGACGGACCGGCGCTTTCGCCCGAAGAGCAGAAGCTCGTCAACGGCCCCACCCTGGCGGACTTGGCGAAGCTCGATACGTCGGTAACCGTCGAGCAAGCAGCGGACGCGTTTCACCGACAGGTCCCGTCCGGTTGGTGTCGGATGCAGGCGGGCGTGATGTGCGTCGCCGACGTCGACGATCCACTCGTCACCGAGGTCCGGTGGGGGTGGCCCAATGGGCTGCGCGCGCACATCCACGAAGGCAAGCTCACCTTCAACAAGCAGAACGGGATGGAGAAGCTTCAGCGAGCCATCGCCGGCTGCCTCCAAACCACCCTCGGCACCGGAGAAGAGGTCGTGGTCGACTACGTCAAGGGCACACGCAACTTCGTGTGGAAGACCGATGACGGCGGCAGCATCGTTCTTGGCGAGCGAGAGCTCGCGCTCGCGTCGGGCGAGGCGGCGCCCATCGACAAGCCCGCGGCATGGTTGCCGCGCTTCACGGCGATCCTGTCAGCGCTCGACGGCTGCTCGCCTTAGGTGGACGGCGTCACCGGCGGCGAACGAAGCGCAGCGTTGCTTGCGAAAACGAGAGGGTGTCAGCTTGGTCACCGAGGGCTACCAACGGTGATAAGCGGGATGCGTCTCTTTCACCGCCACGAACGTCCCCCGACACGTCGCGGTGATCTTCCCCCCAGCTTCGAGCGTCGCTTCGACGAGGACCTTGTCACCGTCGGCTTCCACGATCTTCGCCTTCAAGAGCACCTCGACCATCGGCGTCGGTCGCTTGAGGGTGACGTGAAAGTCGGCCGTGACCGTGCAAGGCGGCTCCGCCGCGCCGCGCAGCACCATGAGGTGATGACACGCGGCCCAGTTGGAGTGACAGTCGAGCAGCGCACCGATGATGCCGCCGTTGAGCACGCCGGGAAACGCGTGATGAAACGCTTCCGGCTTCCACCGGCAAACGTAGTCGCCATTCTCGAGGAAGCTCTTGATGCGAAGACCCTGGGCGTTCGCCGGCCCACATCCGAAGCAGATGCTCTTCGCTGCGTACTGGTCTTGAAGCGCGCTCATCGGAGCGCTTCGTCGATCAGCTTCTTCTGCTCGTAGAGGTGCGACGCGCGCGAGCCGGTCGCGGGGCTCGAGCTCTTGGGCCGAGCGACGCAGCTGAGCGGCAAGCGGTCGCCGATGAAGTCGGGGACGTTGGCGTTCACGTAGTACCAGGCGCCGTAGTTGAACGGCTCTTCTTGGACCCAGACGAGCGGCGTGCCGTCCTTGTACTGGGCGAGCGCATCGACCAGCTCGCTGTCGAGCGGGTGCTGCTGCTCGAGGCGGAGGATGGCGACGTCACGCGCGCCCCGTGCTTCGCGCTCGAGCGCGAGGTCGTAGTAGACCTTGCCCGAGCAGAGGAGGACCTTGCGCGCCTTGTCGCCCGGCACGAGCGGATCGCCGATGACGCGCTGGAAGGTGTCGTTGGTCAAATCGTCGATCGTCGAGACGGGACGGAACGGCCCCTTCGACGTGGCGGCCACGCGGAGCAGGCTCTTCGGCGTGCAGATGACCAGGGGCTTGCGCCACGGTCGGATCACCTGGCGGCGGAGCGCGTGGAAGAGCTGCGCCGGCGTCGAGAGGTTGCAGACCTGGATGTTGTCCTCGGCGCTGTTCTGGAGGAACCGCTCGGGACGCGCACTCGAGTGCTCGGGGCCCTGGCCCTCGTAGCCGTGCGGAAGGAGGAGGGTGAGGCCGCTGAGGCGGTGCCACTTGTCCTCGCTCGAGGTCAGGAACTGGTGGTCGTACTCGTCGATGTCGGCGGTCATCAAGCGGGCGCTCTGTGCGTCGGTGCGGGCGATCAGAAGCGTCGGCACGCCCAGCACGTCGGCGGCCAACCGCGCCGCGGCGAGGGTCTGCACGAACTG
>JBGTSH010000243.1:0-16361 GCA_041940405.1 Polyangiaceae bacterium
CAGGCCGCAGCGCTCGCGGCGTTGGCGCATTAGGCGTCGACCGCTCGCGACCTCGGCTGAGGTTGCGAACCGGATCGGGTTCAGGCGCTCGCGGCGTCTTCCCCTTCGAGCAGCGACCGGTAGAGGAACCCGCCGATCGCGGCGCCGACGATCGGGGCGACCCAGAAGAGCCAGAGCTGGGCGAGCGCCCAGCCGCCGACGAAGACCGCCGGACCCGTGCTGCGCGCCGGGTTGACCGACAGGTTCGTCACGGGGATCCCCACCAGGTGGATCAGCGTGAGGCAGAGGCCGATCGCGATCGGCGCGAACCCCGCCGGCGCGCGCGCGTCGGTGCTCCCCAAGATGACGAGCAGGAAGAACGCGGTCAGGGCGACCTCGGCGGCCAGCGCGGCGGCGAGCGAGTAGCCGCCGGGCGAGTGGGCGCCGTAGCCGTTGGCCGCGAAGCCGCTCGCGACGAGGTCGAAGCCCGGCTGGCCGGTCGCGATCACCGCGAGCACCGCGGCCGCCGCCACGCCCCCGATCACCTGCGCGGCCACATAGGGTCCCAGCTCGCCCGCGGAGACGCGTCCCCCCGCCACGAGGCCGATCGAGACGGCCGGGTTCAAGTGGCAGCCCGACACGTGACCGATCGCGTAGGCCATCGTCAGGACGGTCAACCCGAACGCAATCGAAACGCCGACCAGGCCAATGCCCAGGTTGGAGTCCGTCCCGCCGAAGGCGGCCGCAAGCACGGCGCTGCCGCATCCTCCGAACACGAGCCAGAAGGTGCCAAGCAGTTCTGCGACGAGCTTCTTCCCCATGGCGCAACGCTACGGGCGGCGGACGAATTGGTCGAGCTTTCTGCAGGTCGAGGCAGGTGGCTCAGCGCAATCTCGTCGGCGCGCGTCGGCACTTCGGCCTGGTTGCAGTTCTCGCTAAGCGAGCACCGTCGGCTCGAGGCTCTCCGGCTTCTCCGCGAGCTCGTCCGGGGTGAGCCGGGCGTAGATCTCGACGAGGTTCCCGTCCGGGTCTTCGAGCCACAGTTCGTGGAGCGGCGTGCCCCGCCAAGTCGTACGGGGCGGCTTGCTCACCGTGAGCCCCCGCCGCCTTCGCGAGCTCGTAAGCGCGAACGACCGCGGCCTTGTCGGCGACAGCGATGCCGAGGTGGTAGAGCGTGTCACGGTGGAGCTCCTTGCCGTCGGAGACGAGGAGCACGAAGTTCGTGTGCAGCTCGGGCCGGACGAAAGTGGAGTAGCGATGCGTCCACTCCTTCGGCTCAGCGCCGAGAAGCCACGCGTAGAAGCGTGTGCTCTTCGCGAGGTCCTTCACGCGCGCGCTGGCGTGAAACTCCTGCGCCTGCGGACCCTCCGGTAGGTCGAGCAGCGCGGCGAGCACCTCGAGCCTCGCCCGGATCTGATCCCGTGCGGTTCGAAAGCGCGTCACCATGTCCTCGCGTGCGATCGACGGGTCCTCGCTCGCTGGATCCTGAATGGGCCAATGCAGCCGGCGCGCCTTGCCCAGAAAGACGGGACAGACCTCCTCGGCGCAGAGCGTGATGACCATGCCGACGGTCGCCGGATCGATGGTCTGCACCGACTTCGAGCGGTGCGTCGTGAGGTCCACGCCGACCTCACCCATCACCTCGATCGCGTACGGGTTTACCGTCGATGGCACGCTCCCCGCGCTCTCGACGGAGATGCGTGAACCGAAGAGCATCCGCGCGAGACCTTCGGCCATCTGGCTGCGCGCGGAGTTGGTGACGCAGAGGAAGAGGATCGTCTTGCCGGTGTTCATCGCATCAGGCCTTGCTCTCTGGAGCGCCCGGGAGGGCGCAGGTTGGCGCCGCGACCTCGAGCGGGCTGTCGGGAAAGAAGCGCCTCTGCGCCCTGAGGGCGACGTTCACGAGGCCGATGAGGACCGGCACCTCGACGAGCGGTCCGATGACCGCCGCGAACGCAGCGCCGCTGTCGATTCCGAAGCTCGCGATGGCGACGGCGATGGCGAGCTCGAAGTTGTTGGACGCCGCGGTGAACGAGAGCGTCGCGGTCTGCTTGTAGCCCGCGCCGACGCGCTTGCTCATGAAGAACGACACCGCAAACATCAGCACGAAGTAGATGAGCAGCGGAGCCGCGATGCGAAGGACGTCGAGTGGTAACTGAACGATGGTCTCGCCCTTCAGCGAGAACATCACCACGATCGTGAAGAGGAGCGAGACGAGGGTGATGGGGCCGATGCGCGGCACGAAGGTTCTCTCGTACCAGTCCCGGCCCTTCGCCCTCACCAGGAGTCGCCGCGTGAGGAAGCCCGCGGCGAACGGGATGCCGAGGTAGATCGCGACGCTCTTCGCGATCTCGCCGATGGTGATGTTCACGACCGCGCCCTCGAGCCCGAGCCAATTGGGCAGCAGCGTCGCGAAGAAGTACGCGTAGACCGAGAAGAAGAGGACCTGAAAGATCGAGTTGAAGGCGACCAGCCCGGCGCAGTACTCGGTGTCGCCCTTGGCGAGATCGTTCCAGACGATGACCATCGCGATGCAGCGCGCGAGGCCGATGAGGATCAAGCCGACCATGTACTCCGGCTTGTCGCCAAGGAAGATGACCGCGAGGCCAAACATGAGGAGCGGGCCGACGATCCAGTTCTGCACCAGCGACAGCGTGAGCACGCGCTTGTTGCGGAAGACCTTGTCGAGCTCCTCGTAGCGGACCTTCGCGAGCGGCGGGTACATCATGAGCACGAGCCCGATCGCGATCGGGATCGATGTCGTGCCGATGCTCATGTGGTTGAGGGCGGTCGTGAAGCCGGGCGCGAGGAAGCCCAGGGCGATCCCCACGCCCATCGCGAGGAAGATCCACAGCGTCAGGTAGCGATCGAGGAAAGAGAGCTTGCCGAGCAAACCGGTAGGGGCCGCGCTCACGCGCCCCCTCCGGGCGCGACGGCCTCGCCACGCGCCAAAGCGAGCAAACGCGCCGGGCCGACCGGCTCTTCCGTCATCCAGGGAACGATGGCGACGCGCTGTGCGTGGCGCTCCCGTACGATCTGGATCTGCTCCACCTCGGCGGCCACCCGCTGCTCGAGGCACGGATCCGCCGATCCCGTGGCTGCGAGGCTGCTGTTGATCACCCAGCCGTAAGGCTCGATCTGGGCGCGCCGCAAATCACCTTGGAGCCGCGCCGCCTCCGAGACCGGCGTGGTCTCGGCGAGCGTCACGAGGAGGATCTTGGTGTACAGCGGGTCGCGAAGCTTCATGAGCGGCGTGACGATGCGGGTTGAAGACTGCTCCGGATCGACGGTGACGGTCTGCCGGTGGTAGGTACCCGTGGCATCGAGGAGCAGCAGGGTGTGTCCGGTCGGGGCAGTGTCGAGGATGACGAAGTTCGAGCGCGCCTGGTTCACGATCCGGGAGAACGCGACGAAGACGGCCAGCTCCTCGTAGCACGGTGAGCGCAGATCCTCGGCCAGGAGCGCCCGCCCCGCCTCGTCCAGGCTCGCGCCGCGATTCGCCATCACGCGATCGACATAGGCCTTCGTCTCGACGGCGGGATCGATGCGGCTGATGCGCAGATTGGGCAGCTCGCCGGCGAGCGTCGCCGCCACGTGCGCGGCGGGATCGGTGGTGCTCAGGTGCACTTCATGCCCGCGGGAAGCGAGCTCGGCGGCGACCGCTGCGGCGATCGTGGTCTTTCCGACGCCGCCTTTTCCCATCACCATCACGAGCCCACGGCCTGGCGCCGCGATGTCGTCGATGAGCGAACGGAGCGGCGGCAGCGAGGGCATCGCGAACGGCGCTGCCGCACGGGCGAGGGCGTCGGACGCGCGATCGTCCAGGAGCGCACGCAGTGCCGGCAGACCGACGAGGTTGAACGGGCGCAGTGGGACCTCTATCGAGGGCAGCGTCTGCAGCCGCGGGGGCATCTCGCGGACCGCATCCTCGCCGCGGCTCTCGAGCGCGATCGCGACGGGATCGGTACGATCGCGGGCCTTGAATAGGGCATTGAGCACGAGCTGCTGGTTCTTGAGGCCGAGCGCATCGAGCTCGCTCGATGTCCGGTCCGCTTCCCGCAAGGCGGCGCGATCCGGCCGCGCGACGAGCACGATCGTCGTGCGCGCACCATCTCCCAGCGCCGCGCGGGCGGCAGCGAACCGGGTCTCCTGCGTCTTGAGCCCCGAGTGCGGGCCCAAGCACGACGCGCCCTCGCTCGCCGACTGAAGGAACCCTGTCCATGCGCGTGGCAAGCTCAGGAGCCGTAGCGTGTGTCCCGTCGGTGCCGTATCGAAGAGCACGTGCTCGTAGGGCAGGCTGTGTTCGTCGCTGGCCAGAAGCTCGGCGAACTCGTCGAACGCTGCGATCTCCATCGTGCACGCGCCGGCGAGCTGCTCGGTGAGCTCTTCGACCTGGGCCGCGGTCCAGATGGCCCGGTAGGGCGAGATCACACGCTCGCGATAGTCGGCGGCAGCCCTCTCAGGATCGATGTTGAGCGCGAAGAGCCGGTCGACGCCCGGGATCGGGGTAGGCCGATTGGTGAGGGGCACTCCGAGCATCTCGTCCAGGTTCGACGCCGGGTCGGTGCTGACCAGCAGGATGCGCTTTCCCGCGTCGGCTATGCGGATCGCGGTCGCGCAAGCGAGCGCCGTCTTTCCCACGCCACCTTTGCCGGTGAAGAAGAGGTAGCGGCTCGACCCCTCGAGGAAGCTCTTTACCACCGCGCCTCCTTCATGACCGCAGGTCTGATGAGGACCGCGCAAGTCTCGCATCTGGTTGCAAACCTGGCACGACGTCGCGTTCGACATGAGCGCGCGTACACAAGCTGCGGGCGGGGCCACGATCGCGACTTTCGATTGCTGAGAGCCAAGTCCACACCAAAGGCGGGCTGCATAGTTCGTGCCGTCGAGACTTGTCACAGCGAGCGACCGCAGCGCCGCGCTGCGGCGGTACATCCGTATATCGCAATATCCGCATGTCGTGGTGCTTGACGTAGCACCGTCGGCAGGGCACCGTTGCGCCCATGCTGCCCAACGTCGGCGCTCTCGATGTCCAACCGCTCTCCCAGCTCTGCAAAGCGCTCGGTGACGAAACGCGCCTGCGGATCATGGCGCTCCTCGCCCACGGCGAGCTCTGCAGTTGCCACATCGAGTCCGCGCTCGACCTCTCACAGCCAAACGCGTCGCGCCACATGGCGATCTTGCGAGTTGCCGGGCTTGTCGCCCCTCGCCGAGAGGGCACCTGGATCTACTACCGGGTCGCTCCCCAGGCCGACGATGCGAGGCGGCAGATGCTCCGCACCCTGTTGAAGCAGTTTGGGGCTCAGGAACAGCTGAAGAAGGACGTGGCGAAGCTGCTCGCGTCCAAGGGGCCAGGCACGTGCAAGTAGGAGCCACGATCAGGGTCCTGTTCTTGTGCTCGGGAAACTCGTGCAGGAGCCAGATGGCCGAAGGCCTCTTGCGCGACATGCTGAAAGGTCGCGTCGAGTGCTTCAGCGCGGGAACGAGCCCGGAGCCGTTGCACGAGTTGGCCGTCGAATCGATGAAAGAGGTCGGCGTCGACATCTCGAGGCAGATGAGCAAAGCGTTCGTGAGCCTCTCCGATCAGCCTTTCGACTACGTCATCACGCTCTGTGACAAGGTGCGTGAAGAATGCGCGGACTGGCCGGGGATGCGAGACGCGATTCACTGGAACGTCGAAGACCCCGCGCTGGCGCAGGGCTCGACTGCGGAGCGCCTCGCCGCGTTCCGGCAGGCTCGAACAACCATTCAGCGACGACTCCAGCTCTTCGTCCTCTCGAACAAGCTCTGAGGGGTGGACGCCATGACGACGCGCATCGGCATCAATGGGTTCGGACGGATGGGGCGGCTCTCGCTGCGTGCCGGCTGGGGAGCAGCAGGAATCGAGTTCGTTCACGTGAACGAGCTCAAAGGAGGAGCCGAGACGGCTGCTCACCTCCTCACCTTCGACTCAATCCACGGGCGATGGCCGCATGACGTCCGCGCCGTCGGCGGGGCGCTCCAGATCGACGACGCCAAGCTCTCGTTCTCCGAGCATGCGGCTCCCGGAAACGTGCCGTGGAACGACCTCGGGGTCGACATCGTGCTGGAGTGCTCCGGCAAGTTCCGAACGATCGAAACGCTGACGCCGTACTTCGACAAGGGCGTACGCAAGGTCATCGTCGCCGCGCCAGTGAAGGACAAGAGCGCGCTGAACGTCGTCATGGGCGTAAACGACCACGAGTACGTTGCGGAGAAGCACCACGTCGTCACGGCGGCCTCTTGTACGACCAACTGTCTCGCTCCAGTGGTGAAGGTCATCCACGAAGGGATCGGGATTCGCCACGGCGTCGTCACGACGATTCACGACATCACCAACACGCAGACCGTGATCGATGCGCCCCACAAGGATCTTCGCCGAGCGAGGGCGAGCAGCTTGTCACTGATTCCGACGACCACCGGCTCCGCGACGGCCATCGGTCTCATTTATCCCGAGCTGAACGGCAAGCTGAATGGCTTGGCGGTTCGCGTGCCGCTCCTCAATACGTCGCTCACCGACTGCGTGTTCGAGGTCACTCGGCCGACCAGCGTCGATGAGGTCAATGGAATGCTCCAGAAGGCGGCAGAGGGGCCACTCTCGGGCATCCTCGGGTACGAGACGCGGCCGCTCGTCTCGGTGGACTTCAAGGACGATCCGCGCTCCGCCATCGTCGACGCCCTGTCTACGATGGTCGTCGACGGCACCAGCGTGAAGGTGCTCGCCTGGTACGACAACGAGATCGGGTACGTACACCGGATGATCGAGCTCGCACAGAAGGTCGGTCGTAGCCTTCGGTAGCGGCCGATGAGCGCGCTTCGCAGCTACGTCCTGGTCACGTTCGCGTATTGGGCGTTCACGCTGACCGACGGCGCGCTCCGAATGCTCGTTCTTTTGCACTTCCACGAGCTCGGATACACGCCGGTCGAGCTCGCGTTCCTGTTTCTGTTCTACGAATTCTTCGGCGTCGTCACGAACCTCCTCGGTGGCTGGCTCGCCGCACGCCTCGGTCTGAGGTTCACGCTTTTCTCCGGCCTCGCGCTGCAAGTCGCGGCACTCGGGATGCTTTCGTTCGTGGCGCCGGGCTGGGACAAGTCCGTCTCGGTCGCCTACGTGATGGCCGCTCAAGCGCTCTCGGGTATCGCAAAGGATCTGACCAAGATGAGCTCGAAGAGCTCCATCAAGGTCCTCGTCCCTGAGGACGCGAAGTCTTCGCTGTTCAAATGGGTCGCGATCCTGACAGGTTCGAAGAACGCGCTCAAAGGCGCCGGCTTCTTCCTCGGAGGGTTGCTGCTCTCGCTGCTCGGCTTCCGCGCTGCCCTTTGGGCGATGGGCGGGGCGCTCGTCGTCGTGCTGCTCGGCTGCGTCCTGTCCCTGCCGGCCGATCTCGGGAGAGCGAAGAAGAAGCCGAAGCTCGCCACCATCTTCTCGAAGACGCGGGCCATCAATGTCCTCTCGGCGGCCCGATTCTTCCTCTTCGGCGCCCGAGACATCTGGTTCGTCGTCGGCGTCCCGGTGTTCCTTTCGGTTCGGCTCGGCTGGGGCTTCACCCAGGTCGGCGCGTTCTTGGCGCTCTGGGTGATCGGCTATGGTGCCATCCAATCCGCGGCGCCTGCGGTGATCAGGCGCTGGACGAAGGGGCATGCGCCACAGGGACGCGCGGCGTTCGTCCTCGCCGTCCTTCTCGCCGCAACGTCCGGCGTGATGGCCGTGGCGATCGTGTCAGGCGTCTCACCGACCCTGATGTTGATTGCCGGCCTCGGCCTGTTCGGCGCGATCTTCGCGGTGAGCTCGTCCGTGCACTCGTACCTGATCCTCGCCTACTCCGACGGCGACAAGGTCGCGATGAACGTCGGCTTCTACTACATGGCCAACGCGGGGGGCCGGCTCGTCGGGACGGTGCTCTCCGGCGTGCTCTATCAAATTGGGGGAATTGCCGCCTGCTTGTGGGGGACCGTCGCCTTCGCCGTGGTCACCGCGATCGTGTCGACGCGGCTGCCGGCAACGGATGTCGTCTTGCCGGCCGATATCCAGGTCGAGGGAGGCGACTAGCTCTCGACGAGCTGGCGTTTCGCGCGGTCTGATCGACCAGGGCCCGAAGCGCTGATCGTCTCGCGGCCCGGCAGGCCCCGTTGCTTGCGGAGGATGCGCCGCGCGCCGCGTGCGCCTACCACCAACCCCTCACTCAGCCTCGACGCTCCGCCCCTGCGCCCTCAGCGCGATCACCACAGCATCGAGCCTCGACCTCACGCCCATCTTCCTGAAGATGCGTGTGAGGTGGGTGCGAACCGTCTCGGGGGAGATGAAGAGGCGCGCGCCGATCTCGAGGTTGCTGCCGCCGGCGACGAGCTCGGCCAAGATGGCAGCCTCTGCGGGGCTGAGGCCGAAGCGCGACCACGCCGGGGGAATCGAGCTGGAGGTGGGGGACCATCGGACGACGACGAGGGGCCGCCCGAGATAGAGGCCCGGGCAGATCGAGAGCTCGGCTCGGAACGAGGTGCCGTCCGGGAGACGGACCCGGTGCGAAAGCTGGACGGTGGCGCCGTTGCGCCGGCCGAAGAGCGCCTCGGCCGAGGCGCGGATCGGATGGTGCGGATCGCATAGGAGCGCGACGAACGGCGAAACGTCGAGGCCGCCGGTCGGCGAGTGGGCGAAGACGACATGACCGTCAGGATCGAGGACGACCTTCGGGACATCGTCGCCCATGGCGGCGACGAGCGCCTCGAGCTCCCTCGCGCGGCATTGGGCGCGGTCGAGCTCGCGAGCGACGCGGACGGCGGCAGTCAGAGACGGCAACACGTTCCGGACCTCACGGATCTCGGCGTCGGTGAACTCGCGTTGTTTGCGCCCGCGGTTGAGCATCAGCCCGACCTCGCCACAGGCGGCGCTCATCGGCAGCAGCCGAACCGCGAGGTGGTGCTCGAAGTCGTGTCGGCGAAAGAAGTCGTTGTAAACCGCCGATCGAGCGTAATCGGTCTCGACCGCGTGCCGTGTGGTGGCCACGACCGCGCCATCGGCTTGGAGCTTGATCTTGTGAAGCGGGCAGGTCGCGACGTAGTCGCGAAAGTACTCGTCAACCAGCTCCGCCGCGCCTGACTCCCCGTGGACGGTGACCGACTGAGGACCGGCCTCGTAGAGAAAGACCAGGCTCGAGTGGGTCGCCTGGGAGAGCGCAGGCAGCACGCTTCGTGTGACGTCGGCGACCGCACCGAGGCTGGCAGCTGATTGGAGCAGAAAGTTTGTTCCTTGCACTTCCGACGAATCCTACCCAGGAGGCGCGTACGCGGAAGCACGTATTCTCGCCTTCACCGAGCGTGCACAGTTGTCGATGCCTTCCGCGCAAGCGTACACGTGGGGCGCGGCCGACTTGGTGCGGCCGAGGAGGGTTCATGTTCACAGAGCGCGTTCGCCATCTCGGGATGGCCGGGCGGAGGTACAGCCTCGTCCTGCACACTGCTTCACTCTTGCTCGTGCTGGTCGTTGCCAGCTGCCTGGCAGAAACGGAAGAGAGCTCACCGGCCGACGAACGTGTCGGCGAGGCGTCGGCCGCGGTCGAGGTCTGGACGAACGTCCCGCCTGCCGTCAGCCCGCACGCGCCGACGGCGGTGAGGTTCGGCACCTACGTCTACCTGTTCTGGGTCGCGAACGACGGCGAGATCCATCGCTCGCGGTCGAACAACGGTGGCAGCACCTGGTCGGCTGCGGTGGGCATGGGCAAGACGACCAACATGTCCCCCACGGCCGTCGTCTTCAACGACACGCTCTACCTGTACGCGATCGACACGAGCAACCGCATCACCGTGGCGACGTCGTCGGACGGGACGATCTGGTCGAGCTTCGCGATCACGGGCGGCTTCACCTGGGAGACCGACCTCCCGATCGCGGCGACCGTGCACGACGGTGACCTCTACCTCGTCGCCAAGAAGTCCGACGACGACAGGCTCTATTGGCGTAGGAACAACGGCTCTTCCTGGACGTCGTGGCAGCAGTACTCGTCGACCTACACGGCCGAGGTAGCGCCCGCGATCGCTTCCCACGACGGCGCCTTCTTCCTCTTCACCAAGCACGGTGGCACGGTGAGGCGCGCCCAGGGTCTACCGGGCGGCCCGATTCTCTGGACGAACACCGGTCATCAGGCGCAAGCCATCAGTGCCTTCACCTACGAGACGTCTGGGCCGACCGACCCCGGCATCGACGACCCGGGTGATCTCTACCTCTACATCACGCGCCCGGATGACAAGATCGACATCATCGTGCGCGGTCGCAACTCGTTCTGGTTCCAGCCCGCGATCATGTGGGGAGACGGCTTCCTCACGACCAAGGCGATCGGCTACGCGCGCCACGGCAGCCGCCTCTGGAACTTCAGGCGTCTCAGCAATGGGCAAATCCGGGTGAAGACCACGCAGCTCAACGTGTTTCCCTTCAATGGCAGCACGGCCCCTACCTCACTCAACACGTGGACCTGTGTGGGCAACGACGACGAGCCGGGGAGTCACCACGCGGGCGAGCAGCAGTACTCCTTCGACTTCCTCAACATCAACCAGAGCTTCAACTACAACGTCCGCGCCGTGGCGGCGGGCACGGTCGAGCAAGTCCACTACAAGTCGTCGAATTGCCGCTGGGATGGTGAGGGCTCCTGCCGAGAGTGCGGCGACTATGCGTCGCCGTGCTCGTGCGGTTACGGCAACGGCATCGCCATTCGTCACGCCGACGGCACCGTCTCGACCTACGCCCATTTGAAGTACGAGACCCCGGTCGTCGAGGTGGGTGAAGAGGTCTCGGCCGGCGAGGTCATCGGCCACATGGACCAGACGGGCAGCGCCAGCGGCATCCACGTGCACGTCGCGCTGTGCAGCCCCGAGTGGGAGGTGAACATGGACACGAACATCCAGTGCAACGTGTCGCCCTGCGTCCCGCTGCCGATGTACTTCACCGACGACGACACAGCGGACTGGCGCCCGCATGCGGGTGAGGAGATGAACCAGCCCTAGCCAGCGCAGGTGATGCGACCGAACCGGTCGGGTTGAAATCCAACCCGGCGGGTTCGGTCCTTCCACCGTCTGCGCGCGAGCGTTTCACGCGGTGAAAGCGACCATCACTGCTCGATGATCTCGATATCGGCAATGGCGGCCTCGGGTGCCGGGAAGTCGTCGAGCGGCGTGCACTGAATGTCGCTCAGCGTGACCGGCGCGCCGGTGTCATCGATCCGCGCGTGCCACGTGTGGACGAGATAGAAGCTGGTGTCGGGGTTGGGCGGCCCCTCGGCGGCCACGCCCCGCACGGTGCAGCTCGCCATGTTCCATGCGCGGAACAGGACGTCTTGCTTGCCGGGCGGCGTCAGCGAGTTTCGGGCGAGCGACGGACCGTCGAAGGCGAGGTCGTCCCACAAGAAGCGGTTGGCCCCGTCGCCCTCGTAGCCGTCCTTCACCGGGTTGTACGCGAGCTGGGAGAAGTACACGTAGCCGAGGTCGAAGCCGAGGTCGGCGATATCCTCGGAGAACACCTCTTGACCGTCCAAGTGGACCCGCAAGTGAGTGCGCGACACATAGAGGTCGACCTCGTACAGCTCGGCGCCGCTGTTCAGCTCGATGCCGAGCGGACCATCGACGTGATGCTCTTCGACGACCTGGCCTTGGTTCCAGAGCACGATGCCGAAGGGCCATCCACCATCACCGACGAAGGTGATGCTGATCGACGGGCCCATGTCGGCGGCGGGATCGAGATCGCGCAGATCGGGCAGCGTGTTCGACGTCGCCGCGCTGATGTGCACGGCTTGGTGCATGCGCCCGTGTCCCTTCATGTTGCTGCGGTAGTGGATGCGGCCCTCTCGCCCTTCGAAGTCGAACGGCTGCTCGACGCGTAGGACATCCATCCCGAAGCCGCTGTCCTCGGCGTTGAGGAAGAGCGAGCCGCCCTGGACGTGCGGTGTGCAGTCCAACCCCTCCGCCAGTGTGCTCTCGCACATCACGTGGCCAATCGTCAGGTGACTGTGCTGGTGGTAGTCGATCAACGAGGTGGCCGGATCGAACGCCGCCGGGCTGTCGACCCCCTGACCGTCGAAGTCCTCGCACCACGCCCAAGCCACGCCGGAGTCGTTGCAGTAGCCATCCTTGGGGTATACGGGCGGAACCTCTGGAGGGGACGGCTCGCCTCCGCCCGCGCCATTGGCGCCCGTGCCATTGGCGCCCGCTCCATTGGCGCCCGCTCCATTGGCGCCCGCGCCATCGGCGCCCGCACCGTCGTCGCTGCCCGCGCGTTCGTTCGTCTCGCACGCGGCGAGCAGGAGCGTTGCGAGCAAAAGCGTCGTCCTTGTCATGACAGCCTCCGGTGGTTTCGAGTCGTAGCGTTCACTGCGCGGTCTTGAGCTCATTGCGCGGTCTCGAGCTCATTCAGGGGCCTCGAGCAGCGCGGCGGCGGGACCGGGTCCGTCGAGCGCGTGCAGGAAGGCGACGAGGTCGGCCTGCTCTTGGTCGTCCAGCCCGAGCGGTTCGATCTCGGTCTCTCCGAGGTAGCCAAGGATGGGGTCCGCCGGGACGCCCAGCTTCTTGTGACCGCCTTCGTTGAAAAACTCGACGACCTCTTCGAGGGATCGGAGCTGGCCGGTGTGCATGAACGAGGGTCGCTGCGACGCGCAGCGCAGCATCGGCGTGCGAAACGCGCCCAGAGCGTCTGACGGCACCGACGCCGGCAACCGCCCGTCGTCGCCGTCCGAGAAGCTGCCGTTCACGTTGAGCGGATCGGCAAGGACCTGCGCCAACCCCTGCTCGGCCCCGCGGTCGTCCTTCCTCGTGAATGCCCCGGACACCATTTTTGGGAAGAGGCCGACGTTGTGAAACTCCTGATCGGAAAAGAACGGTCCGCTGTGGCACGACGCGCACTTCGCCTTGCCCACGAAGAGCACGGCGCCACGCTGCTCCGCTTCGGTCAACGCACCTTCGTCGCCGTGCATGAACGCGTCGAAGCGGCTCGGCCCGCAGGACAAAAGCCGCTCGTACGCGGCGATGGCCTTGCCGGCGTTGACGGCGATGGTGGTGACGATGCGCTGCTGGTCTTCGGTCAGGGCGTCGTAGTCTGCGGCGCCTGGAGCGCCGTGGCGTGTGCCGTCCGTGCATCCGTCGTCCGGCGTCGTCGAGGTGGTCAGCTCGAGCATGCAGCCTGGATCCTCGGCCGAGAGCTGCGGATAAGCGGCTCCCAAGACGACCGTCGGATCGTTGCCGAAGATGGCCTGGTAGGGCTCCGCGTAGCGCCGCGCGATCTCTTGGGCGAAGAAGAGCCGAGAGCTGTTCGCCTCGAGCGGAGACTCGATGACGCCGAGGACCTGCCGCTGCAGGGAGTCGAAGCGACCATCCCACATCAAGAGCTTGGCGTGACCGACGTCGAGGATCGAAGGCGTACGCCGGTTGGTCCAGCCCGCCGCGAGCGAGAGCTGTTTGTGGAGCGTGCGCGTGTCGACGAAGCCAGACTCGGGGAGGTGGCAAGACGCGCAGGACACCTTGCCGGACTCACCCTGCAGCCCCACGCCCTCGTGAAAGCCGTCGTTGTCGCTGTCGAGGAGGGGCCCCGAGAACAGCGGGTCGAAGAAGAGCGCCTGGCCGAGCGCCGCGGCGGCGGGATCGTCCGCGACGTGGTTCGACACGTCTACGGGCGGCGCGGGCAGCGTCGCGGAGGGGGACAGCTTCATGAGCTCGGCCCACGCTTCCGCCCGGATCAACCCCGGCTGGTCGCCGCCTTGCCCGCCGCCCGCGGCCCCGCCTCCAGTCTCGCTCTCGGGCGCGTCCGAGCAAGCAGCGAACGAGAGCGCAGCGGCGAGCGACAAGCAGACGAGCGGCGGGATCCGGGTCATGGAATCTCGGTGCGTTGCCATCGTTTGGCGGACGCTCGCTCGAGCCATTTCGAAATCGTCACGGCCGCCGCTGGCCGCCAGATCGACGCTGAAGTCGAGGGAGCGGCGACCGATGGCGCGATGTAGGTGTCTGTGACACCGGCCAGATTTGCGCTGAGCTCGAACCAGCGGCGCTTGATGGCTCGGCGGCGGCTCCTCACCGGCGAGCGATCTCGGACTTTCACGTCGGGGATGTTCGCTTCGGCAGGTCGACGTTGCGGGCGTGCCGAGCCTGGTAGGCTCCCGGCGTGGCTGTCCCGATCGCAAACATCCTGCACCAAGAGACGATCCGACGGCTCTCCGGCGACGGCGCCTTCGAGCGCGGCAAGGCCTACTTTTTGGAGGGGCGCGTCGTCGACATCCAGAGGAAGGAGGGCACCGTCCTCGCAAAGGTGCGCGGCACCGATACTTACGACGTTCGCATCTGGATGAAGGACGACAGTCTCGCCTACGCGTGCGTGTGCCCTCAGGGGCAAGAGCAAGCGTTCTGCAAACACGCCGTCGCCCTGGCGCTCGCGTTCCTCGGAGGGCTGCCGGCGGCCGAAGCGATGAAGGTGGATTCAGTGAACGACGCCGACCTGGCGCGGCCGACCTCACGAGAGGTGTCGAAGGCGCTGGCACCGCGCGCCAAGGCGATCGACGGCAAGCCTGCCGAGGCGAACGTCGAGCGGCGCTCGACGACGCCACCCCACCCGACGGTGGCAGCGAGGCCGTCGGGCTCGATTGCCGAGATGCTGCGTGCGTTGACGCACGAAGAGCTCGTGGTGATTTGCCTCGAAGCCGCGCTCGACGACGCGGCTTTTCGTGATCGGCTGGTCCGCCGCTTGCGCCCGTAGCTCGGATCTCGCGCAGGCTCCGCAAGGAGTCGTGGTGGAGCTCGTGGCGTAGGGCAGACGTGGCGCATGCTCCGCATCGCGACGCGGAGCGAACGACGCACTGACCGTGGCGCGTGCGTGTGGGCGGGTTCGTTCCCGACTTGGCGTCGCAGTCCGCGTGGCGCCAGAAGGTCAGCGATCGCGGGAGCGGTGCACCTTCTTCAGGTGCTCTCGTAGCTGCTCGGGATCGTCCGAGACGAGCTCGGTGCTCATCACTCCCGCGCCGGCGCTCGTGCGGCGGTTCTGCAGGGCGATGGTAGCCGTGGAGACGAGCACTGCGCTGCCCCGAAAGTTCGGCTTGCCGCTGCTGTACCGCTTCACGCGCTCGAGGACATCCGCGCACTCCGGGCTGAGCGGCGCGAGCTCGGTAAGGTCCGCCCAGACGCGGTAGTCTCTCTTGCCGAACGCGTCGACCTGTCGATTGTGCTCCGCAACGAAGGCTGTCATCTCCGCCACGGTGAAGTTCCCGGCGAGCGTGATCCTCAAGATGCCGGGCTCGCTCGTTGTGTCGAAGTTGAATGTGCCCATCGAATGGACCTCCCGAACGTGACAGCGCTATGCGTGCAAGGCCGTGCGGCGTCAAACTGAATGGCCACGTGCAGTCCCAGCCGCGTGGCGCGGGCTTTCATGTAGTTGCGCGGGCGCGATACACGGGCCACAGCGCGTGGTCTCTGAGGAGTTTGTGGTGGAGTTGGTGGCGTAGGGCTCAGACGTGGAGAATCCCGACGCGGGCAAAGGCCGGCACGCCACGTCGCAGAGCCTCGAGGTCGGTCGCGTCGCTGGTGTAAACGATGTCGCCTCGAGTCGCGGCAGAGGCCATGACGATGGCATCGATTGTCGTGGCTCCTCGCACGAGGCCCAGGGCAATGCCCGCAAGACGGGCGGTGCTCTCGTGGAGCGCCTCGACCCGGAGCGAGCGAAGGAGCGTCACGCGCTCTTTCTCGCGTTTGCCTGCGCGCCACCACTCGGCGACGACCACCGTGGGGTCGGTCACAATCGCTCGCGCAATTCCGACTCGTTGCTCTTGCCCGCCGGAAAGTTGCCGCGGATAGTGATTGGCCCGGTTAATAAGATCGACGGCCGTCAAGGCGAGCTCCACGCGCCGCTGGCGTTCGGCGCGATTCATCGGCAATAACAACAACGGCAGTTCGACGTTTTCGTATGCGGTCAGCACCGGGACCAGGTTGTACAGCTGAAAGATGTAGCCCACCGAGTTGGCGCGCCATGCGGCAAGCTGCGAACGGGAGAGCGAGGCGATGTCGATGCCATCGACAGTGAGGGAACCGGATGTCGGGGTGTCGATGCCTGCCAGGAGATTCAGCAGCGTCGTCCCGCCGCCTGAGATCACGACATCCGCGGTGTTGATTAAGTCGAGGCCGTTGACGGCGGTGCGAAGAATAGCAAACTTCTGATTCGCGTTCTCGATCGTGGCAAGCCGTTCGTCGATGTCGGCCGCTTGTTCCTTTGTGCGCGGAACGATGACTGTGAAGACGTCTTCCTTCATAAGTTTTTGTATGATACAAAGTAAATAAATTGTGATATAGAGACTATGTCCAATGACTATCTCTTATGATACAATTTAGGAGCAGGAGCAGGAACAGGTTTGAGT
>JBGTSH010000244.1:0-16360 GCA_041940405.1 Polyangiaceae bacterium
TCACGGCGGCCCGATCGATGAGCGCGTGGCCGTTGGCGCGCGCGGCCCGGCCGAAGCCGTTGTCGATGAGCGCTCCGGCGATCCTGGGGTGCCGCGCGGCCGCGCCGAGCAGCCGCTCGAGCTTCACGGTTCGCTGCCGCAATGAGCGCACCCGATTGTCGAGCGCTTCTTCGATGTCCTTCCGATGATTGCGAGATTCCATGACACGTGTGGCTCCTTCTCAAAAAGGAGCCGGCGCCGCCGCGAGCTCGCCGGAAACGGAGAGCGAGCTACGCGGGCGGCGCCGGCTCGACTGCCGGCCGCAAGGTGCCGGCCTTTCAGACCCCGGGCTCAGCCGGATTTTGTGCCGGTGACTGCTCCGGCTCTTCCTCCGGCCCGCTCGACCGCCGGCTGGACGCCATGCCAAGGCGAATCAGGTAGTCGCGACGCGTGAACAGCGCGCGTGCGATCTCCGACCACTCCTCGTACCACTCGCGCAATGCCTGCAGGTTCGCGACATACTGCTCGTCGCTCTCCTCGGCCGCGGTCGGGCTGCCGTCGACCGGATTCGATCGCTTGGCCACGTTGATGAGCCCGCGAAGCCTCGCTCGCTCGCTCGCGGAGAGACCGCGCTCACCGAGGAGCGCGACCGCCGCCTTCCCCTGCACGGTCGCGGCGTCCTCGCCCGTTGCCTGTTCGAGCTTGTCGATCCGATCGAGCAAGATCTCCAGGTTCAGGACCGAGGCCGCCCCGCGCGCCGCCGAGATGCCTCCGAGGAGGATGTCGGCATGCGCGGGGAAGCGACGCGAGAGGCTCGCCGATGCGATGCGGAAGATCTGTTCGTCAGCCGCGTCGATCTCGGCGATGGCGTTGCGCACGTTCACGTCGTTGTCATCCTGCGCGCCAAGCGGCTGGTAGAAGCCGGCCGCGATCGAGAGGCGTCGCCACCCCTCTTGCTGGTGCGCGTCCGAGTAGCCGTGCTTGTTCATCTGCTCTCGGATCTTCTTTTCGCTGGCGATGCCGCGAAGCAGCGCGAGCGCACGCTCGACGGTGCTCTCGAGCGTCTTGCGCGACACCTCGGGCGGCAGGCTCGACGTCGCGGTGATGGGCGGCATGCCGCCGTTGCTGTTGGAAGTACCGTTGGTTGCGGGCGTGGTCGTACCGACCGACCCAGGCATGGTCGTGGACATGATCGTTCTCCATGAGGGACGGCCTTCGCACCGTGCGGCGCCGTCCCTCATCCCTGACTCGTCACGAGGGGGCCTCGACATGACCGGCCGGGACGAAAAAAAATTTTGAAACCGATCGTGGAGAGCGGTTCTCGGCTTCGCAGGGCCCGTCCGTGCCGACGAAACCCTCGGTTTTGCCTAAGAAGTCGCGGAAAGCGTCAGGGCTTCGCGCGTCGCCTTCGCTCCAGAGCTGGGTTTCCCCTCGAATTCAGCGGCTCGCGCTGGGCCGGCAGCGATATCTTGAGGGCGACAGCGACTGCGTCGACACGAACCGGGGGCTGGAGAGAGGAGAAGTGGTGCTAGGTCGACGCGAACTGGTCCTGATCGCAGGCGGAGCGGTTCTGCGCGGACGCGGATCGGCCCTGCTCAGAAAAGAACCGGCCGTCGGTCATGTTTCCCGCTCTCGTGACGAGTCCTGGGTATGAACGACACCAACACGGCCGCCTCTTCTTCCTCGCTCGAGGCGACGGTCACCGCGAAGACGCTCGAAACCACGCCGGAACGTGCCCTGCGCCTCCTTCGAGCGGTCGCGAAGGAGCCCACCATTCGTGGCATGCTCGGGGAGTACGGCTGGTCGCACGAAGAGCATGCAGAGGGCTGGCGGCTCCTTCACGAGGCGTCCGGCTTTCAAACCGCGCCGGCAGACCGCGACGTCTCGGACGAGGCGGTCCGTGCTGCGATCGCCGCCCTCGATGCCGTAGATGACAAGATTGTCCGTGTCCTCACCGCAGCGCTCTCGCGGCGCTATCCCGAGCACGCGGAGCTCCTGCTCACGGGCGTCAAACCAGGTCGCGGCATCGCCGCGGTGCTGGCGCTCGACGTCCTGCTCGATCGCATCGACACCCTGGTCGCACGAGCCGCCGCTAACGGCCCGGCGTCGGCCGATCAGGCCGTGCTCGCGCTGATTGAACGCCGTGCCTTGCCCCCAGCGGAGCGGGCCCGGCTGCGCTCGCTCCTGACCACTGCGAAGCGATCGCATCCGGTGGTCGAGCAGCCAGGCGATCGCGACGTCGAGCAGCAGGCATACGAGCAGACCCTCATTCGCCTTCGCGACTGGTACGAAGAGTGGGCCGAGATCGCGCACGTCGCGATCAAGCGGCGGGACCTCTTGGTTAGGATGGGCTTGGCGAAGCAGCAGCGCTCGGGATGACGCTCACGCCGGCGACGGCGTCCGCCAACCGCTCACCACGGGCTCGAGCTTCTCGACGAGCTTGCGCCTGATCCGCGCCGAGATCCGATGAACGCTCCGCTCTTCGATGCCGATCGCTGACGCGGCCTCAGCGAACGGGATCTCATCGATGTACACGTGGCGGTAGACCGCCTGCTCGTTGGACGGCATCTCTTCGACGGCGCTCCGGATCGCTCGGAGCGCCTCCGCGCGGGCGTGCGTGTCGACGACGGCGTCCTCACTGGTGTCCGGCGCTTCGAGCTCAGCTGCGGTGAACGACGCGACCTGCAGGCGGAGATCGCGCACGAGGCGGTCGCGATGGTCTTCCTGCTCCTGCTGAAACAAGGAGCTGATGTCCTGCGGTTCGTCTTCGCGCTGCACGGCGGCCAGCGGGCCCGCGCGCGCGCGTTCACGAGAGAGCTGTCGGAGCGCCTTGCGCGCGGCGTCCAGCATCGCACCCCGAACACGAAGAAAGGCGAACTGCTCGAAGGTGCCGTACTCCGGCCGGTAGCGGTCGATGCAGAGAACGATCGCCTCGTTCCCGGCCGACTCGAAGTCCGAAACGTGCACGCTCACGTTTCGTCGCGCGAACTCTGCCGCCAGCCGCGGCACCATCGGCTGCGCCTCGGCCACGAGCGCCTGCTCCGCTGGGGTGAGGACACGTTTCATGCGCCCTCGCTCTTCTTCGCGGGCGACGCGTTCTCCGGGCCCGCGTCGAAGGCGACCTCTTCGCTGTGGTGGACGACCGGGTCCCGCACCAACCGGCGGAGGCGCGCTCTGCCGTAGCGCGTGCAGAGCAGCTCATCCAGCAGGTGCTCGCGCAGGCGCGCCTGGGCCGCCGGTGCGAGCAGCTTGTCGTAGCCGGCCATCGCTTCCGTCACGAGCGCCTCGGCCAATGCTCGCAGCTCGGCTTCCACACGGAGAAGGCTACACCGGGTTCCGCGCCGGGCTCTACCCAGCGGCAGCCTACGCCTGGTACTCCTCTATCGGTGGACGGCCGGCCAAATGTCGATCGCGCGTGGCTCGAGAGCCTCGTGACTCGCGCGACCGCGCGAGCGGACGGCGCCCTCGATGACGTGGAGCGGCTTCACCGCTGGGTCATGGTCATCGCTCAAGCCTGCTTCCGCACGATCGCACCCCTTCTGCCCCCGGTGGTGTCTGTACCGCTGGTGCCGCTGCTGGAAGATGCTTTGGTCGGCGCCACCTGGACGGCTGAGCGAATCCTCGAAGCGTCGGCGGTTCTGGGGGCACCCGAGATCGAGCCCATCGAAGACGTACCGAGCGAGCCGATCGAGAGCCTCCACAACTTGGCAGCGGTGAGCGGCGGCACCTCCAGCATGCAGATGTTCCTTCTCGCGATCCCGAAACAGGCCCGTCGCGGCGACACCGTCATCATCTCGACGGCGCTAGGAGCCACAGCCGCGTACCTCGTCGGCGCGGCGGTCTCCACCGAGCGTCTCGCCGGTCTCGATCGTGAGCTCTCTCTAAAGGCGCTCTCCGACGCTCGATCTGCCATCGAGGCGTATCGTCGAGAGCTGCTGCCCGAGCAGGATGAGATGCTCGTCGCCGGCTCGATGGCGCTGCACACGCATCCCAGGCAGACGGACACGCAGCTTCCTCCGGTCGACGTCGTGAAGGCTCACGTCGTCGCCATGCTGCGGATGGCCGAGTGGTTGCTGCGACGAACGTCGGCAAGATCGATCTAAGACTGGCCGGACAAAGCAACACGGGCGACCCGCACCGAGGTGCGCGTCGCCCGTGAGCGTTTCAGCGAAAGGCTTGGCTCAGTTGCCGCCGCCGCCGCCGCCCGTGCCCGAGATGCCGTTGTCGCACGTCATGCCGAACTGCGCGTTGACGTTGCTCAAGGTGGTGATGGTCTCCTCGCAATCGGCCGGATTGATCAGGCTGATCAGCGCCATCTGGCCTGCGCACGCCTCCACGCAGCCGCCGACGAACGCCGTCTTCTCGGCCGCGTCGCCCGAGAACATGCACAGCGTCGCGCCGTTGCACATGATCGCGCCGCAGTCGTACAGGTCCGAACAGGCCTCGTCACAGTTCGCCGGCTCGGTCGTGTCGGGAAGCGGGCACTCCATGCCGCCGGTGGTCGTGGCCTTGGTCGTCCCCATGCCCGTCGAGGTGCTCTTGGTGTTGTTGCCGGTCGCGGTCGTGGTCGTCGTCGACCCGCCCGAGCCACCCTCACCCGACTCGTCATCGCCACAGGCGACGACGGCAAGGGCCGAGAGAACACAGACAGTTCCGAAAAGCTTGGTCTTCATGAGCTCGATCTCCTCCTAAGAGCGGTCCGAACTGGCCGGCCCGAGCGGGTGCACTCCATACGCCACCCACCGGCTTGGGCCAACACTCGAGACAGCAGTTCTGACCTCGAGTCCAGGCGGCAGTTAGCAGAGGTCGTGCCACATGGGAAGTGTCCCCCGAAGGCCACCCGGGGCCTGCGCCCAAGCATGATCCGGCTGTCATGGTCCGGGTCGGCGTGTGCGCCCCCTGCCCGGCTGCCCGCATTCGTGACAAGACCCCGATCATGCGAGCGATCATCATCGGAGCCGGCCGCGGAAGCCGCCTCGAGCACCTGACCGACGAGTTCCCGAAGACCATGGTCGAGGTCGTCGGCCGCCCCATGCTCGAGCACATCCTCGATGCACTCGCCTTCGCCGGGTTCACCCGGGACCGCATCGTCTTCATCTCCGGCTACCGGGCCGAGGTCGTAGAGGAGCGTTACCCCGATCTCACCTATGTGCGGAACGCGGGCTGGGAGACGAACAACATTCTGCTCTCGCTCCTCTGCGCGCGCGACCTCATGCATGACGGCTTCGTCTCGACCTACGCGGACATCGTCTACACGCCCGAGATCGCGCGCGACGTCGCCAAGAGCGAGCACGACATCACCCTCGGATGCGACACGGCGTGGCGCCGCCGTTACGTCAGCCGATCGCAGCACCCCGAGACCGACGCCGAGAAGCTCGTCGCCGACGGCTCGCGCGTGACCGTCCTCTCGCGCAAGCTGGCGAGCGAAGAGGCGTCCGGCGAGTTCATCGGCGTGATGAAGGTCGGCAAGGCGGCCGTGCCGCGCTTTCTCAAGCACTTCGACGACGCCGCCGCGAAGTACGCGGGCGGACCGTTCCGTGAGGGCCGCACCTTCGAGAAGGCGTACCTGATCGATTTTCTCCAGCACCTGCTCGAGGCCGGAGAAGCGATGCACCGCGCCGACACGCCCGGCGGCTACATGGAGATCGACACGCTCGAGGACCGCGGGCTCGCCGAGACGTGGTGGAATAGCCGCTAGAACCCGCCGCAGACCTGCGTGAAGCCGGTGATCGAACCTTGCAGCGTCTGGATGGTGACATCGCAGTTGTCCGCGTCGGCGACCTGGATGAGCGCCATTTGGTTCTGGCAGACGTCCATGCAACCCACCAAGAACTCGTCCATGGTGGTGATGCTCGGGCTGAAGTTCGGGCAGAGCTGTTGGTTTTCTCCGCAGAACGTCTGACCGCACAGGTAGACGATCGTGCACGCCTGCTTGCAGTCCGTCGGCGTGAGCGAGGGCACCGAGCAGCCACCCGAAGAGGCGGTGCTCACCTGCGTACCGGTCGTGCTCTTCGTTCCGGTCGTCGCCTTCGACCCGCCGGGGCCCGTCGTTCCGCTGCCGCCGGAGCCGCCGTCGTCGGGCTCCTGGAAGACCACCTGGCCGCCGCACGCGATGGCGATGGCGCCACATGCGACGGCGGCAAGGAGGAAACGCGCTCTCACGGGAAGCCGTTCTGGCAGACGTTGTCGAAGTCGACGCTGACGGCGGAGATCGTCGCGACGGTATCGTCACAGCTCGCAGGATCGATCAGCGAGACGAGCGCGGGGCTCATCATGCAGGAGGGCACGCAGACCTGCTCGAACTGGGCCTTTTCCATCGCGGTGCCGGTGACGCCTGGGCAGTTCTGCATGCCGTTGCAGGTGAGCGCGCCGCAGTCGTAGAGGTCGGAGCACGCCTCGGCGCAGTTCGACGGAGGCGTCGTGTCCGGCAGCTCGCAGAGCATCATGCCGGTTCCGGTCGAGGCCGTGCCGGTCGTCACCGACATGCCGCTGCCGCTGGAGCCGCTGCCCATCCCGGTGCTGACGCTCGTGCCTCCCGTCGACGTCGACCCACTCGAGCCGGTGGAGGTCGAGCCGCTGGAGCCCGTCGAAGTCGAACCGCTCGATCCGGTCGACGTCGATCCGCTCGAGGTCGTCGGACCCGAGGTCGAGCCGCTGGCGTTCGAGGAGGCGGAGTTCGAGCCGTTCGAGGAATTGGAGCTCGAGGTGTTCATCCCCGAGCTCGAGGTCTTCGTGCCCGTCGAGGTCGGCGTGGCGGAGGTGGGTGAGCCACCGGCGCCGCCGGCACCGCCGACGCCCTCATCGTCGCCGCAGCCGGAGACCGACGACGCCGCGCCGCCGATCAAAACCATCGCCAAGAGCCCCGCCGATTTCTTGGTAAGCATCCGGCGATGCTAGCAGCAGAGCCGACGGGCTAGAACCCGATCTTACAGAGCTGTTCGAACTGAGCCGCGACGGCTGTCAGCGTATCGATCGTCTCGTCACAGTCGTTCGGGTTGATGATCGAGATCAGCGCCATCTGACCTTGGCACTGGCCGACGCAGCCCATCAAGAATTCGTCCTGGCTGACGTTGTTCGGCGTGAAGGCGGGACAAAGCTGCTCACTACCGCCGCAGAACGTTTGGCCGCACGCGTAGAGGATGCCGCACGCCTGAAAGCAATCCATCGGCGGGGGGACGGGCACCGAGCACCCACCGGACGTCATCGAACCGACGCTGCTCTGGTTGTTGGTCGTGGCGACCTGGCTCGTCATCTGACCGGTCGTCGTCGTCGTGGTGTTCTTCGTTCCGGTCGTCGCCTTGGTCCCGCCCGGACCGGTCGTGCCGCTGCCCCCTGCCCCGCCGTCGTTCGGCTCCTCGAAGACGACCTGTCCGCCGCACGCGATCGCAACGGCGGCACAGACGACGGCAGAGAGGAAGAGAGAGCTTCTCGGCGTCACGGGATGCCGTTCTGGCAGGCGTCGTCGAACTCTGCGCTGACGGCGGAGATGGTGGCGACGGTGCCGTCGCAATCGGCCGGATCGATGATCGAGATCAGCGCCATTTGCTGCGCGCACGCCATCAGGCAGAACTGCTCGAACTGAGCCTTCTGCATGGCGGAGCCGTCGAAGCCCGGGCAGACGTTCATGCCGTCGCACGTGAGCGCGCCGCAGTCGTAGACGTCCGAGCAAGCCTCGGCGCAGTTCGACGGGGCGGTCGTGTCCGGCAGCTCGCAGAGCATCATGCCCGTCGAGGTCGAAGCTGCCGTGGTCGCTGCCGTCGTCGAAGCCGAGCTGCTGCCGGAAGCGGCCGTGCTCGCCGAGGCGCTGCCGGACGAGTTGCTCGACGACGATGTCGTCGTCGAGGTGGTCATCATCGCGCCCGTCGTCTTCGTCGTGGTCGTGGGCGTGCCGGTCGCCGACGACGACGTCGTCGTCCCGGGAGCGCCGCCCGTTCCGCCGCCATCGGTCTCATCGTCGCCGCATCCCACGGCGGGAGCCACCACGCAGCCGAGCAACACCGTCGCCGCCATCCCCAAGGATTTTCGAGTAAGCATCGGCCGCGAGCCTAGCAGAAGGGCGCAAGCTCGTCGCCCTGCGCCAGGAGCCCCGGCAACCCGCCGGTGTGCAGGAACAGAACGCGCTTTCCGTCGAGCGCACCGTCGCGAGCGAGGCGGACGAGACCCGCGAACGCTTTGCCGGTGTAGACCGGATCGAGCAGAAGGCCGGCGCCGCGGGCTAGCTCTACGATGAGCCGCTTCTGATCGTCGCTTGCGACGCCGTATCTCGGGCCCTTCTCGCGGTCGTCGATCACGAGCTTCGCCGGCTCGCCCAGCGACGGTTCGAGAGCTCGAGCTTCTGCGACGATGCGCTCGGTGACCTCACGGAAGTAGGCGACGTCGTCGCAGACGGCCATCGCGTGCACCTCTTTTGCGACGCCGGATCGCGTCGCGCCCAGCGCGACGCCGGCGGCCGTCCCCCCCGAGCCGCACGCGTGGACGATCACGTCGAACCGCCCTTCTCCGCAGGCACCGGCGTCGATCTGAGCGCCGATCTCCTCCATCGCGTGGACGTAGCCGAGCGAGCCGAGCCCGTTCGATCCCCCTTCGGGAATGACGTACGGACGGTGGCCGTCGGCTTGGAGATCCTTGGCGATGGTCGCCATCTGGCTCTGCCGATCGCGGTACTCGGCCGGTGTGACCAGGCAGATCTCTGCGCCGACCATTCGATCGATGAGCACGTTGCCGGTCGTCGGTAGGGTGTCGAGCGTCTCGGTCGTACGGAGCATGAGGACGCTCTTGAGACCGAGCTGCGCGGCGAGGACCGCGGTGGCGCGCGCGTGGTTCGACTGGAGGCCGCCGCAGGTGACGAGCGTCGTCGCGGCGCGCTTCTGCGCGTCGGCGAGCAAAAACTCGAGCTTGCGGATCTTGTTGCCGGCTTCGGGTCCGCCGGTCGCATCGTCGCGCTTGATCCAGAGATCGATCTTGCGATCCTGGAGGCCGAGCACCTCGAGCGCGCGCGTCTGGACGATCGGCGTGGGCGTGTGGGCGAGGGAGAGCCGCGGCGACGAAAGCGGGACGGGTCCGGTCTTCACGCTATTCCCCGATCTCGACGAGAGGAGCGCCACCCTCGACGGTGGCGCCGCCGGCGACGAGCACGCGCTTCACCTTGCCGGCGCGCTCGGCGCAGAGCTCGTTCTCCATCTTCATCGCTTCGACCACGACGACCGGCGCGCCCGCTTCGACGTCGTCGCCTTCGGCGACCAGGACGCGGACGACGCGGCCGGGCATCGGGGATCGGACGGTGCCGGCACCGCCAGCGGTGGGCTTGGCGGCCGCCTGGATGCGCATCCGCTCGCTCTCGACCTTCGCGAAGAAGCGCTGCCCATTGGCGATGACACCGAGATCCGGGGGCGTGCCCTCGAGCCAGAGCTCGATGGTGTGCCCGCCGACCCGGATGCTCGTCGCGCCGCGTCCCGCGCGCGCGTTCGAAGGCTGGCCGACCGCGTCGGCCTCGACCTGCTTTCCGTCGACGGTGACCTGGAGCACGCCGCCCGCGGCCTCGACGATCTCGACCACGTGCTCGGTGCCTGACGGTAGTGTTACGAAGTATTTCATCGCGACTCTCCCCCCTCCACACCGTGGAGGGGGGCCGGGGGGGAGGAAATAGCAGGGATCACGGTGAAGCCTGGCTTCGTGGCGAGACGTTAGAACTGGAGACCCAGCTTGGTGTTTGCGACGAGCTGATTGGGTAAGGTGTTTCCGTCCTCGTCGTCGAACGCGTGCCCGGGGAAGAGCACGCCGCCCTCGGCGCCGAGCTCGAGGGTCACGGTGCGCTCGAGCGGGATGCGCACGTCGGCGCCGGTGTCGATCTCGACGCCGAGATCGCGCTTGCGTGGATCGCCGCCGTCGTAGTTCGCGTACGTCCCGAGCGCGCCTGCATGATACGGGTCGACGACGTCGGCGGTCGCCGATGCCCAGAGGAAGCCGAGCTTCACGTCGACCTGGCGGATCGGCCGGAAGATGAACCGCGGGTTCAGGTAGGTCGCGCCGAACACGCCACCGTTCGACGGTAGAAATTGGAGCCCGGGGTTGGGCCGGTTGGTGACGCGCGAGTCCTGCGCGATCGTGGCGGCGCGCGCGGTCTTCCATTGGAGCACGTGATCGAAGAGGACCAGGCCCACGTTGTGGCTCGTGTCGAACGTGAACCGGTGGGTCGCTCCGTCGAACGGATCGGCGTCGCCTGTCGCGTATCCGAATTCGAGCTCGTGGACGAAGTCGCCCCACCTCTCTTTGTCGTCGCTCCGCGTGTGGACGAAGCCCAGGACCGCCGCGGTGCCGAACGAGAGGATGCTCTCGTCCTCGATCTCTTGCGAAGGCGTGATCTGGTTCACGAAGGCCGAGCGCACGTAGCTCGTCCGCCCGACGATCGTCGCGGCCTCGCCTTGGATGTACGCGTACGCGTCGGTGCCCGGCACCTCACCCCGAAGCCTGCCGGCCACGTCGACGACGCCTACGTCGAGCGACTCGGTGTACGGCTGGAGCACCGCGGTGAGCTCGCGCTCTTGGTGGCGGTAGACGCCGTAGAGGCCGATGTCCGCGAAGTCGGTTCGATACGAGACAGCGAGCACCGCCTGCGCGGCGAGATCGCCCTGGTCCTGCTCCGGTGAGTTGCCGAGGAGATCGGCCGTGTTGTCCTCGAACACGACGTCGCCGGCGGCGGCGATCACGAGGGGCGTGTCCTTGCCCATCGGCGTCGTCGCGAAGAGGAGCCGTTCGGTGAGCGCCCCGCGGATCGTGTCACCGAACATCTGCGGGTGATCGCCGTCGTTCGCTACCAGGCCCAGGCCCCAGTAACTGGTCTGTTGGCCCACGCGGAAGAGGCCGATCGGCGATCGGTACTCGAGGTAGAGCTGGCGCGGGTGGACGTCGTACCAGTTGTAGTCCGACAGCGGATCGCGCGACCGGTCCACGAACTGCGTCGTGTCTCCGGCGATGAGGCCGCGCGGCACGTCGATCTCTCCTACGAGCGCGAGGTCGTCGCGGAACGCGATGCGGCCGTAAAGCCGGAGCCAGTGGTAGAGGTACTTGTTCTGGCCGAGCAGCGACGGATCTTCGGGCTCCGACCCGTCGTCGGTCGGGAGGGCGCCGCGCACCGGCGGCTCGAGCGGCAGATCGGTCATCGCCCGGAAGCGCAGCTGGTATTCGCCGTGGATGCTGAAGACCAAGAAGTCCGGGTCGAGCGGGAGCGGCGGCAACCTGCCCGTCTCGAGCACGAACCGATCGAGGAAGCCGTCGCGTGCCGGCCGCTCGACGCGCTTCGGGATGTCCTCTTCCGCGGTCGGGGGCAGCTTCTGCTCCTCGGGCGCATTCTTTTCCTGCGCGTGCACCGGGCCGGAAGACAGAAACGCGGCGCAGAAGAGCGCGGCCCCGACAGGCGCAATCGGCGCTTTCGGGGCGGCGCAGAAGCGTGACCTTCGGCCGCGGAGCATGAGTCGGCGCGGAGCATACACCGACAAGGCTCGCCATCGAGCACCGATGCGATTGCCCTTTGGACCAACCTGCGACAAGTTCGCCGTCCGATGTCCGAAGCGTTCTCCGAGCCCGTCTCGATCGGGCGACCGCTGTCTCTCGAGGCCCTCTGCGACGTCGCCCGCGGCCGGCGCAAGGTAACGCTCTGCCCCGACGCGCTCGCGCGGGTGATCGCCTCCCGACGGCCCATCGACGCGCTCGTCGCCGCCGGCGACGACGGCCCGGCGGTCTACGGCGTCAACACCGGATTCGGCGCCCTCGCCGAGACACGGATCGCCGGAAGCGACATCGCCGCGCTCCAACGCAACCTGGTGCGCAGCCACGCCTGCGGGGTCGGGCCGGACCTCGGCCGAGCCGAGGTTCGCGCGATGATGGTGCTGCGCGCGCAGGTCGTCGCCATGGGCTACTCGGGCGTCCGGCCCGAGGTCGTCGACATGCTCGTCGCGATGCTCAACGCCGACGTCCTGCCCGTCATTCCGAAACGCGGATCGCTCGGGGCCAGCGGCGATCTCGCGCCGCTCGCGCATCTCGTGCTGCCGCTCATCGGACGCGGCGTTGTCAGAGTCGACGGCGAGTCGATGCCGGTCGACTACTACGTCTACCCCGAGGAGCCGGCCGCCGAGGGCGAGGCCGCGTCGGTGCATCCGTGGCATCCACAACCACGGCTGATCGACGAGCGCCCGGGCGCTCCGAAGTGAGCAGGATGCACCATCGCTCGACGACTCCCGCGCTCACTCCGAATCGTGAAACACCGCCTCTAGACGATACCCCTCGGGATCGACGACGAAGGCCGCGTAGTACCCGTCCCCGTAGTGCGGCCTCGGACCCGGCGGGCCATCGTCTCGCCCTCCGTGGGCCAACGCCGCCGCAAAGAACGCCCGCACCGCCGCAGCGTCCGGAGCAGTGAACGCCAGGTGAAAGCCCGCCCCGCTCGGCGGATGCGGACCGCGAGCCTCGAGCGCCAGCACGTCCTCCCCACCCGGCACCCCGTAGCCGACCGCGTCGTCGGTCGACCACACCCGTACGTACCCGAGGGCCGACAAGATCGCGTCGTAGAACTCGGCCGCCCGCACAAGGTCGGTCACATGCAACGAGAGATGATCGATCATCGAGCTTGACCGCCGTTATATCCGCTCCACGACCCCTTAGCGCCGGCGGCGCCTCTTGCCGCCGTACGCTTCGTGGTCCACGCGGGTTTTCGATATCCTCCCGGCGATGTCGGAGCGCACGAAGCTGACCCGCCGCGGGCTGTTTCGGGGCGTGGGCACGGCGGCGCTGGTCAGCGGCTGTGTCAAGCGTCCCGAGACCGAGGACCCGGGCGCAGGCGCGGTGGTGGAGGACGCCACCGCACCTGCCGAGATCGGACCGGATCCCGTCCCCTTGCGATTTACGCTCAACGGCAAGACGGCCGAGGTGAGCGTGGAGCCCCGCACCACCCTGCTCGAGGCGCTGCGCATCGATCTGTCGACCACCGGACCCAAGGTGGTGTGCGATCGCGGCGCCTGCAGTGCATGCCTGGTGCTGCTCGACGGGCTCCCCCGCAACAGCTGCATGATGCTGGCGCACGACGTCGCGGGCCGCGAGGTCACGACGGTCGAGGGCCTGGCCGAGGGCGACGAGCTGTCCGCGCTGCAGCAGGCGTTCGTCCGCCACGACGCGCTCCAGTGTGGGTTCTGCACGTCGGGCATGCTGGTCTCGTGCGCGGCGCTCCTGCGCCGGCACCCGCGGGGGGAGGCGCTGACCGAGGCCAAGGTCAAGGACGCCATCGCGGGCAACCTGTGCCGCTGCGGGACCTACCCGCACGTCGTGGCCGCCGTGCTGGACACCGCCGGCAAGACGGGAGGGGCATGATGGCCGACCAAAAGCACACCCTGTCCGTCGGCTTCGGCAAGGCCATCGTCAAGAAGAAGGTCTCCCTGCCGTCGACCGAGGCCCGCCCCTGGGACGCCGACAGCACGCTGTCGGTCGTCGGCACCGAGGTCCCCCGCATCGACGGCCACCTCAAGGTCAACGGGCAGGCCAAGTACACGTTCGACGTGGCGGTCCACGGGATGCTGTGGGCGGCCGTGCTCCGCAGCCCCCACCCGGCGGCGATCGTCGAGTCGATCGACACCCGCGAGGCCGAGAAGCAGCCCGGGGTCAAGGCGGTGATCGCCCTGGCCAAAGCCGGCGACAAGCTGCTGTTCGCGGGACAAGACGTGGCGGCGGTGGCGGCCGAGCGCCCCGAGCAGGCCCGCGACGCGCTCCGCCATATTCACGTGAAGTTCGACCGGCAGCCGTTCGTGGTCGACACCCCCGGCGCCATGAAGGACAAGGCCCCGCAGGTCCACTCCGCGCCGGTCAAGGAGCGGCGTACCGAGGGCGACGAGCCCGGCTCTGGCGGCGGCGGCTCCCTGCGCGGCAACGTCCGGCCGCTTCCCGTCAACGTCCGAGGCAACGTCAAAAAGGGGCTCGAGCAGGCGGACGTCACCCACGAGGCCACCTATCACACCCAGGTCCAGACCCACTCGGCGCTGGAGACCCACGGCCTGCTGGTCCGCTGGGACGACAAGTCCTCGATGACCGTGTGGGCTTCGACCCAGGCCATCTTCAGCGTACGCGACGAGATGGCGGAGATCTTCGGCCTCGACAACAAGAACGTCCACGTGATCACCAAGTTCTTGGGCGGCGGGTTCGGGGCCAAGTTCGGGGCCTCGGCCCCCGGCAGCCGCCTGGGCTTCATCGCCGGCGAGCTGGCCCGCAAGGCCAAGGCCCCGGTCAAGCTGATGTGCGACCGTCACGAGGAGCACGTGTGCACCGGCAACCGACCGGACTCGCACCAGACCCTCACGCTGGGGGGACGCCGCGGCAAGCTGCACGCGATCGACATCGAGTCCTACGGGACCGCGGGCATCGGCACGGGCGCGGGCATCGGCCGCAACGCCATCGGCATCTACACCCGCTGCCCCCACGTGCGCGTGCGGGCCCACGACGTGTTCACCAACGGCGGCCCGGGCACGGCCATGCGGGCGCCGGGACACCCCCAGGGCGCGTTCGCGCTGGAGCTGGCCATCGACGAGCTGGCCGCCAAGATGAAGGCCGATCCGCTGGCCCTGCGCGTGGCCCACGACGAGCACCCCGTCCGCCGCTACCAGCTCGAGGAGGGCGCCAAGCGCTTCGGCTGGGAGGAAGGACGCAAGCGCTCGGCGGCTGGGCGGGCCAAGAACACCCGCATCCGACGGGGGCTGGGCGTGGCCGCCTCGATCTGGGGCGACTTCGGGCGAGCCAAGGCCGCCCGGGCCACCGTCTCGGTCCTGCGAGACGGCACCATCGAGATCAAAAACGGGGTCCAGGACATCGGCGGGGGCATCCCCACCCTGCTCGCCCAAATAGGCGCCGAGGTGTTCCGGCGACCGCTGGAGACGGTGACCGTGCTCTACGGCGACAGCGAGTACGGCTCCTCGGTGGGCAGCGGCGGCTCTCAGACCACGTCGAGCGTGACCCCGGCGGTGCGCAACGCCTGCGAGCAGGCCCACGCCGAGCTGACCGAGCTGGCGGCCAAGCAGCTGTCGGTACCCGCCAAGGACGTCCGCTGGGACGACGAGGGCACCGCCCACGGCGGCGATCGCTCGCTGACCTTCGCGCAGGTGTGCAAGAAGATCGACGGCGAGGCCATCGTGGCCGTCGCCTCTCGCCCGCAGACCTACGGCAGCGCCCCGATGCCGTTCCCGGGCGCGCCCTTCTATCAGATCGCCGGGGTCCAGTTCGCCGAGGTCGAGGTCGACACCTGGACCGGCGTGGTGACCGTCCCGCGGGTGCTGGCCGTGCACGACTGCGGCCGGGTGATGAACGCGCTGACCTTGCGCAGCCAGGTCAACGGCGGGGTGATCTTGGGCACCAGCTACGCCCTGATGGAGCAGCGCGTGCTCGACAACGACCTGGGCCGCATGCTCAACCCCAACCTCGAGAGCTACAAGATCCTCGGGGCCCTGGACGTACCGAAGATCGACGTGATGATCACCGAGGTGCACACCGGCGCCAACAACACGGGCGCCGCCGGCATCGGCGAGCCCTCCACCATCCCGACCGCCGCCGCGATAGGCTGCGCGGTGTTCGACGCCCTGGGCGTGGCGGTGCGGAGCCTGCCGCTGACCCCCGACCGGGTCCTGGCCGCCCTGGGTAAGGTCCCCGGCACGACCGACCGCACGATGTCGAGCACGCTGCGGGCCTCGCTGCCCTTGACGAGGTAGGGGTGCACGCCCGGCGAGCCCAGGCCCTCGTAGTCGGTGGCGACGACGGCGTAGCCGGCGTCGAGGTGCTGGTCGAGGAGGCGGAGGTTGGCGCCGCCGAACCGCGACGGGGCGCAGTCGTCGCCGACCCCGATCGTGCCGTGCGCCCAGGTCAGCACCGGGAAGCCTCCCGCCGGCGGGTCGCCCTCGGGGAGGAAGACGAGCCCGGTGACCTCGATGGGCGCTCCCTCGACGTCGGTCGAGCGGTAGATGATCGAGTGGGCGACGGCGCCGGGGCGGTCGATGGCCGTCGCGACGAGCACCGCCCCGGGTTCGTCGGTACCGGGCCCGGTGACGGGCGCGGTCGTGCTCGTGGTGGTCGTCGACGGCCACGGCGGCGCAGCCGGGGGCGGACCGGCGTCGTCGACGGGCTGGCCGGCCCGGCATCCGCCGATCGTGAGGACGGCGAGGACCGCGGCCAGGACGACGCGACGACGGCGGTTCACGAGTCGCGCGGGCCCGGACGGCGCACGACGGCGGACCCGTGGTGGTGGACGAGTCGCCACCGGCCGTCGAGGCGGGCGAAGACGTTGGTGGCCGCGACCGCCTGCGTCTCGGCGCCCTCGAGCAGGGTCTCGTTGCACGGCACCCACGCGAGGTCACCG
>JBGTSH010000245.1:0-16355 GCA_041940405.1 Polyangiaceae bacterium
ATCTCTGAACGCACAAGCGGCAAGTACGATTTCGGCGAACGAATGCATTTGAGGCCCGAACCCGCGTCTACGGGCTGAAAACTGCATTGGGGTAAATCATTGGCGCAAGGTATTACGCGCCGTGGCTCGGGAGGTGGACGACGGCGGATCCGCTGGGCCTCCAGGCGGGGTTGAACTTGTACCTGTACGGGCGGGCGTCGCCGGTGGTGATGGTCGACCCGAATGGGATGAAGGATGAGGAGTTCAGCCTCTCCGGCTACGTGGTCGGCAAGGTGCAGTCGGCGCTTGGCGTTTCAAGCAGCCGGGGCGGGTACGTCACCGTTGAGCAGGCGATGGAGGAGGTGAACCGGACGTACGAAGCGGACGTCGCTGCCCACGAAGCTCAACTCAATCAGGAGGCCATCGACCAGGTCAGGGCAGATCTTTCGCGGACGCCTTCGGGGAGCGGGCCGCCCGCACAACTTCTATCGAAGTTCGATCGGTGGCTGCTTTCATGGGCGCCGGAGGACGAGTCACTGGAGGTTGCGCAAAACATCGCGGTGGGCGGTGCGATCCTCGCCGGAACAATCGCCACCGGTGGCCTATTGCTCAAGGGTGGCCTTGCGCTTGGCTGGTCGGCGACGACCGCGGGGGCCATCGCCGGTGCTGGCGAAGGCGCGGTCCTCGTTGGAGGGACGGCGCTTTCCGAAGGACGGGATCCGACAACAGAGGAGGCTGCCGCGGGGATCCTCGGTGGAGCAGCGCTCGGTGGAGGCGCTGGAAAACTGGGAGAGCTGGCTGGTCAGCTAGGTCGGAAGCCGTACGTCGGGTCTCCGGAGATCACCACGGGGAGGCGCACTGGGCCTGGAAGTGGCCTCGCCTCGCAGAGCCGCGAGCAACTTCTAGGCTCGAAGGCAAGGTACGAGAAGTTGATTGCTGAACATCGCGCCAAGCTCGAAGCCTATCAGGCGAACCCGCTCGCTCACGATAATCAGGGGGTGCTCGCGGCGGCACCAAAAGAACGGCAAGCTAAGATCATCGCGGGCCGCGTCGAAGTGTTGAAGGGCCAGATTCAAAAACAGGAAGGCGAGCTAGCGAAGATCCTCGCCCGCATCCGGGAGCTCGAGTGATGACACTGGACGAGTTGCAGCGCTGCTTCGATATCGTGATGCGTTTCGCAAGAGCTAGAGGACTCGACGGCGTTGAGCAAGGAGGTCGGGACCTCTATTGGACCGCCCTCGACGAAGAGTGGACGCGTATGGACATCGATCCGAGGCCGGGGACAGGCTCCTTGTCAGACGACTTGGGGGAGCTCGGCAAGCTGCTCCAGGATCCCGAGAGGGCATCCCCCGTCGACTTCGCCCGCCTTGGAAACGCTCTCCGGCTTCTCGGCGAGAACGTGTCGGAGCGGGACTGAGTAGCGCCAAGCGAAGCGGGGCGCAAAGCGGCCCAATCCGCGCATTGCACCTGACGGCCTCGCTCCTTCGCCGCGTCGCTTCGCTCCGCGGCTCGGTCGCTCGCCCGCAGGTGAACGCCGTACATTGGGCGGATCTCTGCGAGGCGGCAGCGCCCGGCACGGCTTCTCGGTGATCGCTGCCGGCGCCCTCGACGAGCTCGAGGACGAGGTCGCGATCGCCGTCAGCGGCGCGCACGCTGATCACCACCGGCACCGCCGTCCCCTACTTCGCGGCGGGCACCAGCGCGGGGCCGGAGGCCCCGCGCTGATGCTCGCCGCGTCCTTCATCTCGGTACACCGGCGGCACACGCCAACCTCACGATCTCCGCCAACCCCCCAGCGTCCCGCTTCGCAACCGCGCTTCAGATCTCGACGCCGAACGCGGCGTTAAGTGCGGGCGGGAGCGAGCGCCGAAGGCGCGAGTGAGCGGCCGTCTGCTTGAACGCCAGTTCGGCGAAGGCCTCCCGGAAGCCGCTAGAGGAATCCGCAGACCGCGCGAATCAGCGCCTGCTGTTCATCCCAGCCGCGCAGGTCCTCGCAGATCCAAGAGTCACTGCAAGCAAGGCCCGGGAGGCACGTAGCGACGCGCGCGATAGCCCTCGCGCAAGGCTCGGACGGCTCGACTCCGTGCCTCTGCTCCAATCGGCGCTCGAAGATGTCGTCGCAGCGCTGGGCGCACTCGAGCACGCTCTCTTGATCGCAGGCGGCGTCGCAACGCATCGCCGCACACGTCTCCAGGCACACGGGCCTCGGCGGATCGGGGTTGCATCCGCACGTTTTCCAATCCGACCCATCCGGCAGGCAGCTGGCCTCGGCCAGCTCCAGGCTCAAGAGACACGTTATGCCGGCGTCGCCGTTGAGGTAGCAGTCGGTGCACTGGCAGAGCTCCTGCCCGGTGCCCTCGCAGAATGCCGGCGTGCGCGCGTCATCATCGCAGCTCGCGAGCGGCTCGGGCGGATCGGCGCAGGAGATCAGCGCGATTGCAACGAGAAGCGGAGCGTGGATCTGTCTCACGTCGATGGGTGGCGCCGCCAACCACGTTCCGTCAAAGAATTCGACTGCGAAGCGCTCGACGACCGAGTGCCAACTGCGGTTGGCAGATCCCCCGTGTCATCGAGCGGGGCCATCAAACCAACACCACCGACTTTCCACCGGCGTGCCCCTGTCCCTGGCGGCGGAGCGCTTCGGGCAGCTCGTCGAACGTATAGCGATGCTCGATGAGAGGCGTGATCTTCTTCTGCTCGGTGAGCGAAGCGAGCGTCTCGAGGTCTCGCGTGTTCGAGCTCGCGGTGAGGACGTTGACGCGCGAGCGCGGGCAGAGAGACAGAAGCCCTGCCTGGACCACGCGAAGGAGGCGACCCGCGGAGGAGACGTATCGTCCCTTCGGCGTCAGAAGGCGCAGGCAACGCAGGAGAGGTGTCTTGCCCACGAGATCGAAGATGGCGTCATATCGTTCATTGCCTTCGGAGAAGTCGCGCTCGCGATAGTCGATGACATGCGCCGCGCCGAGCTGGCGCGCGGCGGCGGCATTGCGCTCGCTGCAGACGGCGGTGACTTCGGCGCCGAGCACGCGACCAATCTGGATTGCGAAGCTGCCGACCCCGCCCGACGCGCCATTGATGAGAACACGGTGGCCCAGCCGGACGCCGGCCTTGTCCCGAAGACCTTGCAATGCGGTGGTGCCGGCGACGGGCAGCGTGGAGACGTCTTCGAACGACACGGAGTCGGGCTTCTTGGCGAGCCGCTGTTCGGGGACGACGGCGAGCTCGGCGAACGCTCCGAAGCACTCTCCAAAGACGGGATCGCCCGGCGCCAGCGAGGTTACCGAGGCGCCGGTTCGAACGACCTCACCCGCAAGGTCCAATCCCAAGCACTGACGTGTCGGGTAGAGCAGGCCCATCATGAACCGGAGCGGCCACGGACGGCCCGTCAGCAGGAACCAATCCGCTGCATTGACCGAGCTCGCGCGAACACGGACCAACACCTCGCGCGGGCCGAGCGCCGGGGGCTCGCGCTCGCCAATCGTGAGGAGCTCGGGACCGCCGTACTGGTGATGCATCAAGGCCTTCATGGGCACCAGGATGCGTGTGCGTGGTCGTTCAGACAATGCGAGCATTATGGCAGTTGGTGTGCAAGCATGCACAGGTGCTCTGGGACGACCTCCGGTACGTGCTCGCCCTCTCCCGCGCGCGGACGTTGAGCGGCGCAGCGCAGGCGCTCAACGTCACGCACACGACGGTCGGCCGGCGCCTCGACGAGCTCGAACGAAGCACGGGGCTCCGCGTGTTCGACAGGACGCCGGACGGCTACGTGGCCACCATGGCGGGACAGGAGCTCGTCGACGTCGCCGAGCGCGTCGAGGCCGAAGTGCTCGCGGCAGAGGGGCGCGTGCTCGGTCACGATCAAGCGCTGGCGGGTGCGCTGCGCGTCTCGACGATGGACATGCTGTTTCGGTGTCATCACCATGTCTTCAGCAGCTTCCTCGAGCGCTATCCAAGCGTCGCGCTGACGGTGACCACCACCGACGACGAGGTGTCGCTTCCTCGGAGGCAGGCCGACGCCGTCCTTCGCATGACGAACACGCCGCCCGGCTATCTGGTCGGCCGCAAGGTGGGCCGCGTCGAGTTCGCCGTCTACGCTAGCCGCTCGCTCGTCACCCGGATCGGCAGAGGTGCGCCGCTCGCCGCCTATCCCTGGCTGAACTGGGACGAGCGGCTCAACCAACCTTGGCTCGACCAGTGGCTGGCGACGAACGTTCCCGGCGCGCGCACCGCGATTCGCTTGGACACCAGCTCGCTCTGCCTCCACGCAGCGGTGACGGCGGGCCTCGGCGTCCACTTCCTCGCCTGCGTCGACGGTGACGCCGATCCCGCGCTCGAACGCATCGGACCCATCGAGTCGATCTTCACTCGCGACCTGTGGGTCCTCACCCTGCGTGAGCTACGGAGCACGCCACGCGTGCGTGCGTTCATGGACCACGTGGAGGAGTCTCTGCGACAGAAGCCGAAGGCTCTCGGCGGCCGGCGCAGCAAGGTACGCAAGCCGCCTTGATGGCGGCAGCTCTCACCCCATCACGACTGCCAGAGCGGAGATCCGTTCGAGCGCTCCACGACGAGAGGCTCCAGATTCATCCGCGTTCTCATTGCCTCTGCGCTCAACCGCGCGGAATCTTCTGCTCCAAGTGCTCTTTGTGCCATTGGCTCCAGTCGTCGAGAGCGCTCTTCGCCCGGGTCTGGAGCTTCGGCACGAGCGCGACCACCGGAGCGCTGTCCGGCGGTAGCTCGACGAGGGCCTCGAGCAAACCTGCGACTGCGGCGAGGCGGTCCACCAACTCCGAGGGAGCGAGCGTCACGACCGCGAGCTCGAGCGCGGTCCGCGCCTCGCGGCGGAGATGACTCAAGTCCAGCGGCGTTCCGGACTCGGCCTGCGCCCCGGGCTTAGCCACGTGCGACGACCGGCGCCATGTGCGCCCGTTCGAGGCCAGCCTCGCATTCCCACCACATGTCCGTGCTCCTTTCTGCCTGACCTAGGCCAACGTCCATCGAGACGAGGAGATGGGGAGTCGCCACGAGCGTGGTCAAATGGTCGAATCCACAGGGTTTTATGGCTGCGTCGACGCAAAATAATCATTGGCACTTTGCCGTCAAGGAGTGCCAATTCGCCACCGCGGACGCCGGTGCCGCGTCTCCCCCGCTGAGCGCAGAGGGGCAGCTAGGCCCAGAGCTTCGCAATCCACGCTTCGACGTCCTCGCTCTTGCGAGGAATCGACTGCGAGAGATTGCGCATGCCTGTCTCGGTGACCAATACGTCGTCTTCGATTCGAACGCCGATGCCTCGGTACTTCTCGGGGACGGTCAGATCGTCGGGCTGGAAGTAGAGGCCGGGCTCGACGGTGAGGACCATTCCGGGCATCAGCTTGCCGTAGCGGTAGACCTCTTGCCGGGCCTTGGCGCAATCGTGGACGTCGATGCCGAGCATGTGACTGACGTTGTGGAGCGTGTAGCGCTTCTGGAGCTGCTGCTCGGGAAGGGTGGCGTGGTCGGCGTCCTTCAAGATGCCGAGCCTGACGAGGCCCTCGGCCAGGACGCGCTGTGCGACGCGGTTGGGCTCCATGAAGTCGTTGCCGGGCCTGACCGCGGCGAGCGCGGCGCGCTGCGACTCGGCGACGAGATCGTAGATCTCGCGCTGCTCCTTGCTGAAGCGGCCGGAGATCGGAATCGTGCGGGTGATGTCCGCGGTATAAAGCGCGCGGCCTTCGACGCCGGCGTCGAGGAGGAGGAGGTCGCCCTTCTTGAGGCGAGCGTCGTTCTGCGTCCAATGAAGGATGCACGCGTTGGCGCCGCTCGCGGCGATCGTGCCGTAGCCGACGTCGTTGCCTTCGACGCGCGCGCGCAGGTTGAAGATGCCCTCGACCTCGCGCTCGTTCTTGGCATGGCGGAGCGCCTTGATGACGTCCTCGAAGGCGCGCTTCGTCGAAGCGACGACGGCCTCGAGCTCGGCGATCTCGAGCTCGTCCTTGTAGAGACGGATCTCGCCGAGGAACGCTGCGAGCTGGGCGTCCGCCTTCTTGCGTGCCTTCACCGCGCGATCGACCGACGAAGAGAACTCTCGGAGCGTTCGCGTCTTCGCGGGGTCGAGGCCGCGTAGGTAGGCGTGGAGCTCACCGAGGGGGCGGCACGCGTGCACGCCGAAACGTGCGCGGCTCTCGGCGACGCCGAGCCTCGGTCCGACCCACAGCTCGCCTTTGTTCCGATCGGTGAAGAACGTCTTGTCTTTGCGTCCGGGGTTCGACTCGACGAAAAGAACGTCGCGATGTCCGCCCGACGCCTTGGGCTCGAGGACCAGCACACAATCCGGCTCGAGGTTGCCGGTCAGATAGAAGAAGTCGCTGCCGGCACGGAACCGGTAGTGCGTGTCGTTCGCACGCACCTTCTCGTGCCCGGTGGGGATGACCAGCGTCTCGCCGGGAAACGCCTTCGAGAGCGCACGCCTCCGCTTGGCGAACGCCGCGGCGTTGGGCATCGGCTCGGGCAGCGCGCCGTCGCGGGGCGCCCAATCGGTCATCATGAAGTCGACGAGCGCGTCCGGGTACGGCGGCAGGTTCGCGAGCTTTTTCGTGCGGCGCTTCTCGGGTGCTGCCGGGGCGGGTTTCACGGGGAAGTCGGCGCGCTTCATCGGGGATGAATGGAAGCACTCCTCGCTCGCGGCGCAAAGCGGCGACGCCTTTGGTCGAGCGTACAGATGGACTCAAGGGGACCTGCACAGCTCTCGGCGAGGCGGTCCGGCCCAGGCGTCGCTCGAGCGCACGCACCAGTCGACCCAGTCCCGCTGCTCGAGGGTCGGCCCCTCTTTGCGCACCGCGTCCCAAGCGCGGCGGCAGCTCACGGGCGAGAACGACCGGCGGGCGCGGTGCTTCGCGGCGACGGCGAGGACCTCGAGGTTGAACCTCGCCAGGTTCGCGGCCCGCCCATCGGACGCCGCGACGGCGGCGAGCGGGCCGAGCGGTCCGCCCTCGGGCGCGTCGCCGCCCATCGCGGCGCACAAGCCGACCGCGGTCGACGTCCAAGCTCGATCGTCGGGGCCGAGCGTCGCGAAGCCCACCGACTGCGCGTACGCGAGCGCGCTCTCGACGTCGGAGCGGCGCTGGTACCGGAGCGCGATGGCGAGCCGAGCTCGGCCGGCGGAGAGGGCCTGATCGCTGTCGAGGGTCTCCGGCGGGCGCGCCCAGTTGCCTGGCTGCCCGCGCTCGGCGACGGCATGCATGACGGCAGCGTCAGGCAGCCCGTCGGGCGCGAGGAACGCCGGGAGGAGCGGGACGGGAAGCGCGCGCCCGAGCCTTCCGGTCAGGCCGGCCGTCTCGCGCGGAGGTGTGGCCACGATGACGTCCGTCAAAGGAGGCGGGTCCCAGTTGTTTCGTCGGGTGGCGAGCCGCGCGACCGCCTCGTGACCGCGACCGTCGTCGATGATCCCGCTGTCGGCGAGCTCGCCGAGGCCCCGTCTCAGCGCTCGATGGCCCCTCTTCTCGAGATCGTCGCCCAGGTCTGCGAGAACGGGCGAAGAGAGGCGCGCGCGCTTCACCTCGAGCGAGCAGAAGGGTGCGGGGCCGCGCGTTCGCCGATCGCAGGGCGGCGTCCTTTGGGTGGCTCCTCTGGTGAGCCCGGCGAGCCGCAAGAGCGCTCTGCCTCGCGCGAGCGTGACGATCGCGCGACCTGCTCCCGACGAAGGCGCCGACCTGTCGAGCTCCTCGACGAAGCTCAGCGTCTCGAGCAGCCACGGCATCAGCGTCAGCGAGACGTATCGGTCCAGCTCGTCGAAGGGGACGTCGGGGGCGCGCGACGTCACACGCTCGAGCCGCGCCTCGATCGTCTGTGCCCGGAGCAGCGCGGCGATCTCGGGATCGGTCGCGGCGCGCATCGCGGGCTCGGCCAGGACGTCTCTGCAGACCCGCGGTGCGAGCTCGGCGCGTAGCGCGCGAACCGCTCCGGAGGCGAGCGCGTCGCAGCCGTCGATGGTCGCCAGATCGGCGTCGCGCGTTTCGATGTCCTTTCGGAGGGCAGCGTCGACGATGGAGAGCGCCGCTCGTCGTGTCGCGGGACACCGCGACGCCGTCCTGCGCTCTGCAAATGCGTCGCACATCTCGGGCGCACGATCGGTGGTGGCGATCGGTCCCGCCGGCTCGGGCACGGCTCTGGCGAGCGGCTTGAACGCGGCTCGCGGTCCCAACGAGAAGCTCGGCTCCTCACAAGGTGGGACGTCTGCCGTCTGCGCGGGCAGCTCCGGAGGTGGGCTCGGCGCGCACCCTTGGACGAGCGCGAAAACGAGCGCGAGGAGCGTGAAGCGGACCGCCAACAGTGGGCTGCGACAAGCGGAGGAGGCGGGTCCTTGGGTCGCGAAAGAAGCTATGAGAGATTGATCGGATCCATGCCTCGGCGCACGCTCCGTACGCTGCCATTAGGAATCGTCGCCATCGTCGTTGGGGGAGCGGCCTGCGGCTCCCAGAGCCCGCCGCCACGCGCGGCGAAGGCGGTGGAGACCGGACCCACGACGGCGACCGAGCCGGAGCCCGTCGACCAAGCTCCCGAGACGCGTGAGCTTCCCTCCGCGTGCGCGGACGGTCCGATCTGCTCCTTGCCCGCGGACTTCGCAGAGCGCCTCTGCGCCGGCGCTTATCCAGAGGTCGCGCTCCGGCTGTTCTCGCCGGCCACGCCGTGGAAGCGCGCGTACCTCCAGCGGAGCTTCAAGGCGTGGCACGTCGGCGGGCGGGGCGAGCTCCGCGAGCTCCGCGCGGGAGAGGAAGTGCTCATCGCACGGACCAACCGCGGCACCGAAGGCAACGAAGATCTCGGCGGTCGCGCCTTCGACGTCCTGCGCTGGGACGGCACCTGCGTGTCGCTCATGGAGGACGAGATCAGCTTTCGCAAGCCGCCCTCCGCCTCGGTCGCGAACATCGCGTGGAAGAAGCTCGAGCCTGCGTACCAGACGGCGCTCTTCGAGGATCGCCACCTCGAGAGCCTGCGCGCCTCCCAGACCCGAGCCTGCGAGGCCCCGGGCGTCGAGAAGGAGCCGGCGAAGTCGAAGTGCGAGCTCGCCACGCGGCAGCTCTCGCTCGCGATGGCGCAGTCGATCGGGAAGGGCAAAGAGCTGCCCGCGCCCGCCTCGATCCCCTGACGGCGATCAGTACCGCATGCAGCGCGCGCCCATGCCCGGCTCGGGCGGTGTGCCCGGGGGCCGCGGCGCTGCAGCGTGACAGCGGTAGTCCGCCAGCCGCCGCTCGCCCGTGCAGCAGACCTCGCCGTCGAAGATCGCGTCGAGGTCGCTCTCGCTCGCTACACCGAAGATGCGGTTCGCGAGCGAGCTCCTCACGTCGGCGGCGCTCGCCTGTGGATAGAGGGTCTTCCACAACGAATGCGCGCGTCGCCTCGGGTCTTCGCCGTCGGCCTCGTGGAGATCCTGCATGACGTCGGCCAGCTTCTCGTCGCCGCCGTGATCGACCATGTAAAGCACCATGGCGAGGCTCTCTGCGTAGAGACGTGCAGCGTCGGCGGTCTGCGTCTCGACGATCGACGGCGCGCTCAGCGTGTCGAAGTCGAGCGCTGCGCGCGCCTTCAGGAGCGTGATCAGGCCGTCACCGGGGGCTCGTCCCGAGAAGTATTGCGCGACGCCTTCGTTCAGCCACGCGGGCATGCAGCCGACGCCCGCGTGGAGCTGCGCGTGCATCACCTCGTGCCGCAGCGTCGGCATGCGGACGCCGAAGTCCGACCGTGCCTCGGTGACGACGTGGACGGCGCCGTCATAGACGCCGCTGGCCCATTCGGGCGTCCCGGTCGCGAGGTGAAGGTCGTCGCGAGACGGGTGGATCAGGACGACGAGGCGCTCTCGTTTCGGCGTCGCGGTCAGGCGCGCGGCCTCGTGCACGAGCCCGGCGACCGCGTGCGCGAGCGCCGTGGGCTCGGCCACCGTGACGTCCGGCGGCCACGCGACGGTCACGCCGGATGCTGTGACGCGCTCGTAGGCGGGCGGAATCTCGACCTCGACGAGTGGGTCGCACGGATCGCTCGTGTCGAGGATCACGTCGCGCTCGGCGAGCGACGGCGTGAACGCCGGGGCCTTCGGCGCCGGCGGAGCGGCGCGATCGACGTCGCGCCGCTCGTCGGTCGAGCCCTCTTCCGTGTCGTCCGCCTTGCGCGCTGGAGGGCGCGATCGGTGCGTGCCCGGGGCGGCCTTCTCGTCTCGCGAGCTGGTCGTCGCTGCGGCGGCGACTCGCTCGGCCTTCGCCCGCTCGAAGGAGAAGAACACGAGCGCGACACAGACCGCGGCGGCGAGTGCGGCGATCACGATCCGGTACAAAGGTCGCGGTCCTGTCATCTTCAGCAGCGTGCGATGTGGATAACTGCGGTACTAGCGTAGCTCCGGCTGAAGGCACGTCCAGGTGCGACCAGCGCTCCCTTCTCGGGCGGCCGCACTCGCGCTTATGCTCTCGGAGCGTTCGGCGGAGAGCCCCTCTGGCCCCGTGAGAACGCGCCTGAACCCAGGAGGCTCGATGCGTAGTCGAAACGCTTTATGGCGACTCACCCTTGCTGCCGCGCTCATCGGCGCGGCTGCGGCGCCTGCGGCGGCACAACCCGGGAAGGACAAGAAGGAAGAGAAGAAGGAGGAGAGGAAGGAGGCCAAGGAGGCCAAGAAGGAGGAGAAGGCGCAGGCCAAGGAAGACAAGAAGGAGGCCCGCGAGGAGGCGAAGGAGGAGCGCCAGGAGAACCGCGAGGAGCGCCAAGCCAAGCGCGAGGAGCGTCGCAAGGACCGGCGCGCCAAGATCAAGGAGAAGTGGGGCGACCTGGTCAAGCGCCCCGAGGTCGTGAACGAGCTGAAGAAGCACGCGCGGCGCATCGCGCGCCTCAACCGCCTTCTCGCTCTCGCCGAAGAGGCCAAGAAGGACGACAAGAAGAAGAAGATCGAGGAGCTGATCGAGAAGGAGAACAAGCGTCACGAGGCGCGCATGGCGCAGCTCAAGACGAAGGGAGACCAGAAATGAAAGCGCCCCATCGTGAGCTCGGCATGACCCTAGCGCTCCTCCTCGGGGTCGCTGCCTGCGGCGAGACCGACAAGCCCCAAGCCTCGGCGAGCGGATCTGCCAAACCCGCTGCAACGACACCCAAGCCCGTCGCGTCGGCGAAGCCCTCCGCGACGCCTGCCTCGACGCCGACGGCCGTCGCCTCTGCCGACACGGCCGACGACGCCATCCCCACCGAGGAGGACTTCGAAGAAGAGGCCGAGAAGGAGATCACCGCCGACAAGTGGGACGCGGAGTACGCCCTGCTCGGTAAGGAGATCTCGGAAGACAAGGAGTAGCGGGGCTACTTCGGATCCAGGAAGAGACACGCCTCGACGGCGCGGCCGTTCGTGAAGCGAAAGCTATCGAGCCAGCCGTCGAGGACGCGCCTCCCGCGGGCGTCGCGGTAGAGCTGCAGGACGACGATCGAGCCGTTCCCCAGGCAGATCGGGACGAGCACCATGCGCAGCTCGAGCGGGGTGCCTGAGACCCGCCAGATGCGCTCGACGCCGCTGCCCAGCGCGGTCTTGACCTCACGCGACGATTCCACCTCGATGGTGGCGGCGAGGTCATATCGCTCGAGGAGCGCCTCGAGCCCTTCGAGCGCCTCGTCGAAGGTCTTGTCGTCTTGCTCCTGGCTCGACACGCGAGTCGAAATGGTGAGGGTGCCGACGGTGCCCTTGTCTTCGCGGCGGACCGTCAGCCCAAACTCCTCGTCGACCTCGGCCTCCATTCCGGGCGGTACCCGCCCCACGACGCCGAGCCAGGTGTTCCAATAGACGTCCCCGTCGAGGCGGCCGGGCCGGGGCGGCGGGAGCTTCTCGCGCGGCGGAATGACCGCCGAGCTGCGCGGCTCGTTCGGCGGTTTGGGGCGCGCCGAGGAGAGGAGCGCCGATTGCCAGGCGGGCGCCGACTTCGCCACGCTGCCCCGGAGCACGACGACCACATCGTCCTTTCTCGAGACCACGAGATCGTTTGAAATGGCGTAATCGTCTTTGGCGCCGAGGCGATTGGACGAAAAACAACGCGTTGCCGCGCGCACGGCCTCCTCGAATTGTTCGGCCTCGGCGACCGAATCCCAGGACGTGGCCCATCCGACCGAGAGCTGGCGCTTGTCGTCGGCGACGACGGTGAATCGATCGCCCGCCCAGCCCGACGCCGCGCTCTCTGCGCGGGCGGGGTCGAGGCATCCGGCGAGGAGGACACGGGTTCGCAGCTCGCCGAGGACGCTGGATGCAATGGCGCGGTGGCCGTTCGGCGGCGTCGCTTCGGCGAAGGGACGTGGCTCTTCACCCGCGAGGTACTTGTGAGGATGAAGGACGTGCATCGTCGCGGTCGGCGGCGACTGAAATGCCTGGTTGACGAGAGGGAACCCGCCCGCACGGTAGAGGTCGGCGACGAACAGCATTCCTTCGGCGTACGGGAACTCGAGCTCTTCGCGGAAGAGCGGCAGCGATCTGTCGATCGCGCTGCCCTTCTTGCCGTGCGTCAGCCGATCGCGTCGCACCTCACGGGTGACGTCCGCAATGGTGCGGAGCGTCCGCCCGATCGGCGCGCCCTGATCCGCTCCGATGTACGCGCCCATGGCGACGACCGCGTCGCCTTCCCAGAGCGCCAGCTGAGCGATCGCTGCGTCGTCGCTCTCGGGCTTGGGCGGCGGAGGAAAGTGCTGCGCTTGAAGCGCATGCTGGATCTCGTGCGCGAGGACGGCGCGCTGCTCGAGCTCGTGGCGCTTGTTCTCGAGCGGCACGAGCGGGACGACGATGCGGTCCGCTTCGCGGTCGTAGAAGCCGGCGATCTCTTCCTCGAGCACCTCTCGGGCGGTCGCGGTGCGAGCCCGCTCTTCGGGGGGCGGAACGAAATTGAAGCCGAGGAGCGTCGCCTCTTTGGGCGAGAGGCCGCCCGACGCGGCCGGCGGAAGATGCTCGTCGCGCAGGAGGCGCCGAAACTCGTCTTCCGAGAGCCGATCGATCCGGATCGGTCGCTTCTGCGGCAGCTGGCGGGCGACCGGGACCGACGCGAGGACCTTCTGCACCGCCTTTTCGCTGAGCGTCCGGCGGGCGCGTGGCTTCTGGCCCTCGTGCCCCGGGCTCGACGCGCCTTGGTCTCGCGAGCACGCGGCGATCGCGAGCAGAGCGACGATGAATGTCGCGAAGGTCGAGCGCCTAGAACTCACCGAGCCAGTACCTCGGCGCCCTCGGTGCACGGGCAGCTCGATCGGGGCCGCCGGGCTGGACGTCGGTGGATGTCCGCGCGACGACGATGCTCACGATCCCGCCGATGAGGACCGCTGCGCCGACGCCCATCGTGACGCCGCCCGGGATCATGTAGTCCGAGCCGTCGTCGTCGGTGTCGACGGTGCCGTCGAAGTCGATGTTCGCCGCGTCGAGCGTGGCGCCGTAGACGAGCACGCTCGCGCCCGCGAGGATCGCCGCGCCTCCTACCGCGGTCATGACGATGCCGCCGATCTTCAGCCCACGACTGCCGGGCTTGACGTTCACAGTGACGTCGCCGGAGAGCCCCTCGAGATCGAATTGGGTCGCCGGCATGTCGCCCTCGAGCCGGAATCGATCGCCATAGCGAGCGTCGACGACTTCACCGCAGGGGGAATCGCAGACGAAGTCGGTCGTTCCGGCGATGAAGCGATAGCCGCCGACATAGCCGCTACCGATGATCCGGCTTTGAAAGACCTTCACCGGTTGGGGCGACTCGACGTGGAGCCGTACGACGCCCGGGTCACCCAGCTCGCGACGCCGCTGCTTCGTTTTCGCGGGCCGCTCCTCTGCGTCTTCGTCGTCGCCGTCGCCGTCGCCGCCCGTGTCGTCCTCGTAGCCCGGGCCCGCGGAGCCGGGCGAGGTCGAGGGCCGAGACCCATGCTTGTTGCGCTCGACGTCGGCGACTTCGGCCCAAGGAATGGTGCGGGGCTCCTTTGCTCCCAGCTCGAGGATCACGACCTTGGTCCCGGGCTCGACGGAGACGACGGTCCCGCGAACAAGGCCGCCATTTTTGAGCGTCACCTCGTCGTTTCCTACGTCGACCTCGTCGCCGGCGGCCTTCTTGTCCGGAGCGGCCGTGTCGTCGGCTGTTGCGGGGGCGGCGATGACGGCGATCGAAAGGAGCACGCCGAGGCCGCACAGACTCTTCGACACATGACGACCGAAGCTGAGCATTCGGCGATCTTCGTCCCGCCGGAGCGCCGGCTGCAAGCCCGATTACCCGGAGCCCGAAGGGCCCACGTAACGCGCCCGTGGACGCAGCAGAAATCCCGCTTCGCGCTGTTCAATGGCGTGCGCCACCCACCCGGCGGTGCGTCCGATGGCGAAGAGCGCGCCGGCCGTGCCGCTCGGTGCACCGAGAGCCGCGGCCACCGCGACGAGGCCCAGATCGACGGTGGGACGGCGGCCAAAGTGGCGCTCGCCCGTGCGCGCGACCACCTCGAGCCGGCGAATGGCGGCGTTGCGGGGCGCGATCGCGAACGCGAGCTCGAGGAGCAGCCACGCCCGTGGATCGCCGTTCGGATAGAGAGGGTGCCCGAGACCAGGCAGCTGTTCGGCGCGGCGTGCGCGAGCTTCGAGCGCGGCTCGGACGGTCCTGCCGGCGCGCGTCTCGTCGAGCAGCGCCTCGACGCGTTCGGTGGCCCCGCCGTGCAGCGGCCCCGTCAAGGCCGCCGCCCCGGCAGCGAGGCAGGCGTGCACGTCCGCGCCGGAGGAAGCGACGACGCGCACGGCGAAAGTCGAGACGTTGAGCTCGTGATCGGCACAGACGACGAGGGCGGCGTCGATCGCCCGGAGGCGCGGCAGCGTCGGCGCTGCGCCGAGCAGCCTGCAGATCCGAGCCGCGATCGGCATTCTCGATCGGGCTCTGCCATCGAAGCGATCGGGCGCGAGGATCCAGGGCAGGGCGCCGAGGATGCGGCGCGCTCGATCGAGCTCGAGCTCCTTGGCGACGGCGAAGCGCGCCTTGTCGCGCGCGGCAATCGCCGAAAGGAGAGTCCCGAGGCGAAAGAGCGGCGTCGCCGTGCCGGCGCCGACGCTCACGCGCCCGAACGGCGACGGTCCCGGCCAGCTCGCGACCTCGGGGAGCGAGCCCGTCCAGATCAGCTCGGCGACGGTCTCGAAGGGCGTTCCCGCTCGCGCGAGGTCGACGGCGAGGATCCCGCGATAGCGCGGCCCGGCGAGGGTGATGTCCCCCACCGACGTGTCGAGGACGGGCTCACCCCAGCGAAGCGCACCTGCAGCGACGGGGGCGTGCCCGGCGCGCGCGTCGTGCCGCGCCTTGAGCCGCAGCACATCGTCCCGAAGGTACCGCCGCGCCCGCCCTTTCCCTTCGCTGGGGAGGCTCGCGAGGAGGCCGCGGCTCACGTAGGCGTAGAGCGTCGCGGGTCGGATCCCCAGGGCGGCGCAAGCCTGCCCCGCCGTCCAAAACGTCGATGTATGGATTGTCGAATCAACATTGCTCGACATGACCTGAGGCCCCACGTTCGCGCCCAAGGAGAGTCATGGCAAGCGCAACCGATCGGGGCAGCGTGGCAGAGGGGCTCGAGGGCGTGGTCGTCGCGGCGACCCGGCTCTCGGATGTCGACGGTGAGGCCGGCAGGCTGGTGATCGCCGGCCGCGACGTAGAGCAGCTGGCGAAGGACGGCGACTTCGAGGCCGCGGCGGCTGCGCTGTGGTCGGCCGCGGGAATTCCGGTCGCGCCGCCCGGCGGGCTCCAGTCCGAGCTCGGTGCCGCGCGCGGTCGCGTGTTCGAGAACCTGTCCCGCTTTCGCGGTGCGCTCGACGCCGACGTGAGCATGGATGCGCTGCGCGGCGCTGTCGCGCAGCTGGCCGGTGATTCGAGCGACGTCTTGGTGACGGCCGCCGTCGCCGTGGTCGCCGCTGCCTGGTGGCGATCGCGATCGGGCATGGCGCTCGTCCCGCCGGATCCCTCGCTGCCGCACGCCGCGGACTACCTTCGCATGGTGACCGGCAAGACACCCTCGCAGGCACAGGCGCGCGGTATGGGCGCGTACCTCTGTACGGTGAGCGACCACGGCATGAACGCGTCGACGTTCGCCGCGCGCATCGACTGCGCGACCTTCGATTTCGAGAACGTGCCGGCGCGCAGTCTGGAGTTTCTTGCCGGCCGGGTGGCCGTGTATCCGGGAGCCCGCGCCCTGGCGGCCGCCAATCTCGCTCGCCGTCGCGCCGGCCTCATGCTGGAGACCACGCCCGAGCGGCGCTGCGACAGAGCCACAGCACCAAGCCGGGCGTGTGGGGCGTCATTCATGTACTCGAAGGACGGCTGGCCTATACGGTCCTGGAACCGCGGGCCGAGTACATCCTCGATCCGGAAAGGCTCGGCGTGGTCAAGCCCGAGCAGCGGCACATGGTG
>JBGTSH010000246.1:0-16292 GCA_041940405.1 Polyangiaceae bacterium
CGACGAGCTACCAGGCTGCTCCACCGCGCGACCGGCACTTTAGTCGGGCGCCCTGGCTTGTCAAGCGCTCCTCTCGGTAGGCCGAACGCGAGCGGCGGGCCTAAGAAGACGGTCACAAAAGACGTTCCTCGTGGGTACGTACTCCGGCGGAGAGAGCGTGAGATGGTGAGGGTTCACGACTTCGAGAGGCGGGAGATCGCACGGATCCGGGAGCACCTGGTCGGCGCGCTCACGCTTCTTCGCGAAGCGGACACGAGCCACCTCGTGTCCGAGGCTCGCGCGCGTCGTGCGTCGCTAACCGACGAGCTCGCCCGCTACATTCGGCGCGGGCGCTTCCCACGAAACACCGAGGTGCTCGATCGGCGCCCCGCGCTCATCGACGACTTCGGAACGCGCTGCGCGCTTGCGCACTTGGCGGAGCGCACGGGCAGCGCGTCGCTGATCGATCGGCTGTCGCGCACGGCGAACCACGAGCGGGTTGCGGTGCTGCGTACGCATGACGAGCTCGGCGCTTGGCTCGCTTCGGTGGGGCTGACGGCGGAAGAAGCCGCGCGCATTCAACCCTCGTACACGTACTACAAGCATCCCTCGCCGCTCGAGTGCGCGTGCGCGGAGATGAGCGGCCCGGTTGCGCGTGGGACGGTCGTGGCTGCGGCGAATGGGCAGTGCGACGTGCGCATCGACAAGGTGCTGTCCGAAGGCGACGGCTCTCTACGCGTCGGCGAAACGGTCGCGGACAGCTGCCCCGCAGCCGCTCCAGGGATGAAGATGCTGATCTCACGCGCTCGAGCGTCGACCGAGTGGGCGCTGCGCTTGGACGGCGGCGCGCCGCTGCGCTTCGAGACGTGCAAGGCCCATGGGGAGCGAGGTGCTGCCAACTACCGCGGCGAGCGCCCCGCACCGCAGCTCATCCCGCGCCGAGAGCTCGACGCGGTCATCGGCAAGACCGAGGCCGAGTGTCGCGAGCACTTCAAGCTGGGACCGTACGATCAGGGCGAGCACGAGAACGTGATGCTCCCGCGCAGGCCCAAGGCGCCGGGGACCGCGCCACCCGTGCCTTCGGGGATCATCGCTCCGAACGCCGAGAAGGCATCGGCGGAGGAGCCCGCTCCGGTCCTTCCGAGAGAGTCGGACGCCCCGAAGAGCGCCGATGACGTGCTCGTCATGACCGCTTCGGAGGGGAAGGCGTTCGAGCTGACGCCGGTCTACTACGTCGGCGGCGGCGCGCTCGTCGGTGCGGCGGTGGGCTTGTTCGTGTTCGGGTTGCGTGCCCGTAAGAACTGACACGACGGCGGCTAGGTGGATCCACCGAGGCGAGCCGCAACGCTGCGCGCCTCTTGGGGCAGCAAGACGCACGGCGGTGGCGCGTCTGCTGCAACACGATCGCGCATGAGCCAACGCGGAACGCAAGGTAAAGGCAACGGAGCGGGTGGCGGGGGAAACGGCGCGCCCGAGAAGTCGACCAAGCCGAACATCCTCGTCATCATGGGCGACGACATCGGCATCCCGCAGATCAGCGCCTACACGAAGGGCCTGATGGGATACCGCACGCCGAACATCGATCGGATCTTCGACGAAGGGGCCATGTTCACCGACGCCTACGGGCAGCAGAGCTGCACCGCCGGGCGCGCGTCGTTCATCCTGGGTCAGGAGCCGTTTCGAACCGGGCTGCTCACGATCGGCATGCCGGGCGATCCGCACGGGATCACCGACTGGATGCCGACAATCGCCGACGCGCTGAAGACGCAGGGCTATGCGACGGGCCAGTTCGGCAAGAACCACCTCGGCGATCGGGATCATCACTTGCCGACGAACCACGGCTTCGACGAGTTCTTCGGCAACCTCTATCACCTGAACGCCGAAGAGGAGCCGGAGGGGTACTTCTATCCGAAGGATCCCGAGTTCAAGAAGAAGTACGGCCCGCGCGGCGTGCTCAAGTCAAAGGCCGGGGGAAAGATCGAGGACACCGGCCCGCTCGACCGAGCGCGGATGCCGACCATCGACGAAGAGTTCCTGGCGGCGACGAAGGACTTCATCACCCGGAGCGCGGTCAAGAAGCAGCCCTTTTTCGTGTGGTTCAACACGACCCGCATGCACGTGTTTACCCACCTCAAGAAGGAATCGATCGGCAAGACCGGAAAGGGGATGCACGCCGACGGCATGGTGGAGCACGACGGGCATGTCGGCGAGCTCTTGGACCTGCTCGAGCAGCTCGAGATCGACGAAAACACGATCGTCGTCTACACGACCGACAACGGCGCCGAGCTCGCGCTGTGGCCGGACGGCGCAATGACGATGTTCCGAGGCGAGAAGGGCTCGACGTGGGAAGGCGGTCTGCGCATCCCGATGGCGATCCGCTGGCCGGGCGTCATCGCGAAGGGCACGGTCTGCAACGAGATCATCTCGCTCCTCGACCTCTTCCCGACGCTCTGCGCTGCGGCAGGGATGCCCGACATCAAAGAGCGGCTCGCCAAGGGGACGAAGCTCGGGAACAAGGAGTTTCGGGTTCACCTCGACGGGTACAACTTCGTCCCGTACCTCAAGGGCGAGGTCGACAAGGGCCCGCGCGAGGAGATCTACTACTTCGACCAAGCCGGCAACCTCAACGCGGTCCGCTACGGCGACTGGAAGGTGAGCTTCGCCGTGCAAAAGGGCAACATCGCCACGGGTACGCGGGAAGTGACCGCTTGGGCGGGCATCTGCAACCTGCGGATGGACCCGTATGAGAGAGGTATGGAGGAAGGCGGCGAGTCGTTGAAGTTCTTCGCGCAGCAGATGTGGCTGCTCGTGCCCATCGGCAATCTGGTGAGAAAGTTCTTCTCCGACTTCGAGAAGTATCCCTACCAGGCGGGCACCGCGCTCAATGCCGGGAACATCAACTACGCGATGCTCCGGAACAAAGAAGCGCTCGAGCGGCTCGGAAAGCTCGAGACGATTCACCCGACGAGCTGAGGAGCTATTTCGCCGCGAACATGATCGCGTTGCACATCAGGTTGCCGTGGCGGTTCATGGCCTTCGGCCCGGTGAAGCACCCTTGCTCGCCGAAGGTCGCTGCGCCGACGAAGGGCGCGCCGTGGAGCTGCTTTTTGAACATGTTCGAGACGTCGGGCACGTTGTCTCCGAGGGCGCCGACGCAGCCGCCGCAGTAGATCAGGATGCTCCCCGAAAGAGGCTCGTCGGCGCCGCCGCTGGCGAGGGCGCGATTGGCGACCTGGTTGGTGCGCTCCAGGAGCGCGGCCTCGGTTCCGAGCATCAGGACGAGCTCGTCGCCGACGGCGACGTCGGTGAACAGCGCGAGGGAGCCGTCCTTTTGGACCTCGTGCGGATGCGAGAGCAAATAGCGCGGCACCGCGCCGACCTTGTCGACGACGCGACCGAGGGGCCGGAGCGTGGTCGCGGCGAGCACGGTCCCTCCGCTCATCTGAGCGGCGATGCCGCCGTGCGTCCACTCGTTGTAGATCTGGGCAGCGGGCTTGCCGTCGATCGTCTTGATGACACGGCCGTTGGCAGCGGTGACGGTTCCGCGGGTCGTCGTAGGCGCGTAACCGGCGACGAAGGATCCGAAGACACGGCGTTTCGACCAGAAGCCCACGAGGACGAAGCCTTCTCCGGTGAGGATGTCGTTGTGGAAGACCTTCCATTCGCCGGAGATCGTGTCGTCGGCCGCGCTACCGCCGTAGACCGGGGGTGGGTTTCCGCCGAAGGCGTCGTCGATCCCCTCGAGGACGCGCTCCTCGAAGCCGGGCGTGGCGTGCATGAGGATGCTCGCTGGCCCAGCGCCGCCGTGCATCGATCGAAGCTCGGCCGCCGCGGCGCTGGCTTCGCTCCGCGCACGCAAGCCTCCTACCGCACGCGAGACCGCCTTTGCCTCGACGGTGTCGCTCGGCTCGCCGGTCAAAACGTGAAGACCGCGCGTGAAGCCGCTCGGCGAGAAGACGCCCTGGAACGAAGTGCAGCCGAAGATCGGGACCCCCGGGTTCTTCTCCATGAGTGTCTTCATCGCTCGAGCGAGCGGAACATCGACCGTCGCGTACGCGAGGATCCAGGTTGCTGGGCGTAAGTCACCGATGGTGGTCGTGAGGTCGCGATACTTCATGTCCTGCTCCGTCGGTCGTGGCGGGAGAGATCAACCCCCGATCGTCTCCTAGCCTACGAAAGGGGGCACGGAGCAGGCGCGGATTTCGCTCCATCGATTGCAAACGGGGCGCGCGTCGCGCGCATCGCAAATCGGTCGAGCATTTCAAAATGGAGCACCAGCCAATGAAGCTCGCAGTTACAGGAGCATCGGGGGCCCTCGGCCAAGCGCTCGTGCGCGCTGGTGTCGCAGCGGGTCATGACGTCACAGCGCTCGTGCGCTCACGCAAGGTGAGGTTTCCGCCGAGCGTGTCCGTGCGCGAGGCCGATATCGTCTCGGGCCTCGCGCTACGAGACGCGTTCGCCGGCTGCGACGCGATCGTCGACGGCTTCAACGTCCGCACCACGCAGGGGCTCGTGCAAGGGACGCGCAACATGCTCGAAGCGGCCGGTGACGTCGACGTGAAGCGTTTCGTCGGCATCTCGATCATCGGCTGCGACAAGCTCGCGATCCCCTACTTCCGCTCCAAGGTGAAGCAGGAAGAGGTCATCGAGCGCTCGACGGTGCCTTGGTCGCTCGTGCGGGCCACGCAGTTCTTCGATCTGCTCGACAAGGTGTTCTCGTTCTCCGTGCTCGGGATGCACCCGGTGCCGAAGGAGATGCTCACCCAGCCGGTGTCGGTCGACGAGGTGGCCGCGTACCTCGTCGCCATCGCGGCCGATCGACCGATGGGTCGAGCCCCGGACTTCGCCGGTCCCGAAATCATGACGATGAACGAGGCGTTCGAGACATGGTGCCGCGCGCGCGACGAGCGGGCCGCGGTGATCCCGATCCCGCTGTTCGGCAAGATGGGCCGCGCAGCAAGAGACGGCTCGCTCACGAACCCGGAGCGCGCCGTCGGCAAGGAGACGTTCTCGCATTGGCTCGGGCGCGTGCACCATTTGACTACGAAGCCCGCACACGCAACGTGATCGCCTTCTCGGGGCAGGCTGTCACGCACGCGCCGCACGATTCGCAATCGAGAGCGCGTGATGCGTAGGCCTGCTTGCCGCCGTGCACCCAGAGCTTCATCCGCGCGACGAACGGCAACGCGTCACGCTCTTCGAGCGGGACGACGCGGATGTCGAACACCTGCTCGGGGCACGCGGTGACGCAGTCGGCTTTGCCTTCGCAGCGGGTGCGATCGATGACCGGCTCGAGGTTCTTGGCGGGGACGCATTCCATGTCCGGAGCGTCGCCCGCCTTTGCAAAGCGAAGGACGGAGAAGCGCGAAGAAGGGTTAAGGGGCCCCGAGCTCAGAACGCGTTGGGATTGCCGCCGCAGCAGGGCGTGCCGCAACTGCCCGGGACCGGGATCTCCCAGTTGCATGAGCACGACGCTCCGAAGCCCGTGCAGGTGCAAAGCCCGGTTGCCTCGTCGCATTCGATGTAGAAAGGATCGCCCTCGGGGCAGTCGGTTTGCTCCCAGTGGCACTGTATCGGATCCGTGCCGCCAGCTCCGGTGGTCGCAACCGCTGCCACGCCCGCGCAGTTGCCGGGCCATTGGGGATCCGGAGGGCAACCCCCGGTGCCCGTGTTGACCGAGTATCCGGTGCTCCCAATCGTGGTGGTTTCGCTCGTGGTGGTCGAGATCGTTCCTACCGTTGTGCTCACGACGACGACGCCTGCGCCGCCCTCACCGCCTTGACCACCCTCGCCGTCGTCGCCGGAGATGACGTCGACCTGGCAGGCTGCTGCACCAATGGTGCACAGGCCCAGAGCTGCGACAACCACGCCCGCCACTTCGCGTGCCTTCTTCATCTTCATCGTCGTCATGTGCTGTGAGTGGTCGAGGCGGTTGGTCTCGGGTGAAGAAAAATTACGGTGCTGCAATCTCCGCTCGGCGGGTCTTGAGACCGTCCGCGTGCAGTGAGCTCGGATACGTGGCGAGGAACGCGTCGATGGCGGCCAGCTCGTCCTTGCTGCGGCCGAGCGCTCGAAGCGCGGCGATGCGCCCGAGACTCGCCTCTTGCGCGAGCGCGCCGCCCGTCGCGAGGTAGGCATCGAACGACCTGAGCGCGCGATCCGCGTTCCCTGCCCCGAGCTCGAGCTGCCCGAGAGAAATGCGTACGGCTTGTGCCTCGGCGCTCGAGGGGTATCGGGTGGTGATCTCTTGGTAGAGACGTCGCGCCTCGTTGCCCCGGCCCGCGGCGCGCATCGCCTGAGCCTCACGCAAGAGGCTTGCGGCGTCGCCGCCAGTGGATGCCGACGGCGCCGGCACCGCCGCCGTCGCGGACGGCGCGGCCTTTGGCGCGGCCCACGTGATCGTCCACTCGTTGTTCGAGGCGAGCTCCTTCTCTTGGGCCTGCGCGGCGCAGCCGAGCGGTCCGGTGCTCAGCGAGACGCTGCGCTTTCCCGGCGCGACGCGCAGCCACAGCGGGGGCGAGCCGACCCCGACGCCGTCGACCTCGACCTCACAGCCGAGCGGCGCGGCGGGGATGAACATCGCCGACTGCGGCCCCGAATCCCACAGCTGCGCGCCCTGGAGGAGGCGGCGATCGAGGTCGTGCTCGGCCGTTCCATAGGTCCGCGTCTGGTCGCTCCCGAAGTCGAACCAGCGACCGCCCGAGACCTCGACCGTTCGCTGCTTGGAGTCCGTTGCCCGCACGATGCCGTGCGACACACCGACGCTCGCGAGATTGCCATCGGTGTGCACGGTGAACACCGTACCGACGACGTCGACCGTCCCCCGCGGCGTGACGACCTGGAACGGCCGGCGTTTGTGCGGCACGACGTCGACCGCGACCGAGCCGCCGAGGAGCTCGATGCGACGCCCGTTTCGGTCGCTGCCGTGGATCTTCGCCGAAGCCCGGTCGCCGAAGCAGGCCGTCGCGTCCTCGTCGAAGCGGACGCAGAGCCGGCCCGTCGGGATCGAAATGACCGCTCCGTCAGGTACATCGTCGCGCGATGCAGCCAGCACGCCGACACCGTCGCCGGACGCGGCCACCACGCGAACGCGGCCCGGCGCTTCTGCGGTCGGCGCGGTCGCCGGCTCCGGCGTGCGGAGCCACACCAGGGCCCCGGCAGCGATGCCCGCGAGAGCGAGCGCGGCACCTCGCGCGTAGGTGGCGCGCGGCGATTCGACGAGCGGCACCGGGGGCTGCGCTTCCGGTCGCGGAGCGTCCGAGGGGGCCGGCGCGGGCGGCGTCGTGTCCGTTCGAACCGACACGACGCTGTCGTCTTCGGACCGCTCGAGCGCGGCGTAGAGCGACGCTTCACGTCCGCAGAGCGCGCAGTCACGCGCATGACGGGACACGAACGCCGCATCCTGCGGGCCGAGGGGCGTACCGAGCGCGTGAGCGTCGGTGAGATCCGCCCACCTGCGACACTGCGCCTGCCTCGTCATGTGCCCCCCTTCACGAGGGTCAGCGCCGGCCGGCTCTCGCGGCGGATCATCGCGCGGAGCTCGCGCCTTGCGGTGAGTAGCCGGCTCTTGGCGGTGTCGATCGGCACACCCGAAATCGCGGCGACCTCTTCGACCGAATAGCCGGCGACGTGATGCAGCACGATCGCTACGCGGCGCTCGAGGCTCAGCTTCGCGAGGAAGTGGTGCACGTCGCTCGTGACGTCGTGGCCGGCGGGCGGCTCGGCAGCCAGGTCGTCGACCTCACGCTCGGGGTCGCGGGTCAGCGAGACGCTCCGTTCGCGCGACAACAGGCGCAACGTCGTGCGCGCGGTGATGCGATCGGCCCAGCGCTCGAACGAGCTCCTGCCGTCGAAGCTGTGCGTGCTGCCGAGGATCTCCAACATGCTCTGCTGCGCAGCGTCTTCCCAAGCAGCGCGGCCTGCGGCGAGGGCTCGGGCGAGCCGCCTCACGCGGGGGGCGATTCGCTTGGCGAGCCCGTCGAGGGCAGCACGATCCCCGGAGGAGGCCGCTTCCAAGAGATCGCGGTCCTCGATTTCGGGAGAAGGCATGGAAAAGAGCTGCCGCACGAATCCGATCTCAAGGTGGGGGACGGAGCCAAGAACGGGTGACGGAAAAAAGGGTCCGCTACTTTCGCATCTCCAGACCCAGGAGCGCGGTGGCGCGAATGGGCGAAAAGCCTTCGAGGATGCGCACTTGTCCCCCGTTCTCTTCCCCGAATTCGAGCGGGTTGAAGATGATCTCCGGTCCAACAGCCAGCCGGAACCCCCACTCGGGTTGCGGCCTCAGCGTCAGATCCGCCGTCGCCCGGAGACCGGCGAGGACGTTCAGCTCGGGCGGCTTGGCTCGCATGCTGCCGGCCGCCTCGGCGGTGCTTCGATGCACCAGCTCGACGAGCGGCGCACCCGTGCCCCCCAGCGAGACGATCTCCCAGCTCTTTTCGTAGCCCAGCTCGCCTGCGAGCGACGCTCTTGCGATCGAGATGAGATTGCCGTCGAGCGTTACCTCGAGCGGCGCAAATCCAGAGGCTGCGAAGCCTGTCCGGAGGCCGTTCTCCAGGCTGAGAGCGCCCTGGATCTCGATCCCGCTCGACCAAGGCATGCTCTCGGAGACGTACGCGCCCGCGTACGACGCGACGAAGTGCCAGAACGCGAGCCGGAGGCCAGCGTCACCGCCCCGTTCGGGCAGAATCGGTGGTGCGACCGTCGGCGGTTGGATTCTCGGTGCGCTCCAATCGAACGGCGGCGGCTGCCAAGGAGGCACGACAGGAGTTGGCGCGATCGCCGGCGGCGGGGGCTGCGGTGGCTCGACGACGGCCGGCTCCATACCGATCGTCGATCCATTCGCGAGGGCGTCGGTCGTGGAGCGGGTAACCACGGCGATGGCCTCGCTCGTAGCTTCGACCTCGCGCCAGGGAATGCGGCGGACGAGGATCCGCTGTGCGTCGAGCTCGACGAAGAAGAGCGTCGCTTCGTCGCTCGCGGCGAGGTCGACCCAGAAGGCCCCCTTACGACCGCGGCGCCGGAGCTCTTCGGCGGCTCGATCCGCCTGCTCGCGCAGGGTGCTCGCCCGGCGGACGGCGATGACATCGATGACGGCGCCGTTGGCGAAGTGCGCTTGGACCGCGCGGAGGACGGCGGAGCGGCGGTCGAGCGGGTCCGACTCGAAGACGAAGAAGACCACCGATGCCTCCGCCCGTGGCGCGGTCGAGGGCTGAGCTGGGGCGTCCGAGGGCCAGATGACCGCGCACGCGGCGGCGACAAGGAGGGATCTCGCCAGGCGCTTCACTGGGTCATCAGGCGCCCGGCGTGAGGTGCAGGCGTAGCGCCCGCAAGTCGACCGAACGCTTCTGCTCGCCGCTGTCGACGTCGATCAGCACGAGCTCGTCCGAAGAAGCACATACGACCGTCCTTCCGTCGCGGGTCAGTGCGGCGGCCGGGAACGGGATCTCGCGAAGCTTCGTGCCGTGCTCGTCGAACACGACGAGGTTTGGAGCGCTCTCTCGAGGCTCCTCATCATCGTCATCGTCTTCGTCTTCGAGGTCGAATCCGAGGAACCGCCAAGCGCCGTCGTCGCGCCTGACGAAGGAACGAACCTCATGAAACAGGTGGCGTACGTCGAGCACGACCCCACCTGTCGCCGCGTCGACGACGAAGGGGCCGCTGTCGTAGGCGTGCACGCCGTCGACGCTCGTCGTCGTGCCTCCACACTGGTCGCCGGGCAGATTGGGAGAGATCCGGTAGCCCATTCCGCGCTCCAGGTCGGCGACGATCGCCCACTTCACGTCGCCGATCGCACCGGCGACGTACCGCGGCAGCCCCGCGGGACGTGGGCCCACGACCCAGCTCTTGGTCGCGACGTCCCGCACCACCGGAGCAGGATCGAAGTATCCGGTCGCCGACGCCGGGCCGCCCCCGCCCACGAACAGGATCGTCGACTCGCCGGCGCCGACCGGGCGAAGCCCTTTCGTGGGAAAGACGTCACGCACCTCTCCCTTGGAATCGATCGCCACGCTGGTGAGTGGCCACATGACCAAGAAGCCATCAGGAAGCGCGAAGCAGTCGAGCGGGATCGTCGGGTCTGCGTCCGACGGGGTGAACCAATCCGGCGGCTCGGCGCAGGTGGTCGCCGATGGCGTGCCGGTCATCAGGACGGCGTACGGCTCCCAACGCTCGGGAGGATTGCCCTGCCGCAGCGCGAGCACCTCCTCGAACCCGTGCTTGATGATCACCTTCGTGTTGCGGAGCAGAATTTCGGGCGCGCCCAGCTCGATGAGCCGCGCCAGGGCTTCGGCTCGTCCGATGATTCCGAGGTACGCGACGTCGATGTCGTCGATCGGTGGGGTGAGCACCTCACCCGTGAGGAGCCGCGCTCGCTCCGGCTCGAGCGCGATCTGTCGCGTTACGAGATCCGGCGCGTGCGAAGCGATCCCGTCGGCGCAGGTGAAGTCGCCGAAGCTCCTGTCCGGGAAGACTTCCGAAAAATCTTTCTCATTGGTGAGCCGGGTGATCCCGTTCTCACGCACGAAGGCCGCGCGGCCGGAGAGAACCTGTTCGAGCGCCTCCGGGCTCAGGCCCAGCTTCTGAGCGAGAGCGGGCTTGTTCTCGGGATGGACGACCGCGCACGTGAGATCGATGACGTTCATACCTCGAGCCACCTCTTCGCATCCATGTGCTCTCGCGCAGCGCGCGTATCGATGTCCAGCGCCTCGAAACCGGGCAGAACGATCCTCTCGAGCGCCTCCTTGTAGATGCGCGCGCCGCGGGTGAGGCCGATGTAGCCGTGCTGATCGAGCTGCGGGTCGTCCGGTTCGGGCGCTTCGCGAGCGTCGTCGAAGACCGCGGCGATCGTGCGATCCAAGAGGCGCGGGAGCGCAGCGGCGAGGCCGCCGGCCCGCCCGTCGCGGCGCGCCGCCGCGAGGTAGGCCCAGCCTACGCGGCCGTGATCGATCTCGTCTTCGAGGAGTGAGAGGACGACGGCGCGCGCCAGCGGGTGCGTCGCCGTCTCGAGCATTTCGGTGAAGTACGCGCCTGTCATCGTCTCGCTGATGCAGCAGGTCTCGACGATCGAGAAGAGGACGTCCTCGGCGGATGTCACCGGCTCGAGCGCGGGCCCGCCGGTCAGTGTCGTCGCGAGCTCGCGCCCGGTGTGCTTCTCGACCAGCCGGCGGCAGACGTCGGCGTGGTGGACCTCGTCGGTGGCCGCGCGTGTGAGGAGCGCCAGCGTGGCAGGCTCACACCCGAAGCGAGCGGCGTCCGCGGCGAGGCGACAGAACGCCGAGACCGCGTGATGCTCCTGCTCGCGCCGCCAGCTCCATGCGAAGACGAGCTTGTCGCGACGCCGATCGTCCATGGCCGGCAGCTCGGTGTCCCACGGGATTTCACGGCGGCTCCCGTCGCGAAGCGCGGGAAGGTCGAGGGAGTCCCGCGGGGGAGCGCCGCGGGTCACAGGGGCTTCTTGGGCGGCGGGGGGCCTTCCCGCTTCGGGGGCGGACCCTCACGCGGCGGGACCTTGGGGGTGGCGGTGGCGGTCGGCTGGGTCGTGGGGACCGCGCTGGCCGAGGCCGTCGGAGCGACCGAGGCGCTGGCCGCAGCCGTCGGGGCAGCGGTCGTCTCCGGCGGAACGACCGTTTCTTCGGGCGGAGGCGGTCCTTCGCGGGGGGGCGGCGGGGGCCCCTCACGAACCGGCTCGTATTCTGGGGGCTGCCCTTCGCGCTGCGGCTCCGAGGCGCACCCCGCGAGGCTCGCCGTGGTGGCGGCGAGGGCAACGCCGCCCAGGACGATGACCCGAAAGAGACGGTCGTCTTTCATTCCGCCCCGGAGGCTACCACCAGGCGCCGCCGGGGGGCGGACTCCCCGAAGACTTCCGGCAGTGCCTCGCCTTGCCGTACGCTTGGGCTCGCCATGGGCAAGAGCTTCGGACGACCGAAGACGGCTGCGGCGAAGAGCCGAGGGACGGCGAAAGCGAAGGCGGGGGTCTCGAAAGCGAAGCCGGTCAAGGCGGTCAAGCCGGCCAAGCCCGTGAAGGCTCCGCCTGCCAAGCTCGCGCCGGCTTCCGTTGCTAACAAATCTGTCAGCAAGAAGTCGAACGGGATCGCGCGCACCCCCACCACCGATCCGCCGCCGCCGCTTCTGTCGAAGAAGAACGCCGGGCCGGTGCCGATGCCGACGGCGAGCGGGCGCGGGGGGCTCTTGCTCCCGGGTTGGCTGAAGCCGCGGGTCGAAGGCCTGATGCAGAAGTGTCAGGAGGTCGAGTGGGAGGAGCCGGGCCAGCTCGCTACGACGCTCCTCGAAGGGCTGAAGGAGATCGCCGTCGACGAGCTCGGCGATCACGCGGCGGCGATCGGGGCCGTGCGCCTCGAGCCGCTCCGCCCGATGCTCGCAAAGGCGCTCGGCCGCGAGTTCGACATGCGCGAGAGCCTCGAGGGGTTGGGCAAAGGCCCGGTGAAGGGCTGGCTGCTCAAGGTCGTGACGCGTGCGATCGGGCTCCGCTTCGACGATCCGCGTCCGGTGCAGGTGCCGGTGTTGGCGCGCCCGCTCTTCGAGCGCTCGGTGGGCGAGGCGCTCGAGAAGGTGCGCGGCTCGGCTTCGGATCCCCGCACGGTGGTGCGCGGTCTGATCGAAGCGCTGGACAACGTCGCGCGCGAGCTCGGCCTCGATCCGCTCGTGGAACGCGTGGCGTCGTCGCGCGCGAAGCCGGTTCCGTTCGAGCAGGCAGTACGCCGCATCGTCGCCCCGTTCCAGGTCTCGGGCGCGACGGCTGCGCAGTGGGCCAAGATGGGCTTTTCGGACGTCGCCAGTCGAGCCAAGAGCGGCGGCGAATGGATCGCGGTTCCGCGGGCGATCTGGGCGACCCGCCGCGAAGACGCGACGCTGGTGCTCGATCGTTTGGGCCAGGTGATCGGCCTCGCGTGGCAGAAGGACGCGAACGCAGCATCGAGCGCGTGGGCGCAGCGTCTCGGCGCCGCCGGCGTGCTGCGCCCGTACCGTCCGGATCAGTACTTCTCGAAGGGCGACGCCGTCTCCCACCCGAGGTTCGGCATCGGCGTGGTGACCACCGTCGAGCAAGGGCGCGTCGAAGTCACGTTCCCCGACGGCGTGCGCAAGCTCGCGCACGCCGGCTGACGCGCACCAATCACTTCTTCAAGAGCGGCACGTTCGAGAAGTCGCCCTTGAGCGTGATGGGGCCCTTGATCTGGTTTACCCCCTCGCACGTGATCGTGACGTCCATGCTCCCTTTGACCTTGCTGCCGGGCTTCGGGATCTCGGCGACCGTGACGGTCCCCGTGGCGCTGCAGGACTTCGAGATGTCCACGAGCTTCCACGCGCCGTCGGTGTTCTTGCCGTCGGTCAGCTGAAAGAAGAGCGCGCTCTTGCCCTCGACCTTCGAAGGCTCGCCCGCCTTGAGCTCGGCCGGCGTGATCTTGATGACGTGTGCGCCCTCGGTCTCGGGCTCCTCGAAGCGGAGCGCGTACGACTTTCCGGCGGGGACGATCGCGCTGTCCGACAGCGTGTAGTTTCCGCCTTCGTAGCTGAGTCGGATCGATCCTCCGGACACGTCGGCGCTCGGCAGCGCCGCGAACGATCCGGTGTCGGCGGGCTCGCTGGTCGGCTCGGCCGTCGGCTTCGGCTTGGGCTTCGGCTCGCTCGGCGGCGCCTTCATGATGTCGGGCTTCGGCTCGTCGGCGGGCTGCGAGGAGCCGCAAGCTGCGAGCACCAGGGCGATCGGGAAAAACGCTTGCGCGGTTCTCATGAAAGGACGTTCTACGCCGAGGATGGGGCGTCTTGCCAGAACACAGCGTATGAGGCTGCCGGAAGCATGGCGCACCGCGAAACGATGCTCGAGCTCCTCGCCACCGGCGCGCACGTGAGGGTTACCCTCGACGCGCGCGATCCCGGCGTGAACGTGCCCCCCCACCTCCGGCGATCCGCGGAGCTGGTCCTCGAGTACGGCTACGACATGCCGGTGCCGATCCCCGACCTCCACGTCGGAGAGGCAGGGATCGCGGCGACGCTCTCGTTCAACCGCCAGCCGGTTCCGACCTTCGTCCCGTGGAGCGCGGTGCTCACGGTGAACGCTTCGCCAGCCGCAGAGAAACAGCCTCAGCTCCGCTGCGCGCTCTGCAGCAGGCCGAGCCACGAGGTACCCAAGCTCATCAGGGGCGAGCGGGGCTGCGTGTGCACCGACTGCGCCGTGCAAGCCATCGCCATGATCGCGTCGACCTCGGCGGATCAGCCGCTGAGCTACTGGTTTCAGCGCATCACCGAAGAGGCCGAGAGGATGCAGAGCGAAGACGGCTAGGTGGTACACCGTTCTTGGATCTCAGGCGATCCAGCTTCGCCCCTCCGAACAGCTCAGAAGGCCGGAAATCCGGGGTAGGACAGGCGCCGACAGGGTAGTCAGGTGCGGCACACGGCTTGCTCCCCCGCGCGCGCATGAAGCGTTCTGCTCTCCAGGCCTGGGCTCTCGGTGCGTGTGTTTCGGTAGCGGCGGGCGCCGTCGGCTGCGAGCCGGAGGAGTCCGAGGAGCAGAACTTCACGAGCCGCGAAGCGACGCTCATGACGTTCACGTTCGACGGCGAGCTCGTCACGACCGACACGTTCGACATCGAGCAGACGATCAACAACCAGCTGCTCTACACGATCGGTCACCTCAACGGCGACCGCTCGGTCGGACGCCTCGACACCGTTCAGCTGACGGACATCCAGACCGAGCGTCAGGACGACGGAACGACGCACGTGAAGTACCACGCGGTCATGTCGGTGGGCTGGGGCAGCAAGACGAACTTGCCGTCGAGCTACGAGTTCAAGATGCCGAAGCGCGTCGACTTCCAGGGCTTCGAGGACTTCAACTCGAAGTACAACCACGACTGCGTCGACTCGGGCGCACACGACGTCTCGACGGGCAACCTCTGGTACTACTACCGGCCGAACCGCTCTGGCTGCGAGCTCGGCGCTGACGATTTCGTCAGCTTTACCGCCACCGCCGAGAAGAGCGCCGAGAACACCGAGGGCAAGTTCCCCGAGTACCACAAGGTCTGGGAGGACAACGAGCTTCGTGTCGTCGCGATCTTCGGCAAGTACGAAGACGGCGCGACGAGCGCGTCGGACGCCGGCATCAGCGCGTACAACCGCTTCGTCCAGTCGATCCGCGCGACCTGGCGCGACGCCAAGGTGTCGCCCGCGAACACGCCCGCTTCACCCGGCACCGGGACGCCCGACGTCGAGATCACGACGGGCCTTCCGGGCGGGCGATCGCTCACCATCACGGCCCTCCTCGTCGACAACGTCGCGAGCGCCCCGCAGTCGTTCTACACGCGCTACGAGGGCCTCTCCACCGAGGCGGACATCATCTTCTACAACGGGCACGCCGGTCTCGGTCAGAACGTCCGCGCCCTCGCGCGCAAGGGCGAGTTCCGCGCGGGCAAGTACCAGATGTTCTTCATGAACGGCTGCGACACGTTCGCCTACGTCGACGGTCACCTCGCGAAGGAGCGCAGCACGCTCAACCCCGACGACCCGACCGGCACGAAGTACATGGACATGATCACCAACGTCATGCCCTCGTTCTTCAGCTCGATGCCGAGCGCGTCGATCGCGCTCATCAAGGGCATGATCAAGGTCGACGAGCCGCTGACCTACCAGGACATCTTCGCCGACATCGATCGTTCGCAGGTCGTCGTCGTCACCGGCGAAGAGGACAACGTCTTCACGCCCGCAGGCGTCGAGCAGCCCTGGGAGCTGAACGAGGCAGGCGTGGTCAGCCGCGGACAGGAGCAGCACTTCGATCCAGAGACGCTCCAGCCGGGCTCGTACGTGATCGCCATTCACGAAGACCAGACGGCCCCCGGCGGTGACGCCGACATCTACGTCCGCTTCGGGCAGCAGCCGACCACCGACAGCTACGACTTCCGGCCCTGGCTCGACGGCTCGAACGAAGAAGTCCGCTTCACGCTCGATCAGCCGACGCAGGTCTTCGTCATGGTCCAGGGATACGAGTCGGCTGCGCAGGAGACCGCCGCCTTCAAGCTCTCTGGGCGTGTCGAGTGAAATGATTGCTTGATTCGCACCCGACGGTGCGAACTCTGATATCGATCGCGTATGGGGGACGACCCGTCCCGACCGCCCTGGCCATCACGTCTCACTCCCATCTCTTCCCGGGCGGTCATCACGCAGGGGGCAAAAGAGATCGCCGTCGACGACTTCATCGATAGCCATCTTCGCGAGCGCCCTCGCACCGTCCCCGAGATGTCCGCCTATCAGCCGGAGGCCGCGCCCCCGACGCACCGGCGTGTCGCGCCCGGCGTCGCGCCGGC